>CAZPPO010000138.1:0-4932 GCA_964588475.1 uncultured Eubacteriales bacterium
AGTTAATGATGATTTTACAATACATGTAACAACATCATATTTTTCTATAAATCTGTTTGAAGTAAAATATGATGTTGTTACATGTATTGTTAAATCATCATTAACTCTTATATAAGTATTTTTATTATTCTTTTTTTCTACTATAACATCATAGTAATTTTCATCCATTTTGAATTTCATTTTTTATCTGCTTTGGCTCTCCCACGCCGGGAGGACAGGTCCAGGACTTTCCGTAGTACCCGCACATATTCGCTTCACAAGCCTTGAGAACCTCGGCTGAAAAAGGAATATCGGAGGTTTTCAGTACTGCGTGCTGAAACACGCCTTCATATTGGGAGATGTCAATCATCGCATTACAAATCGGCTTAACTTTTTATTTGACCGAAAAGCTCCTTCTTCTTGTCAAGATAATATAAATAGTCCTGCTCGGGAACGTTAGGGGGGCAGCGGTGGTCACAAAACGGGATATATCCTCCTCTTTTTACGAGAGGGACAAGAGAGTGCAGATACTTATCAATTTCATCCCTGCCCGCTGCAAGCTTCATTTTGTCAACACCGCCCATAATCCGAAGCTCTTTGCCGTAAGTGGCGAAAAGCTCGGACGGGTGAGCGCAGGAGTTAACCTCAAACGGGAACAGACAGTTTATCCCGCCTTCAAGGAAATAGGGCATTATAGGTCTGACGTCACCGTCACAGTCGGTATACCATATATCGATACCGAAGCTTTTAAGCTTTTTATTAATACGCTTATATCGCGGCATTACAACATTCTTAAAAAACTCGACGCTCACTATCGGGCCGCCGTTATAGCAAATATCCTCCCAGCCGCTCGCATAATCAAAATCGAAACGCGGCAAAAGCACATCAAGAGCATTTTCAACTAACACACATACGGTTTCGACCATATCCTCTACCATATCAGGATAGTCATAAATAGCATAGCAAATACCCTCGAAGGTGAGCATATCCCTGATTTTACCTATCATCGAGCCGCAATGCACGCCTAAGGGATAGTCACGCTCAGAGCGCGGGGAGTGCATAGCCTTAAACAGCTCAAGATTGATTTTTCTTGATTCATCCTTCGGATTAAAGTGTTCTTTTTTCACCTTAGCCCAGTCGTCCGGCGTAACTACGCTTGATTTCATAAAATGAGGTATAGAGCTTTTGCCGTCCTTCTTAACCTCGGCAAGAAGACCGTCCGAATTCTGATATATCTTATATTCCTTGTTATCGCTTATGACGGTTTCGGGAAAGCCCGGAGACATCCAATATTTTCCGCCGATAGCTTCGATTCTGTCAAAGGAAAAAAACCTATTAGCCTGACTTTCGCCTTTAATACCATTGTCGGCGAACATTTTCCAGACGGTATAATTTTCAGACCAGTAACCAAATTCCATATTGAAGGAGCGGTCAGCTTCCCTGTAATGCATTTGGGCATTAAAGCGTTCACGGTCGGTCATTTTTGAGTCCCATTTACTTCTACAAGGCACTATCGTCACTATTTATACACCTCACAGATTGAATATAAACTAAAAAGCACGTATTGTCAATGTTTACATAAAAACTGTAGGCAAAAAGCAAAAGCGAAAATGAACAGATAAATTAGCAGACGAATGAGGCCTTAGAGTTACCGTTCGAGGAGAGTTTTATTATCCTGATAGTGATGAATGGTTCTACAGTTATATCTGCAATATAGGCTTTGCGTATGGTTCACCCATTAGTGTATCGTTCTGGTCTGTGTGGATTTTCTTTGTCACAATAAAATCGTAAACGCATAAATAAAAATCCGGACAGCTCAAAGTGGAGCGCGTCCGGATATTTTACTGATGAAGCTGAACGGCAACTCAGCTATAGGCTCTTTTCATTGCAAAGTTAAGGAGGGTTTCGCCCTCACTCAGCAATTCCTTTTTCGGAATGCTGACAATGCCCTTGCAGGAGCCGCCGGCAAGAGATATTCTTTTTCTTAAAACATCATTTGCGACCGCCGCGGAAAAACCGTTTTGGAATAACAGCCCTATTACCTCTTTGCCCTTAAGATTAGAGGAACGCAAAAACGCGTTTACGGCGGGAGGAGGGTTAAATGCCCAAACAGGACATGCGATGATAACAGTATCATAAAGGCTAAGGTCGGGCTTTTCCTTTTTAATTGCGGTGTTTTTACCTAAAAGTGCTAAATATGAACCGATTGTCGCAACATAAGCGTCGGAGCGGTCAAAATATTCGCGTATTTCAAAAGTCTGTGTTCCGTCACTACGTGCTCTTTCACAAAGCTCACGGATTTGTTCATCCTGCGAATAATAAATCAATAAAGTATTCATATAATTCTCCGTTTATTGTTTATTTTGATAAGACCTTGTCTACCCAGTCACAGATATCGGAATAGACCTCGTCTTTATTGAGTTCGTTCAGAATCTCATGGCGGCAATCGGGATATAATTTTAATGTAACATCGCTGTGGTTCGTATCCCGAAGAAGCTTTGCCACTTCCTTTACTCCCTTGCCGTATGCTCCGACAGGGTCACTGTTGCCCGCAATAAGAAAAACCGGGAGAGCATAAGGTACATTTGCATACCAGGTTCTTTTAGATACAGAACTCAAAATATCGAACAAATCCCTGTAGCCCGAGGCTGTGAACAAAAAGCCGCACTTCGGGTCCTCGATGTATTTGTCGACTATCCTGTCATCGCGTGTGAGCCAGTCAAACGGCGTCCTTTGAGGCTTAATCCTCTTGTTATATGATGAAAACGCAAGAGAGTTAATAAATTCCGAGCGAAAATGCGAGCCGTTCCTCTTGGCAATATAATTTGCTATTGCTTTGCCAACCGATGCACCCGGATTCGCTCCGCTTGTGCCGCAGAATATAGCACCGTCAATTTCCCTTCCGTACTTTTCACAGTAGCTTCTTGCTATGAATGAGCCCATACTGTGACCGAAAAGTATAATCTTTTTATCTTGATTTTCATTTCTGATTATGTCGGTGAGCTGCTTTACATCCTCAAGAAGAGTTTTATAGCCTTCCTTTTCACCGAAAAAACCGAGTTGCTCGTCAGAGCTTACGGATTTACCGTGACCGAGATGGTCGTGCATATAAACCGCGAAGCCCCTGCTGCAAAGATACCGGGCAAATTCTAAGTATCTGTCCGTATGCTCTGCCATTCCGTGAGTTATCTGGATTACGGCTTTAATTTCGGCAGCGTTTTGGGGAACGAGACTTCTTGCATATATATCACCAAGTCCACCGAAGGACTCAAATGTAAATTCCTTTTCTGAATACTCCAAAAATAGCCACTCCTTAAAAGAAAACTGAAAAAAGTAATTTCGCAACATTTTTATTTAGTAACAGTATAGCATAAAGGTTACAAAATGTAACCCTTTTATTACAAGTTTGTATTATTTCATAAAGAATTCGTTTTTATTATTACAAATATGATACAAAATAACTAATAATTAAGTATCTGTCTGAATTTGATTGATAAAAATTAATTTGATATTCTAATGCAGGTATGGTATTATCAAAAAAAGATAAAAGCAACAAAGAGGAAAGAAAATGGACGCAATCAAACCGTCTCATCACAAGCCGACCTTTGACAATATTCCCGAGGAAAAGCGGCAGAGGATTTTAGCTGTGGCCACCAATGAATTCGCATCATATGGCTTTGAAAATACCTCTATTGAGAAAATAGCTAAAAGGGCCTGCATCAGCGTCGGCTCGATATACAGGTATTTTGACAGCAAAGAGGATATGTTTATAACGGTTGTTCACTTAGGGCTGTCACGATTAGAAAATCTTTTGTCCGAGCTTTATTCAAAGGATGAGGATGTAATAATAAAGGTAGAAAAAATAATCCGCGAGCTAATTGATTTTTCTCGAAAACATCCGGATTTGATTAAGCTTTACTCAGTCCTTACAGCATCAAAAAGCTCGTTGCTTTTGTTTTCACTTGCTCAGGAAATGGAGGCAGTAACGGCGGGAATATATACTAAGGCAATAATTGACGGGCAAAAAACGGGAGATGTAAGAACAGATATAGACCCGGCGTTTTTTGCGTTTTTACTTGACAGCTTGTTTATGTCGCTTCAGTTTTCATATGCGAGCGATTATTACAAAAAAAGATATGAGGTTTATAACAAAGAGGATATTTTCGATGACGATGAGTTTGTGGTTGAGCAGACTCTTAAATTCATTAAAGCTGCGTTCAACTTCAAGTAAAGGATGAAAAGCATGAATACTCCGGAAATTCAAGGGACTCTCAGAAAGTTTATGCTTAGAGTTCCAGAGCCGATTCAAAGCTGCACCGGAATAAGGATTTTCGGCAAGACTATAAGGTCCTTTCTTTTTTCCACGGATGTCAGCATTATACGCAACACTAACGCGGATGCGGTAATAGCCGTATATCCCTTTACGCCTCAGCCTGTAATTACAAGCGCGATTATGGCGGCTGCCGAGGTGCCTGTATTTGTAGGTGTAGGAGGAGGGCTTACACAGGGGCAAAGAGTTATTAATCTTGGTACCCACGCCGAGTTTCAGGGAGCAATAGGAGTGGTGGTAAACGCCCCGACAAAAAATGAGATAATAAAGCGTTTAGCAAAGGAAATTGATATTCCGATAGTTGTCACCGTAGTTTCCGACCTTGAAGATATAGGCGCGAGAATTGAGGCGGGCGCGCAGATTCTTAACATTTCCGCAGCTAAGAACACAGCAGCCCTTGTAGAAAGAATAAGGCAAAGCTTTCCCGAGGTACCCATAATCGCAACGGGAGGGCCTACTGACGAAACCGTCAAGCAGACTATCCGGTCGGGGGCAAACGCAATTACCTGGACTCCCCCCTCAAACGGGGAGATTTTTGCCGAAATAATGGAGGCCTACAGAAGACAGGAAAGGCACCCTGATTTTTAATAAAAGAACGAGAAAGGAATGGATATTATGTCAGC
>CAZPPO010000139.1:0-2343 GCA_964588475.1 uncultured Eubacteriales bacterium
CATATGATACAATATTATCGTTTTTCGGGATACAATAACATTAATATAGAACTTGGAGACAATTTATGGCCGCCTTTAATTCAGATAAAAAAAGGAAATCAATTTTGACGGTAGCGATACTGCTTTTCACGCTTGCGCTTGTTACTCTTATTATGGCGCTTTTTATTGAAATTAGCGAAGACGGAGAATTTGTTGCCCAGTCAACTACCGTGAAAAATTCAGACGATGAGGAAAATTTAACCGAAATCATTATTGTTACGGCAGTCGACAAAAACGGTAAAAGCTATAGCGTAACACAGACAGATGAAGACGGAGACTTCATTTTTGTGACCTCTGTTGTTCCGAAGACCGAGGATGGCAACAAAAAGGAGAATAATTCGGATAATGACACTGGTAAGGCGTCATCTACAAAGAGCACGTCAAAAAGAGCGTTGCCGCCACCTCCGGCTTTAGGCAGTAAGACCGGTAACAATGTCTGTACGGATAACCCTCAAAATAAATACATTATAGCCGTAGCATCAAAGTATAAGGTTAGTCCGGACTTGCTCGTTGCAATTTATTCCGAGAATTTTGACGGTAAAGAATCGGACAACAACTATGTTTTACAATTTGACGGCACAAAAAATGCTGACGGGAAGTATAAAAGAAGCCCAGACACCTTGAAATACCTTTATCTCATCAACGCCGAAGGCGAAACAAAAAAACAGGAAAATAAAGGCACTTATGCACAGTTTGTTTTCTCGATTGTCACAGACCTTATAATGCCGCAGCATCCGGATATGTTTGATGAGGTTTAGGACCTACAAACGATTTACTATGAGGAAGGCTAAATGGAATTCGTAATTTTGTTTTTTACCCTGACAGCATTCTTATTTATTGCCTATAAATCAGTTAAGCAGTTATACGGTACTCCTGTCTGTAAAGGAACTACCGATTATTTGTATTATGCCCTTGTAATGGGCTTGCTTCTTTGTTTTGTTTTGGCTTTTACCGGCATATCCTTTGTTAAAAACATATCGGGCGTTTTAGTGACTCTTTTTTTAAGCACCTGCCTGATTATTGCTTTCATTAAGCTTTCGCGTATATTCGGTAAAGGTAAAAGCGAGTTTAGCAAAACCGCCTTGTTCATTATAAAGGCGTTAATAGTAACAATACTTGTAGAAGTGTTTTTGTTTAATCTGCCCTCCATGCATATGCTCGGGAAAAAAGCATACGAAAGTGAAATTCCCCTGTCTGATAAAGAAATAACGGGTATGTTCTTTGACGGTGAAAATTTTGAATCAATTGGTAACGATTGTTCAGTACTGATAACCGATATCAACTATCCCATTCATACCTTGAAATTTGATATTCAACCGGGTATCAATACTAAAAAAATATCAGCAGATGTCGGATATTCCGACTCTACTATGAAGGCTATTCGTACAAAAGGAGCAAAGGTTGATGTATTATGGGGAATTGAAGACAGCTGCTATATGCAATGTGAATTTTCGGGAAGCGTCAACGCTCTTAAGATTTCGTTCCAAATTAACGAGGGTGAATACTTCACCTTAAAAGGAATTACGGCAAACGAAAAAATTCCTTTTAATTTTTCTTTTCCCCGTGTTCTTTTCTTCTTGCTCACAGCCATATTCTCTTACCTTTTTTTGAACAACAAAAAATTTAAAAAACCACTGTATCAAAGTGGTGAGTATAAGAGTGCAATTTATATTTCAACTGCATTTTTTATGATGCTTGCAATATTTTTAATATTTTTGCGTCAAGGGTTTTCCTTAGAAAATTTTTTTTCTGCCCAGGGTAATCAAATCACACAAGAACTTGTAGATGCCTTTAAGCAAGGAAGACTTTATCTTGACGACAACGTATCGGATGAGCTTTTGAGGCTTGAAAATCCTTATGATTATTCACAGAGATATTTTAGCAATATAGATTACAAATGGGATCATCTTCTTTACAACGGTAAATATTACTCATATTACGGTATTGCGCCTGTTTTGCTTTTGTTTTTGCCGTATAATCTTTTAACGGGATATTATTTCCCGACCGAGATTGCCGTGTTACTGTTTTCACTTATAGGAATTTATTTTTTGTCAAAGACATATATAGCGTTGACACAGCGAAGATTTCAAGCTCTGCAAAGCAATATGGCTGTTATCGGGCTTTTGCTCATCCAGCTTATAAGCGGAATATTTTACTGTATTAGCAGGCCTTTGTTTTATGAAATAAGCATCAGTGCGGGCTTTGCGTTTGTATGCTTAGGATCGTTTTTTTTAATTACTTCGAATATAATAGGCGGCGGCAAAATATCCTGCGTCAGAATAATGCTTTCATCGGTGTTTTTTT
>CAZPPO010000139.1:2353-4927 GCA_964588475.1 uncultured Eubacteriales bacterium
TACGGCTGTATACAGCGTAGCAGCGCTTGCTTTTATAGCTTTTGGATTTTTTGAGCTTAAAAAAGAACGTAAAAGCCATTTTAAGTTTCTGTTTTCTGCACTTGTTCCCTTCTTTGTGTTTGGCCTAATCCAGATGGGATACAATTATTTAAGGTTTGGCTCACCTCTCGATTTCGGGATACAATATTCCTTGACTATTAATGATTTCATCAATGCCCAATTCCATACAAAATTTGTCTTTATAGCTTTGTTTGCTTATCTTTTTGCCGCGCCGTATTTTGTTCCTTCGTTCCCTTATGTGTCATCGGATTTTCAGTTTCTTTCAACAAACGGGTATTTCTTTGTTGATAACGTTAATATCGACGCGCTGGCAATAGGGATATTTTTCAAGGCTCTTCCGGCATGGGGTTATTTTGCAATCGGCAGAGCATACAGACTGATGCCCGAAAAGACGAGAAGGCGAGATATGTTCCTGCTTATTATGTTTTGTGTTATCTCGCCGCTTGCCGTTATCTGCTCTATTTGGGAAAGCGGCTATGCGGTAAGGTACGCTGCCGATATTTATTGGCCGTTTATATTGGGAGCGTTGTGCATTGTGTTCATTTTGTTTACTAATACCTCTAAAAGGGGAAAAAGGTATTTTGAAGTGTTTATGCTGGTGTCGCTATTACTTGCTTCGGTAGTCTGTTTTGCACAAATTTATAATTTCTGTTATGATACAGGCGGTACGAATAGATGGCTATATTTAGCAAATTATATAAAATATACATTTGATGTATTTAAGTAGGTGAGATTGCCCTGAGAGAAAATATACTTTATGTAATTGTTCCTTGCTACAATGAGCAACAGGTACTTCCCGAGACAGCGAGACTGCTTCTTGAAAAATTAAAATCTCTTATTTCGCAGGGAAGCATTTCCGGAAAAAGCCGTGTTGTTTTTGTTAACGACGGTTCTGACGACCTGACATGGCAGATAATACAAAAGCTTCATACCGCAAGCCGGTACTTATGCGGTATTAAGCTCAGTAAAAACTTCGGGCACCAAAATGCTGTTCTCGCAGGGCTTTTAGCTGTTAAGGATAAAGCAGATATGGTCATTTCGATGGACGCGGACCTGCAGGATGATATTAACGCGGTTGATGCGATGATAGAGAAATATCATGAAGGCTCTGAAATAGTATATGCCGTTCGAAAGGGGAGGAAAAACGACTCCCATTTCAAGAGGCTTTCCGCAGAGGCCTTTTATAAGGTGATGAAATACCTTGGGGCCAACACGGTGCCTAACCATGCCGACTACCGTTTGCTCAGCAAGCGGGCGTTAGAAGCATTATCTGAGTTTGATGAGGTCAATCTGTTTCTTAGGGGAATCATTCCGCAGCTGGGCTTTAAGAGCGACTTCGTTTATTATGAGCGCAAGGAGCGCTTTGCCGGAGAAAGTAAATACCCTTTGAAAAAAATGCTCTCATTCGCTTTCGAGGGAATAACCTCATTTAGTATAAGACCCATAAGGCTGATAACAATAATGGGCGCCCTTGTGTTTTTAACAAGCATTGCGATGCTTGTCTATGTCTTGGTTTCTTTTTTCTCGGGGAATGCCGTAGCGGGCTGGCCAAGCATTGTAATATCCGTTTGGGGGACAGGAGGACTGACTCTGCTTTCAATCGGGATAGTAGGGGAATACATCGGAAAAATATATTTAGAGTCAAAAAAACGACCGAGATTTATTATTGAAGAAATTTTAGATTGAAATCAGGAGAGTATTTCTCCTGATTTCTTTCTCGAGCGGATATATAAACAGATGAAAAAAGCCGTTAGGAGCGGATAAAGCATTGACAGAGCCATACCCGAACGCATCCCGAGCTGCTCGTTTGTCAAAGTAAAGCCTTCTGCAATATTGACGAGCACGGGTATTTTGTCCGCTCTGTCGGATAACAGTCCGGCAAACCACGGGCAAAATGCCGCTCCAAAGTCTCCGCTAAACGCCAAAAACGCGAAAATCCATGCACCCGAATGAGGAAGTGACTCATTTGCAAGCAGCAGGGAGCCCGGCCACAGCATTGCTGAGAAAAAACCCGTAAGAGCGCAAGCTGTAAGTGCTACAGCAGGAATAGAGGTGAGCGCTATTGCCGCGTAACAAAAAACGCAGCAGACGGAAAAAACAAGCATTGCACCGGAAAGGTTGATTTTATTGCCAGAAATTCCAAACAGTATGCGGCAAAGGGAAAGCATCAGGGCAAACATTAAAATTCCCAAAGAATCTCCGAAAAGCTTCGGAAGCGCCATCGCCCTTTCCATATAAGCAGAACTCCATTGAACCATTGTGTTTTCAACTCCGGCACCGAAAAAAATGATCAGCATACAAAGTACAAACTGAGGCTTAAAAAGGTCTTGTCCGATTTTTGTGACCGTTATACTTTTGCTTCTTGGTTTCGGGAAACGCGCCTTAAGATACATGAAGAAGTTAATAAGGGGCATTAAAGCCCAGCAGGCGATAATTATTCGCCAATAACGCGTGCCGGCAATGTGTATTGATAACGATGTAATAATTATAACGAGCATTTGACCTATTCCGTAA
>CAZPPO010000140.1:0-4836 GCA_964588475.1 uncultured Eubacteriales bacterium
TGTTATGACAGGAAATATTTAAGGCATGTTTCAGATTATTTCAAGGTGCTGCTTAAAAAGCTTGTCCCGCTTCAAATAACCCACGGTGGCAATATTATCGCAATGCAGGTTGAGAACGAGTATGGTAGCTACGCAAACGATAAGGATTATCTCGTTTATATAAAGGATTTATTAACCGAATGCGGTATTGACGTAATGCTTTTTACCGCTGACGGACAAAGCCGACATATGCTGTCTGGCGGAACGCTGCTCGATGTATATAAAGCACTCAATTTCAGTGAAGAGCCTAATGAGGCGTTCCCTAATCTCGAGCCGTTTCAAAGCGATAAACCGAAAATGTGCGGTGAGTATTGGTGCGGTTGGTTTGACCATTGGGGAGAAAAGCATCACACAACAAGCCCGGAAAAGCTGAGAACGGCTTTAAGGCAGTTCTTTGAACAGGACGCAAGCTTTAACCTTTATATGTTCCATGGCGGCACAAACTTTAACTTTTATGCGGGTGCCAACTACCATGATTCATACTGTCCCACAATAACGAGCTATGATTACGACGCACCGCTCAGCGAGCACGGCGGATATACCGAGAAATATCATATAATCAGACAAGAGCTGCACAAGCAGCAGAAAATTGAATTGGGCGAGCTGCCGCCCGAAACGAGGCTTCAAAAGATAGGGAGGGTTGAGCTTACAAAAAGCGCCTCGTTCTTTGATAATTTTAAGCTTCTGTCTAAACGCTACAGAGACGGCTCCCCTCATTATATGGAGCATTACGGGCAAAACTTCGGCTATATACTCTATCACACCGATATAATAGGAAGCTATCCCGAATCGGACTTAACTGTCGAAGGGATACACGATATTGCCTATATTTATTCAGACGGAAAATTCATCGGTAAATTTGACAGAAGTGAAAAGCCGAAGAAGGGCATGAAACCGGAAAGCTTTACCATAAGGCTTCCCGAGTTTTCAGAAAAATGCAGTATTGATATACTTACAGAGGGTATGGGCAGAGTAAACTTCGGTCGTAAAATTTACGATCGAAAGGGAATCGGCGCGGTAACAATAGATTATCAGCTCGTTTTAGGCTGGGATGTATATACCTTGCCCTTAGACAATATCGAAAACATTATGTTTTTGGGGAATACGGATGAATATCCTTGCTTTTTAAGAGGCTCCTTTAAGGCTGATTTAAAGGACGACTGCTATATTGATATGAGGAATTTTAAAAAGGGCTGTGTGTGGATTAACGGCTTTAATTTAGGCAGATATTGGGAAAAGGGACCGCAAAGGTCGCTGTATCTTCCCGGGGTGCTTCTTGATAGTGTTAATACAATTACGATATTCGAGCAGGAGGGCTGCAAGAAGCGTGAGGTGAGTATTGTTGACAGACCGATACTCAAATGAAATATTACAGCTTGCGAAGATAATTCAAGCCTCAAGTAAAATAGTCTTTTTCGGAGGAGCCGGCGTTTCCACGGAAAGCGGCATACCGGACTTCAGAAGTCAGACGGGGCTTTACAGCGGCAAGCTGAAAACACCCGAGTCGCCTGAAATCATGCTCAGCTACGGTTATTTTTTAAGTAATCCTCGGGAGTTTTACGAATTTTATAAAGATAATATGCTTTTCCCCGATGCAAAACCGAACAAAGCGCATAATGCTCTTAAAAAGCTTGAGGATAACGGACGGCTGCTTGCGATAATTACGCAAAACATAGACGGATTGCATTTTAAGGCGGGCAGTAAGGCCGTATATGAGCTTCACGGCTCGTTTTTGCGAAATTACTGTATGTCCTGTAATGAGTATTACACAGTTGATTTTATTCAAGAAAGCAAAGAGGTTCCGCTATGCTTAAGGTGCGGCGGGATAGTAAAGCCCGATGTTGTTTTTTACGGAGAGGGTCTTGACAGACAAACGGTAGGGGACGCGATTGATGCTATTGAGAGTGCGGACACTCTTATAATAGGAGGGACCTCGCTCGAGGTAAATCCCGCGGCGTCATTTCTCGATTATTTCAAGGGCGAGAGTCTGGTAATTATTAATATGAGCCCCACAAGATTTGATAAAAAGGCGAATCTTATGATAAGAGGTAATATTGGAGAGGTTTTAGACGCATCGATAAATTGTAAAGGATGATTGTTGTGACAGAAAAGCAAAGATTTATCAAGGCCTTAAGGAGAGAGCCGATAAAAGGACATGTTCCGACGTTTGAGCTTGTGTTTTACCTGACTCTTGAGGCTGTCGGCAGGGTACACCCGGACCATAGGCGATACAATCAGTGGAATCAGATGAGCGAAAAAGAAAAACGCCTGCAGCTTTCCGATATGGCGGACAGCTTCTTAGACGTTGCGAAAAAATACGGACACAGTGCTATTTTTGTTCATCCCAACCCTAATGATTTTGAAAATATCGTAAGAATACTCGAGACTATTCGGGAAAAATCGGGTGACGAGTATTTTCTCATGCTGCACGGCGACCCGACCTTCAGTATGCCTAACGGGGAAAATATGCTTGAGTTTACAAGAAGGCTCTATGAGGACGGCGAAAGCTTAAAGAAAGAGGCGAGCGAAAGGCTTGAAATGAGGCTTGATTTCGCCGAAAAAATGCTTAAATATCCCGGTCTTATTGACGGCTTTGCGCTTTGCTCGGACTATTGCTTCAATGTAAACCCGTTCTTTACTCCCGAAATGTTTTCCGAGTTTATAGCCCCGTATCTGCAAAAGGTTTTAGAGGGCTACCGCTCTATGGGGTATTACTCCATAAAGCATACGGACGGAAACATTATGCCTATAGCTGACCAGATGGTTCAGTGTGGGCCCGACGCACTTCATTCACTGGACCCGCAAGGCGGTGTGGACCTGAAGGAAATGAGGCGGCTTTATTCAGACAAGGTCTGCCTTATAGGCAATGTTAACTGCGGTCTGCTTCAAACGGGCACAAGGGAGCAGTGCGAGGCTGACGTGCGCCGCTCTCTTCGGGAAGGGATGGAGGGCTACGGTTATATTTTCTCTACCTCAAACTGCGCTTATACCGGACTTAGTCTTGACAGATATGAGCTTATGAACAGTATATGGCGCCGGGAGGGTATATACAAATAGCGCGAGGTCGTTTTTAAGAATTTTTAAGGGGGCGCAATTATGGGTGATATCTTTTTTAAGCTTGCGAGGATAGTGATGGTTGCGAGTATCGTCGTCTCATCGTTTTTAAGCTTTATGTCGCAGACTGACGAGGCCGCACCGACTCTTGAGCCGCCTGATTGGCCTATGTGGGTACATGAGCACTGGGTATGGGAAAATGTAGGAACGCAGGAATCGGCGCTCCGGTTTGCCTCGGATTTTATTGAAAACGGCATTCCTGTTGGAGCGGTTATAATAGACCGCCCCTGGGCAACCGATTCGAATACGTTTATTCCCGACCCGGAAAGGTATCCCGATTTAGGGGAGTATGTTGACATATTTCACAGTATGGATATCAAGGTCATAATGTGGGCTACGAGCGTTATAAACGATACTGCCTCTAATTTTCAGGAGGGCAAGGACAAGGGATATTTTTTAAGCAACGGCAAAACCGTTAAGTGGTGGGGAGGCAAGGGCGCCTTTATCGATTACACGAACCCCGAAGCCGTCGAATGGTGGCACGGTCAGATGGACAACATACTCGATATGGGCATAGACGGCTGGAAGGTTGACGGAACGGACCCTTATGTTATGCTTTTATTGCCTGCCACGGCACACGACGGTAATATAGTAACCTGGTCAGAGTATAAGGACCAATGCTACCGTGACTTTTTTGAATATACCCGTTCAAGGCTCGGCAATGACACGGTTATTTCTGCAAGACCCGTTGATGACCAGCTGCTTAGGGCAGGTCTTCCGCTCGTCTCTACAAGCCGTGACGTTAATTTCGCGGGCTGGGTAGGCGATAATGACAACGATTGGGGAGGACTGCAGCACGCTCTGAATAATATGTTTGCCTCCGCAAATTATAACTTTGTGAGCTACGGTTCGGATATAGGAGGCTTCAGGTCCGACGGGAACACATATAAGGACGTGTTTATAAGGTGGGCGCAGCTGGGCGCGTTTTGTCCGGTAATGGAAAACGGGGGGAGCGGCGAACACCGTCCCTGGGCATATGACGAGCAAACGCTTGAAACATACAGAAGGTTTACTTTGCTGCACCATCAGCTTATTCCTTACATTTACAGTCAGGCGGCGTACTCGTATGAGCTTGGTAAGCCTACAATGCGTCCGCAGCCGGGCGAATACATATATCTTTTGGGTGACGACATACTCGTAGCGCCGATGTTTGAAGAGGGGGAAGAGCGCACGATTTTATTCCCTCAGGGCGAGTGGATAAGCATTCTCGACGAAACAAAGCAGTATACCGAGGGGATTAAGAAGCTAAGCTTTACACTTGAGGACTTTCCGGCATTCATTCGAAAGGGCGCAATAATCCCGATGAATGTTACCACCGACGCAACCGGACACGGAACGAGTCTTTCCCAAGGCTATACAACGGTTTTAATTTATCCGAAGCAGGGCGAAAAGAAATTCGGTCTTTATGAGCAAAACAAACAAGGCTCCCTTATTTCTTATGTTAAGGACGATGACGCCTTGAGCATAAGCTGCAGCGCGACGGAAAGACAGCTGTTATTCAGAGTATACGGCGAACCCGCCCCCGTATCCGTTAAGTCCTCAGAGGGCAGCTTGCAAAGAGCTTATTCGATGGAGGCTCTCACCGATATGCAGCGCGGATATTTTATTGACGCAGATGTACTGTGGATTGCAGCTAAGGACGCGACAGAATCTGTAAAAATAGATATAGAATATTGATGGGAA
>CAZPPO010000141.1:0-1760 GCA_964588475.1 uncultured Eubacteriales bacterium
ACCGCTTACAAGCCCCGCTATATCGACAAATTCTATAGTCGCAGGGGTTACCTTAAGTGGTGAATACATTTGGGCAAGACTGTCAAGTCGCTTATCAGGAACATTTACTATACCGACATTCGGCTCAATAGTGCTGAAGGCATAGCTTTTTGCCTCGGCGCCGGCATTTGTCAGCGCGTTGAAAAGCGTACTTTTACCGACATTAGGCAGTCCGACAATCCCGAGTTTCATAGTAATCAGTCCTCTTTTGTTTTGTCTTTCTATAACGGGAATATCCTATCATATACAAAATCTCATGTCAATCGTAAGCAATGGCATTACAACGATAATCGGTATATGAGGCTTGATATTTTCATTCCCCGATGATATAATCAAAAATAATTTAAAATCCGTTTGAAAGGATTAGCATATATATGATTTCTCTAAATGGAATGAAGCGAATTGTAATAAAGGTCGGAACCTCCACCCTGACTCACGAAACGGGGAAAACAAACTTGAAAAGAATGCGGGAGCTTGTCCGCACTATCTGTGATTTTTCTAATTTCGGGCTGCAAATCGCGCTTGTAACCTCGGGGGCCATAGGAGTAGGCTTAGGGAGGTTAGGAATAACGGAAAAACCGCATGATACGCCGTCTCGGCAGGCGGCAGCTTGTATCGGGCAGTGTGAGCTGATGTTTATGTACGACAAATTTTTTCAGGAGTTCGGGAATAAGGTAGGGCAGCTCTTAATAACCAAGAGTGATATTGAGGACAAGGAACGCAGGGGAAACCTTATAAATACGTTTGAAAAGATTTTTGAATACGGAGCTATTCCCATTATAAATGAAAATGACTCTGTCGCAGTAGAAGAAATAGTTTACGGGGATAATGACAATCTCTCGGCGCATGTTGCAAGACTAATCAGAGCGGATTTACTTATAATACTTACCGATACGGACGGATTATTCGACAAAAATCCTCATATTGACAGTGATGCCGTATTAATTCCTGTAGTAGATAAAATCGACGAGCATATTTTTGAAATAGCCGGCGGTACGAAAAGCTCATACGGAACAGGCGGCATGCTAACAAAAATTCAAGCCGCAAAGCTTGCGGGGGAGGGTAAAATCCCAACGGTGATAATGAACGGCGAAAATCCCGAAGAAATGTATAAGCTTTTAAGCGGCAGGCAGGTAGGAACGCTGTTTACTGTATAAGGAGGCAATCATATGGAGCTTAATGAAATCGGGCTAAAGTCCAACAAAGCAAAGGCTGTTTTGGCTGTAGCTCAAACGGCTGTTAAGAATGCAGCCCTTGAATTCATAGCCGATTCGCTTGTATGCAATTGTGATTATATTTTATCCGAGAATAAAAAGGATTTAGAGAGAGCAAGGGAAAACCGTATGTCAGAATCCTTGCTTGACAGGCTCGCCTTGAGTGAAAAAAGAATAGAGGATATGGCAAGGGGAGCTCGTGAGATTGCCTTGGCCGCAGACCCGGTAGGCAAGGTGCTTTCGGGCGATGTGCGCCCAAACGGTCTGAGGATTGAAAAGGTAGCATCACCCCTTGGAGTAATAGCGGTAATATATGAAGCGCGGCCTAATGTCACTGCGGATGCTGCCGCACTCTGTCTTAAATCGGGCAATTCGGTAATTCTCAGAGGCGGCAAGGAGGCGATAGACTCAAATAAGGCTATTGTCAGGGTAATGAGAGAGGCAGTACAAAAGGCGGGACTGCCCGCCGACGTCATCGGGGAAGCGCAGGAACAGCACCAGAAGGCC
>CAZPPO010000141.1:1770-4821 GCA_964588475.1 uncultured Eubacteriales bacterium
TTGTTGAGGATACCTCAAGGGAAAGCGCGGCACAGCTTATGCGCCTTAACGAATATGTAGACGTGCTCATTCCCAGAGGGGGAGCGGGGCTTATAAGGTCGTGCGTAGAAAACGCAACCGTTCCCGTAATAGAGACGGGTACGGGCAACTGCCATATTTATGTTGACGAAAGTGCCGATATCAATATGGCGGTAAAAATAACAGTAAACGCCAAAACCACTCGTGTTTCGGTATGTAACTCGTGCGAGAGCCTTGTAATACACGAAAAAATCATGAAAAAAGCGCTTCCTCCCATTGCAAAGGCATTAAGAGAAAAAAATGTGGAAATCCGATGTGACGAAAAATCTCTTGAGATTCTTCCCGACGCCAAAAGGGCGACAAGGGAGGATTTTTATACGGAATATCTTGATTATATTATCTCCGTAAAGACAGTATCCTCCACAGACGAGGCTATATCTCATATTAACGAATGCGGCACAAGGCACAGCGACGCCATTATAACAAAAAGCCTTCTTGATGCGCAGAAATTTACAAAAGCCGTAGATTCGGCTGCTGTATATGTTAACTCAAGCACACGATTTACGGACGGCGGGGAATTCGGCTTCGGAGCAGAGATTGGTATATCTACACAGAAGCTTCACGCAAGAGGGCCCTTAGGACTTGAACAGCTTACCTCGGCTAAATATGTTGTTTACGGTGAAGGACAGATAAGGTAAGGCAAAAGGGGGAAGGATTATTAGTGAAAAGGTATGATTTAGTTGTAATAGGCGGCGGCTTAGCGGGAGTTGCGGCGGCAGTTGCGGCGTCAAGACAGGGGCTTGGGACACTGCTTGTGGAAAGTATGGGCTGCTTAGGCGGTGCGCCATCAAATAACTATGTCTTTCCCTTTATGCCTTACTGGACATATGATAAAACAGGGGAAGAAAAGCATAAACGCTTTCTTTCAAGAGGTATTTTTGAGGAGATAGGGAAGAAATATCTTGAGCTGGTTCCAAAAGGCAACTATAATCATTTTAATACCGAATTTTTGAAAATCACTTTAGATCGCATAGTAACAGGAGAGGGAATTGAAGTCCTGTTCAATTCGACTCTTTGCGGTGTTAAGCGCGATACAAAAAGGATTACTGCCGTTGACCTAACAGGGAAAAACGGTGTAACAAGAGTTTCGGCAGAGTTCTTTATTGATTGTACGGGCGACGCCGACCTTGCGTTTATGTGCGGCTGCCCGTTTTGCGTGGGCAGAAAAGAGGATTCGCTTTGTCAGCCTATGACGCTGTGCTTTAGAGTAGTTAATGCAGACACTGAACGCTTTATTCTCGAAAAACCAAAAATGCAGGCTCTTTATAAGGAATATCAAGCAGCGGGAAAGATTAAGAACCCACGAGAGAATATATTGGCATTTACGGGGCTGGGGGACGGGATAATTCATTTTAATTCAACAAGGGTTGTAAAGCATAACCCTATTGACAGCTTTGAGCTTTCAAAAGCTGAAATCCTTGCCCGCGAGCAAATGGCGGAGCTGTTTTTCTTCTTAAAAGAGAATTTTGAGAGCTTTAAGAACGCCGTTTTGCTTACAAGCTCGATAAAAATCGGAGTAAGAGAAAGCAGAATGATTGAGGGCCTTCATGTTCTGACACAGGAACAGCTGAAAAGCTGCACCGTTTTTCCGGATGCTGTTGCGGCAGGCAACTATGACATAGACATTCATAATCCCGAGGGCTCGGGGACGAGCCATTATTACTTTGAACGCGGTCAGTACTATACAATACCCTTTCGCTCTCTAATCCCTAAGGGAGTTGACAATCTACTTGTCGCGGGCAGGTGCATTTCCGCTACCCACGAGGCGCAAGCATCTATAAGAATTATGCCTATTTGCTGCACATTAGGTGAAGCGGCGGGTGTCGGGGCGGCTGTGGCGGTAAAGAGCAAAAAGGCGTCACAACAAGCCGATACGGATGAAATACGCAGAATACTTAAAGAAAACAACGCGGTAATAGAATGATATTTTCGGGGTGATAACAATGAACGATAAGGATTTAGCGGATTTTGAGGAAAACTCAACCGAAAAGCGCGAGCTTGAAACCGAAAACTTGATTAAGGAGCGTCCCAGACGCAAAAAAAGACGGCCGTGGGCGTTCCCGCTGGGCGTTTTCATGATGATATTATCCCTCATAGGACTTATAACGATAATCTCCGCCTTTGTGGGCTTTATCAGAGAAAAAACCGACGGCTCCGAGGAGCTGGCGTATTATAATTCATATCTTACTTGGATAGTCGCGAATGACCCCGATTCCTTCGACGATATTTCAAAGGCTAACAAAACTCAGCTTCTTGACATTTCTATTCTTACGCTTTTATACGATGAGCTTAATACCAGGCAGTATGAGCTTACCCAAGAGGGGCTTGCCGTTCCCGCAAAGGATGTACAGGAGTACTTCCAAAAGCTTTTTGGAACGGAGCTTGAGCTTGAGAATAAAACCGTTTCGGGTCTTGGCTACACCTTCTCCTATGACCCAAACAACGATATGTATTATATTCCTCTTACGGGCGTTACGCCTCCGTTTACGCCGCGAGTCATAAAGGTTGACAAGACGAGGGAAACGGTTGTGCTTACAGTCGGGTATATAGGAACCGATAAGCTTATGGTCCTACCTGACGGCTCGGTTTCCGGCGCACAGCCTGATAAATATATGAAAATAACACTCAGAAAATCCGGCGGGGATTACAGAGTATATTCCATTCAAGCGTCAAACCCGCCGGAAGTAGGCAGTTAGGCTTCCCCCGTTAGACATTTTTTGTGAAAAGGGCAGACACACAAATTTACTTTGTGCGTCTGCCCCTCTTTGAGTTGCATGCATATTTCAGCAGAAGCTGAAAATTAATTGTAGGACTCAAGATCTGAAGGTGCAATAACCATAACGATTTTGCCTTGTATGCTTGAGCTGATTGTGAGTTATGTTATTATTTTTTCTTTGTCAAACACTATTACTCCGTACCCGTCACCTGCGTTATTGCCTGCTTCAAGCCATTGAGCGTAAGCCTTGCGCAGCG
>CAZPPO010000142.1:0-4760 GCA_964588475.1 uncultured Eubacteriales bacterium
GCTCTTCTGTTGCCCTTTGAGCTTGCTCATTTATTTTTTTTAACATTGACCTTCTCCACCTTAATATTTTATTTGTCACTTTTCGGATAATATATTCATATATTTAATTCTTCCAAGCGTTTCCTTTATCAACACTAACGCAATTATCGCTACAGCTCCCTGAAGCAGATTACCGGGCACAGTAGCGACCGCTGCCGATAAGCCTTGGCGGAATATCAGATAAGTATATAAAAAGTAACCTGCAACCATAAAAAGCTCTGCAACAACACAGCTTAGAAGCATCGCGGTTCTTTTATGCCTCGGCATAGCCTTCATCAGTAATTTATAAAAGTAAATCGCAATTATTGCCATTAGACCTTTTATAATAAAAGAAGCGGGTGCATATATCCCGTAGCCTGTAATTATGTCCGCAAGGCAAGAGCCTATACCTGCAGCACAAAAGCCATACAAGGGTCCCAAAATAAATCCCGAAAGTAAGACGAAGCAATCTCCTAAATTCAGATATCCATTCATCACAGCGGGTATTTGTATTATAATTGTCGCAGCACAGGTTAAGGACGCAAATAACGCTGCAAAAACTAACTTTCTAAGCTTCATTTTCATATTAAACACACCTTAAATATTTGAAAATTATTTTTATTACTGCTTTTTTGTTGTTTTTTTATTTATTATGTATTATAATTAATATTGGTATTATTGATATAACCATATCGATGTTATGTGTTAATACCAGATGGGAGTTTGCCTATGCTTACATATAACCTTGAACGCAATTCTAAAACAAGTCTATATGAAAGTCTTTATATTTATATAAAAAATGATATTCTCAGCGGAAGGCTTAAAAGCGATGAACACTTACCATCAAAAAGGAGTCTGGCGCAGCATTTAAGAATTAGTGTTATAACTGTTGAAAATGCTTACGCACAGCTAATATCCGAAGGTTATGTTTATACAATTGAAAAAAAAGGTTATTTTGTATCGCGTGTTGAAAAAAACACAAGAGCCATAAAGCCGCCGACTTTTATAAAAAATTCTTTAACAAAAAAGCAATATTTAATGGACTTTCAACAAAACTCAGTGTTTCCTGAGAGCTTTCCCTTTACTGTATGGGCAAAAACTATGAGAGAAGTAATTTCCGACCAAGACAAAAAGCTGCTTCAGCCTGTCGATTTTAACGGTTCTTTTGAATTGAGAGAGGCTATAGCGCAGTATCTTTTTCGATTTAGAGGTATGAACGTAGACAGTCAAAATATTGTAATCGGTGCAGGTACCGAATATCTTTACAACCTGATAACTCAGCTTCTCGGCAAACAAAGAATTTACGCCGTTGAAAATCCCGGTTACACAAAAATCTCAAAGATTTACGGAATAAACGGTATAAAATGCGAATATATCAATCTTGACTCTAAGGGGCTTTCGGTTAATTGTCTTAGAAATTCCAAGGCAGATATCGTACATATTTCTCCCGCTCATCATTATCCAACGGGAATAGTAATGCCGATAGGCAGACGACAAAGTCTTTTGAAATGGGCAAACGAAAATGAAGAAAGATATATACTCGAAGATGATTATGACAGTGAATTTCGTTTTGTCGGAAAGCCAATCCCCTCTTTATTCAGCACCGATTATAACCAAAAGGTAATATATATTAATACTTTTTCGAAAACCATTGCCCCTTCAATTCGAATCAGCTATATGATACTACCGAAGCATCTTTTTGCGAAATTTAATACCCTAATGGGTTTTTATTCCTGTACTGTACCGAGCTTTGAGCAGTATACGCTCGCAAGGTTTATAAACAACGGCTCATTTGAGAAGCATATTAATCGCACAAAAAAACTCTGCAGACAAAAAAGAGACGCTGTAATTTCCGCAATAAGAGAAAGCCCCTTATCCGATAAGATGACTATAAATGAAGAAAAATCAGGACTTCACTTTTTAATTAAAATCGATACTGATATTCCGGATAACCGGCTTAAGCTTCTTGCAGAAAAAGAAGCTGTAAAGCTTGTATTTATGACAGATTATTTATTCTCACCCGAGGAAAAGTATGCGCACATTCTTATTTTTAATTATTCGGGAATTAATATTGCCCGACTTGACAAAGTACTTAATATATTATCAAACCTGATAAAATAATTGTATTTTTCAAGCTGTAAATATTAGGTTTATTCTGATTAATCTTGAAAATATAAAAATAAAATCTGTCGTGTTTTGGTATAATCCAAGTTACATTACTAACAATATAAGAAATTAATTCTTATGTAAGGGAGTTACAAATATATGAAAGCAACAGGCATCGTACGACGGATTGACGACCTGGGAAGAGTTGTTATACCAAAAGAAATAAGAAGGACACTTAGAATCAGAGAGGGTGACCCTTTAGAAATTTTCACAGAAAGTGACGGCGGTGTAATTTTTAAGAAGTACTCGCCTATGAATGAATTGTCTGAATTTTCAGGGCAATACTCAGAAGTATTAAGCAGAGCTACCGGTATGCCCGTCCTTATAAGTGATCGTGACCACATAATATCCTGCGCCGGTATTCCCAAAAAGGAGATTAATGAAAGACGAGTCTCACCGGAGCTTGAAGAGATAATGGATAACCGAACAAACTATGTGGCATCCGCCAATGTTCCCGCTTTGAAGCCTTACGAGGGAGCGGTTGCTAATGCGTGTGTAGCGTTTCCGATAATTGGAGGCGGTGATGTTTCTGGCTCTGTTGTTCTGCTTTTCAAGGAAAACGGCGGCTTTGCAACTCAAACAGAAATAAAGCTCGCTCAGGTAGCGGCAAGCTTTCTCGGAAAACAGATGGAAGAATAAAAAATATTAAGAGCTGACGTAAAACGAGTCAGCTCTTATTATTTACAAATATCAACATTTATGATATAATATAAAAGTATATTACAAAGAACAAAGCATTACAGTTTTGACGTTATAAAACGGAGTTGACTTATATGACATCAAAAGAAATAATCAATAGGATAATAGAGCATGATAACCCTCCGAGAATTGGCTTTAACTTTATGGATTGTGACTATAATGACATGGTATATACCTCCGGTCGTACATATACTGATGAAAAGCCTAACCCTTACAATAAATGGGGGTATCATAAAGAGCTTCTTGATGTTACCGGTTTTTCGGGTGAAGTCAGAGCAGACCGCTATGGAAACATCTACGGAAGGTTTAACGGTAAAACCAAGGGCGAATGTATTAAAGGCGCAATTCAGGATTGGTCTGATTTTGAAAAATACTTAATGCCGAAAATAAATAAAACACACGGAGAACGACTGAAAAAAATGAACTTTTCTGAAAGCGAAGAGTTTATTATGGTTTCGGGATGCTCTGTGTTTTCGGCACTTAGGGATGCAAGACTGATGTCCAATGCTCTTGCTGATACAGTTCTCGAAAAGGAAATGGTAATTTCATTTTGTGACAGAATCGCCAAACATGAAATCGAAGTTGTCAAGCAGCTTTACGGTTGCTCTATTGATGGGGTTATGATGGGCGATGACTGGGGAACTCAAGACAGAACCTTTATTTCCCCCGATTCCTTCAGAGAGCTTTTTAAGCCTGCGTACAAAAAGATTTTTGACGCCTATCATGATGCCGGAATAAAGTGCTTCCTTCACTCATGCGGTTACAATTATGCCTTTATTAATGATTTTATAGACGCCGGAGTTGACGTTTTCCAATTTGACCAGCCCGATGCCTATCCATGTGAGGTTCTTGCAAATGAGTTCGGCAAAAGAGCTGTGTTTCATTCCCCTGTTGATATTCAAAAAATACTGCCTACAGGAAACCGCGAGCTGATTGAAAGGCGTTCTTTAGAAATGCTCAATGCTTTTAAGGGGTGTGGCGGCTCTTGGATTGCAAAGGATTACCCGTCATATTGGGACATAGGTGTTGAGCCAAAGTGGGCAAAGTGGGCTCAGGACATTATCGTAAACAACGCAAAAATATAAAAAAAAGCCGCGGAAACGATCCGCGGTCTTTTTTTCATTGTTTTTTTACCATTGTATAAAAAATGTATTTAATACTCTATCCCATATTATTTCTTTGTCATTAAGCTCCTCAAGAGAAGCCTCAAAGGCATCTGCCATACCCGGTGCATCAAGCGTAACTACTAATGAAAGTCTTAAATCTACAAGGGTGGTAACATCAAGAAGCTTGAAACCGGTAAGCCACCAATGCTTTTCAGGCCCCCTTGTGAAATACTTAGTATCGTTTTTGTAAACAACCATAGCCATTTCAACCATATCCTCATCGCCAACACAGTCGTAATGATCTGATTGTCTGTCCGTGGGTTTATTGTAAATGCCTATTTCCGCGCCGACTGTAATTCCGTATTGTCCCTTCCAAATCTGAATCATCCAATCTCTGTCGTCGCATGTAAAGAATATCCGCTTTGTAAGATATATCATACCGGTAAAGGGAGCTGCATTGTCATAAAGCGGATTAAATCCGAAGTTTCTTTGTAATGGGTTTAAGGTTGAAAAGTATATTCCCTGTATTGGGTCATATTGAAAACCGGCAAATTCAAGAACCTTACCCGCGGTAGTAGGGTTATCCGCATTGAAAAGCGAATCCTGCCAATTCTTAAAGGAATCTGCGGAGGTTGTACTTACGGTTCCGGATTTTTTTGTTGTTTGTGTTGTCGTGCTATTTTGAGGCTGATTCGGTGCAGTGCTTTGTTTCTCGGTGGTAATATTAGCCTCGCTCCAGCCCGTTATGAGAATTGTTGAAGGAACGATATT
>CAZPPO010000143.1:0-4745 GCA_964588475.1 uncultured Eubacteriales bacterium
TTCCCCTCTTGTTGAAAAGATTCTTGATACCGCAGGGCAGAAGGGCACGGGCAAATGGACCGGTATTGCCGCGCTTGAGGAGGGAGTTGCTCTGACCTTGATCGGGGAAGCCGTTTTTTCGCGTTGCCTTAGCGCCATTAAGGAGGAAAGAGTCGAGGCCTCAAGGGTGCTTACCGGGCCCGCCGCTTCTTTCAATGCGGATAAAAAACAACTGCTTGAGGACATAAAAAACGCGCTTTATGCCTCGAAAATAGTATCATACGCTCAAGGATACACACTTATGCGCTCTGCCGCAGACACCTATGGATGGAATTTAAATTACGGAGGGATAGCCCTTATGTGGCGCGGCGGCTGTATAATACGCAGCATATTTCTCGGTAAAATCAAGGAAGCGTTTGAAAAGACGCCGAATCTTAAAAACCTGCTTTTAGATCCTTATTTCAAGGATGTTATAGAAAAAGCTCAAGCCGGCTGGAGAAGAGTTTGCGCGGCGGCTATTTCTAACGGGATTCCCGTTCCCGCAATGACGAGCGCCCTTTGCTATTATGACGGTTACCGCTGTGAAAGGCTTCCCGCAAATCTTCTGCAGGCTCAGCGGGATTATTTCGGAGCACATACCTATGAAAGAATTGATGCTAAAAGAGGAGAGTTCTTCCATACAAACTGGACGGGTGAGGGCGGAGACACAGCCGCTACTCAGTATACTGTGTGAGCAAACAGGATAGGAGGGACGCATAAATGACAATAAGGGATAATTATTTGTGGGCAATTGTTGTACCGACGAGCATGGGAGTAAGAATCAGCCCGTCTGACAGGCAGCCTGTCGAGGCATCTGACACTTTTTATATGCAGGCAACGAGTGCCGAAACTAATGTTGCGAGCATTTCGTCGTTTCTTGGACTTCCCGTTAAGGTACTCACCACGTTTGTAAAGGGCAGTCCGATAGCGGAATTCATAAAGAGAGACCTGCGCCTGAGAGGAATGGTTTATGAGGGCAAGGAGGTTGAACAGGGAGGACCCTGGGGCTTTCGCCATCAATTTAATATAGCTGACACAGGCTATGGCTTAAGAGGTCCGCGCGTTCATAATGACAGGGCGGGAGAGGTTGCAAGAACGCTGAATATCGACGATTTTAACATTGAAAGGATTTTCGGAAAAGAGGGAGTCGCGATACTTCATCTTTCCGGTCTTATTGCTGCGTTGTCACCGGAAACCGGCAGATTCTGTCTTGAGCTTGCGAAAAGTGCAAAAAAATACGGCACTCTCGTTTCCTTTGACCTTAACTATCGTGCCACCTTCTGGAAGGACAGGGAAACTGAGCTTACCTCCATTTTTTCGGAAATTGCGAGCATAGCCGATATTATTCTCGGAAACGAGGAGGATTTTCAGCTTGCCCTGAAGCTTCAGGGACCTAAGGAGGGCGGTGAAAACCTATCAGATAAAATAGACAGCTTTAAGACGATGGTTCTGGCTGCAAAGAAGCGTTATCCGAACGCCCTTGTATTTGCCACCACGCTGCGCCAGGTTGTAAACGCCAACGAACACCTATGGGGCGCAATAATGCTTTCGGGGGACAATTGGAATGTTATAGAGCCTCGAAAAATCAGGGTGCTTGACAGAATAGGAGGGGGAGACGCATTTGTGGGAGGAATGCTTTACGGAATGCTCAAGGGCTGGGAAAGCGAAAAGCAGCTTCAATTCGGTTGGGCTACGGGAGCTCTTGCCACTACCTTTTTAACAGATTATGCCCAGCCTGCCGATGAGGAACAGGTTTGGAGTATCTGGTCGGGTAACGCAAGAGTTAAACGTTAATAAAACATACGGAGGGGTTCGGTTGACAAGGGCACAGATTCTTTTTAAGATAATAGATGTAATAATGAAAGGACCTCAAAACGCAATTAAGTATGAGTCAGTAACAATAATTAAGGATATTCCTTACAGCGATGAGGGCGGCAAGTCAACAAGCGGTGACATTTACTATGAAGAAAGCTTTCTTCCTAAAAACGGTAAATACCCGGTAATATTTAACATTCACGGCGGCGGCTTCGTAATGGGGGATAAAGCTTACAGGGAATGTCTGTGCTCCTTCTATGCCAAAAACGGCTATTTTGTTTATAATATAAACCACCGAATGCCAAGACAACAGTATTTTCCTGGAATAATCAAGGATTGTGTGAATGCGCTTAACCATCTTACGGCACTGTCTCAAGAATATCCCATAGACCTTGATAAAATAGTTGTTACGGGCGATTCTTCAGGCGCATTCCTTGCTTTGTGCCTTACTGCCATTAGATGCAATGAGAATTTCCGCGAGGCTTTAGGGGCTCCCAAGGTAACTGTAGATATTGCGGCTATTGCGTCACTTTGCGGGATGTGTGATCTTAAAAAGACAATGGAAAAACCTCTTCCGTTTGGGATTTTTAAGGATATTTCCGAACTTGTTTTCAATTATAAAACGGATAAGAAGCTCTCAAACATATCCTCTAACGAGCTGTATGAATATTTTAACCCCGTAGATTTTATTGATAACAAATGTCCGAACGCTTTTGTAGCTTGGGCGGAAAACGATTCAATTTGTAAAGGGCAGGGAAAATCAACAGCCGATACACTAAGAGACAAGAATTGTAAGGTGGAAACATATTTTACTCCCAGCTTGCTGGACAATCACTGCTACCATCTTCAATTCAAGAAAAAACACGCAAAGCTGTGTATGGAGAAAATGATGTTATTTCTCAAGGAAAATCTGAAAATAAACGCAGAAACGATGAAGGTATAAGTATAACAGTAAAAAATTAAAGACGTCGCGAAAGCGGCGGCTTTTTTATTGTCTGTAAAACGTACAATAGCCTTTGACAGCTACAGGGATTTCCCATAAGCCTTCTTTGACCCAAATCCGGGTAAACGAAAACGGTGATTAGACGAGTTTTCAGAAAAAGAGCTTTCTTGTACGGCGGGATAATAGCGCTCAAGCCAACTTAACTGTTGGCGTTCACTGTTAGGCTCATACCAGCCCTTATCAAATAAGCGGCTGATTCTTTGAAAATATTCTTCATACATTTTACCGATGCGCTCCATCGAATAATTATTCACTGCCCACTGCCTGCATAACGCGGGCTTTATATTCTCTATATTATTTACAGCCCAGCAAAACTCCTCAAACACTCTGCAGCGATATCCTGTAAGTCCGTGTAAAACAGTTTCAGGGAAAGCGCCCCAGTCACTTGTAATTACAGGGGTACCGCATAATTGGGCTTCAACATTCACTCCCCCAAACGGTTCAAGATAATATGTCGGCATTAATACTGCCTTGGCGCTGCCTAACAATTCCTTTCTCTCTTGAGCTTTGACGGCGGGGTGATAAACGATGTGCTTTTCGTTAACCAGATCAATACCCTCATTGATATTTGATAGAGAGCCTTGCCCGACAATATAAAGACGGTTACCGGTTGCCTTCGCAACATCCGAGGCAACCTGAACACCTTTGCGGCTGATAATTCTTCCAAAATAGAGAAGGTAATCCTGCTTTTTTGGCTGGAAAGGAAAATCCTCTATATCAAAATAATTAGGGATTACAGCATCGTACCAGACTCCGTTCTCTATATGCATCAGTCCGTATATATAATGCATCCAGGCATAGGACTCGAAGACACGGTAAGCAGAAAAAACACCGGTATAACCTATGCCGGGTTCTACCGTAAGAAGATTAAGCTCGTCAGCAATTGGCTTATGATAAAGACCGTCGGGGCATAAAAGTATATCGTTAGGCTGCATTCTTTCAGATATCTCTCTGACGGCATTTTTGTTAAAGGCATTATGAGCAATATCATTGGGGTCCTGCTTGTAAAATGTCTCCGTTTTATCGTAATCACCATAGGTCTTATGAAGAATATCCAAGGTAGACACATTGACAAGCTCGTCACATTCAACATCTGAGCCCTCAACACCATAGAAAAGGACGGTGTGGCCGAAAGATTTAAGCATCCTTGCTAATTTGATGATTTTTTGAGTGTAAGCGCAGGATGTGTTTTCCTTATTTGTTTCTAAATGGGCAAGACCCAACAGATGAAAGCGTAAAGACATAATAAAACCTCACATTGCAGTTTATGTAGAACATACGGGCTGTGATTAACAAGTCCCGTATATTCCTTATTTTAGGTTATGGTTTCAACAAGACATGTGGATACAGCTGTTTTTTTGCCTATTATTGCCACACCATACGCTGTAGTGGATACAGTATTGTTACCTATTGAGCTGCCTCCCGCGCGAACGTTTACCAGATTACCGGTTCCAACAAATGCTTGTAAAGTAGCTCTTGCCCCTGCCTCACATTGCGCTTCACAGCCTGTAGGCGGCGGGATAGGAGCACTCAGGAAGTCGAATTTTGCATACGTGTCATCACCTGTCAGGGTTATAAAGGCTATCCTGCAAATACTGATACGGTCGGATATAGTTCCTGAAGAATTAGAAAGATTGAAAATCGTATTGTTTGTTATACTCAATGGTCTGCCGCTTGTGCTGCCGCCGCTATCTAAGTTAACAACTATATTCGAGTTTGGGAATCGCGTTATTATTTGCTCAATAATGTGTTTCATCTGGGCTATACATGCACAGCCGGCTGAACCCGGGTCTCCCGGAGGACCCGTTGCTCCCGTGGCTCCTGAAGCACCGCTCGGACCCGTTGCTCCTGTGGCTCCCGCAGCACCGCTCGGACCCGTCGCACCCGTGGCACCCGTGGCTCCCGCGGC
>CAZPPO010000144.1:0-4729 GCA_964588475.1 uncultured Eubacteriales bacterium
GAAATTAAAGCCCTACGGCTTAAAGTTCGGTTATCATAACCATTTCAGAGAGCTTAAGACGTTAGGAGAAGGAGTAATTCTTGATATACTTGCAAAAGAGATTCCCGACATGCAGCTAATACTTGATACATATTGGGTAAAGTATGCGGGTAAAGACCCTGTTGAATTTATAAATAAATATCCGGGAAGGCTTGATTTAATTCATCTTAAGGATTACAACAAGGGCATGCTATTTAAGCATATCGCCGATGTCGGCAGCGGCAGTCTTAATTGGTCCGAAATTATTAAAGCTGCAAATAATGCGGGCACAAAATATGCCGTTGTTGAACACGATAACACTAAAGACCCGCTATTGACGGTTAAAAACAGTTTAGATTTTATAAAGACAATAAGCTGAGCTTCAACAACAGCAACGAAATTACGGCAATTTGAATAATTAAAGACAACGGAACAAGAATTAAGAAAATTTTGTGCCTTGTTTTGTGCCTTAACAAAAACATACCGCAAAAAGCACCAAGGCTGCCGAAAAGAAAAGACCAAATAAGAAGACTTTTTTCGCTGATTCTGTGTCTTGCCTTACCTGTTTCGGATACAGCCTTATCGTAGGCGTAAAGACAAAATGTAAAAGAATTTATTAATAATAGCGCGATTAATATAACTGTCTCTAAAGATAAAAAATCAAACATATTAGCTCCTGTGCTTTTAAAATATATATCACAGAATTATTTATTAAGCAATTCTTTTTATATCAAAAAAAATTTACAATAAAGCACTTGCGTTCGCAAGTGCTTTTCTGGCCCGCTTGGAGGGATTCGAACCCCCGTTCTTCAGAATCGGAATCTGCTGCGTTATCCAGCTGCGCCACAAGCGGATGATGGATAGGCATCATAATTTTGTCAGCTTCTTTACTGCATAGCCGATTGCCGTCATAGCTAAAGCGCCGCCGGCGATGTAGGATGCCCAATGAAGATTGATGCTTTGTCTGTCTGTGATATGTTTCATTATAGGTCCTAAGCACGTACTTTTCAAGCCCAATTCCTTAAAATGGATTATATTGGTTAAAATTTCATCGGGTTTGTTTTCGTCAAGCGTTATCAGTCTGACGCAGGAACGGCAGCCGTCCGGGTATGCAAAAAAGCCGCTCGTCTTATTCTGACCGAGAATAATGCCGTCAACCTTGCCTGTAAAATCATTCAGATGGTCGTGACCGAAAAACGCGCCTTTAATATTGCCTGTTTTTTTCCAGCTTTCGAACTGATCTTCATTGTAATAAGGAGCGCAGGGGCCCTCTCCGAGATACCCTTGTACAGCTTCCTTTGCGACATAGTACTTATTTCCCCATTTGTAATGACCTCTTACGGCAACGGGTCTTTCCCAAAGCCTCGCCTCTCTGAGCAGCTCATATTCTTCGGTCACGGGTATATGCTGAAATAAAACGGAGGGAACGGTGTGCCCGTTCTTTTTATTATACTCGTCCGATTTTTGCTCATACCAATTTATCTGGTCCTTATGAACCCAATCGTAGTTTGATATATTTTTGTCATCGCACATATTGTTGGAGTCTATAAACCACATAAGATAGGCGTCCTTGGTATCATCACTGCTTCTTATGGGTAAACAGCAATTTAAGTTTCCGGTAACATCGGCCTCATTATGAACACGGCAAGTCAAAAATTCATTATATGCTTCAACTATCAGGCTCTCCTGCTTCGTATCATGCTCGTGATTGCCTAAGACATAGCCAAACGCGATACCTTCGTCGAGAATAGGCTTAAGAATTTCTTTTAAGGCGGCTTTATAAACTGAAAACCCCTCCGATTCATCCTTTTGACATAGAGTATCGCCTAAAAGCACCACAAAATCGGGATTTGTGGCTTTTAAGGCGGTTTCCATAAAAAGGGCCGTATCGTTGAATTTCTTCTTGTCCTTTTTGTCTTTAGGCACTGCTCTGCTGTGTAAGTCTCCGATACACAGTATTTTAAATGTACCGTTCTTATCAAATTTCAAGTCTACACTATTTTTCATCATTTCCTCGTTTCCGTGTCAAAGCCCGTAGCTGTGGTCGATTGTAAGTATGACATATATTTTTTCTTCAAATTTCTCAGCAATATACTTTTCCAAAATCTGTTTTATTTCAAAATCCTTATATTTATATTCGGGAGGAAGAAGAACATCAAATATTACATTTATATAATTGCTCCCGAAGACGACTCTGAAATCATGGATAGAAAGCTCGCTGTCAAAAGAGGAGACTATGTCTTTTATTTTGGTTTTCAATTCGTCAACCGCTTCATTATCGGTAACAATCGGGTCAAGATGGGCAACTAAATGAATATTATGATTGTCCTCAAAATCCCGTTCAATTTCGTCAAGCAAATCATGAGAGGTTATTGAATCCGACAAGTAGTCCACTTCAACATGAACAGACGCAAAATATGACTTTGGTCCGTAATTATGGACTATGAGGTCGTGAAGACCGAGTACTTTATCATATGACAGTATTCGTTCTTCAATCATGGAATAGATCTGTGCATCCGGAGCCTGACCCAGCAGGGGATCGGAGGTTTTTTTAATCAGGCGAAAGCCTGAATAAAGGATAAAAAGAGATATAAGAAGACCAAAAATACCATCGGTTTCAAAATCGGAATATTTTGATAAAACAGTTGATACAAGTACGGCAAATGTAGTTATACAATCATTTCTGCTGTCAACGGAAGCGGCGGCAAGAGCCTCAGAATCAATCGCTTTACCAAGCGAGCTGTTAAACACGGCCATCCAAAGCTTAATAAGTATTGATACAGAAAGAACAATAATGGATGAATATGAAAACACTATTTTTTCGGGATTTAATATCTTGATTAAGGAAGACTTAGCAGTACTTAAACCGATTAACAAAACAAGAAAAGAAAGAACAAGTCCGGCTATGTATTCATAACGAGCATGACCGTATGGGTGGTCACGGTCAGCGGGTTTGCCTGAAAGCCGGAATCCGACAAATGTAATTACCGATGAACCCGCGTCAGCTAAATTATTAAAGGCGTCCGCGGTTATTGCTATACTGTTAGTTGTAAAACCAACAACAAATTTCAAACCGCTAAGAAAAACATTGCAGATGACCCCGATAATTCCTGCCGCTTTTCCGACGGTTTCCCGTCCTTTTATTGAATTTATATCATGCTTTGATAAAAGCTTTAATATAAGCTTTGTCATATCATTATTCCTTCGAATGTTTCTAAATAAAATATCACATTACAACAGTTATGTCAAACTAAAGATTTTACAATTAGCATCGAACCTCTTTCTTCGCCGCGCCATTATTGAATCTTTTTTTGATAATTTGCTTCATATAAAAATATGTACAAAAAGATATCTGATTATTGTTTAATATTAATAAAAATTATTGACGCAACTAATAAAAAAATGTCAGAAATATTTTATCATAGTTGACTTTTTAATGAACAGATGATAACATAAAGTGAATATTTGTACATTGAACCGGAGGTGGGTTCTACGCATAATCAAACAATAATTATGTTTAGCAATGATTATGATTCACAGATTGGGCTTGTTAAGATAATAGAAGAAAAATACAAGCTTATTAAATGCAGCTATGATGTGTCTTCCTATAACAGCATAGAAGCTTATAAAGCTTCTGTATCAACCTTTGTATTTGACAATCTTTCGAATGATTTCAATACTTCGTGGCTTCTTTCACGTATATCGGAACAGGGACTGCTTGATTCCGTTCCGGTTGCTTTTACCACTATTGAGGCCTTTGACGATTTCAACAAGCTTGGCTATGAGGTTTTTGCTTGTGATATTCTTTCGCTGTTTGTTACAAGCGACCTAGTTGCAAGAAGGCTTTCCAATCTTGTTGATATGTACATATTAAAGCAACAGATAAGTCATTTGACACAAATACACAGCAAGCGCTTAATGGTGCAGGCAAACAAGCTGCGCGAGCAGACCCACAAGATGCATAAGCTTAATTTTGATTTGATTGAGCTGATGGTTGCCGCTATTGAAAGCCGTGATGTTGAATCAGGTCAACACATCAAAAGAATAAGGTATTTTGCCAAGTCTTTACTTGAGGCGGTCGCAACCGAGTGTCCCGAATACAATTTGACCGATGAGCAAGTTGAGATTATATCCTTAGCGTCAGCGGTACACGATATAGGTAAAATATCAATACCGGACGCAATTCTCTTAAAACCCGCAAGGCTCACAAAAGAAGAGTTTGAGCTTATGAAAGCCCATACAACCAAAGGGGCAAGACTGCTTAACATGCTTGAGGGAATCGGAGACAGCGTTTATTTTCAATATTGCCGGGAAATATGCCTTTCTCACCATGAGAGATGGGACGGAAAAGGATATCCTAACGGACTCAAGGGTGACGATATTCCGATAAGTGCGCAAGTGGTATCCGTTGCGGATTGTTATGACGCCCTCACGAGCGAACGTCCCTATAAGCATGCCCTTTCTCATGAAGAAGCCGTAAATCTTATCAAGAATGGAGCTTGCGGAGCTTTTTCACCCCAGCTGATGAAGTGTTTTGATTGGCGACTTTCCGATTTTAAGCGTATAGAGGAAGAGTTTAAGAATAATCCGCTTCCGTCTAAGCTGCAAGACGAGCTTGCTGATAATATGGAAATTATCACTGAAAAACTTGCGGATTTGCCGGAAAACAATCTTTCAGCTGCGATAATCGAGAAGTACATGCAGATCATAA
>CAZPPO010000145.1:0-4649 GCA_964588475.1 uncultured Eubacteriales bacterium
GGGGAAACCGTACAGACAGCAGCAGGATTGTATCCGTTTTAAGAAAACTCGGTATTTCACATATAAAAGCCATAGTTTGCTCTCATGCGCATGAGGACCATGTTGGAGGGCTTTCAGGTCCCCTGAGTGTATTTACGGTTGATTCGGTTTTTGCACCACAGGAAAAGGCGGATACAAAGGCATATTCGAATTTTGTTAAGGCAGTCGAAAAAAAGAAAATTACAATTCAAAATCCTTCATTTGGGGACAAAATGTATGTCGGCTCGGCTCTTGTTACGTTTATTACACCGGACTTATTAAAGCAAGCAGGCGAAATTAATCTCAACAACACTTCTCTTATACTTAAAATCGAATACGGCGACACCTCGTTTTTATTTACGGGTGACGCCGAAAAGGAAATGGAAGATGCTTTAATCGAAAAGAGGGCAAATTTAAGTGCAAATCTGCTTAAGGTGGCTCACCACGGCTCGGATAACTCTACGTCTTACAGATTTTTAAGAGAGGTTATGCCCGAATATGCAATAATATCGGTAGGAAAAGACAACAGCTACGGACATCCGGGCGAAGCTGTGTTAAGCCGCTTGTCGGATGCCGATGCGGTTGTTTTGAGAACAGATCTTTTAGGAGACATCGCCGTAACAAGCGATGGCAAAAAAATAAACGTTACGGATTATTGATTTTCAAGCCTTTTATTTCGAAGGTATAGGAAAATATCTGTAAATACCATAGCAAAGTTCAATATATAAAAAAACAGAACATAATTGATTCCGTCAAAGGCTATCTTGGCCACAATGCCGCACGCGTAGCCCAGAAGAATAAAAATCAGAAAAATAATGCTTTTTCCCTTTGTTGACCTTGATTTATAAGATTTAACAATTGAAACAGGCCATGATATGCCAAAGCAAAGAATCATTGCGACCTCGAAAATATCTTTCATATTTGCCCCCCGAATGAACTGATGAAAATATAACACAGGAAGCTTTTGTTTTCAAGCAAAGATAAACAAAATACTTGACAAAATATTTTATATCGGATAGACTTACAACAATGAAATTCGATGACAAACAGAGGCGGCAGGCGCGTTTTTGGAAATTCGACGATAAAATCGAAAAGCTGTGCAAGGTAAAACCTTCTAAGTCAGCAAAGCTCCATCGTTATACGGTTTTGGAGCGATAGCTCTGTTTAGTGTCTAATCGGTCTTAAGCTTACAGCATAGCGGCAATACGGTCGGTACCGCGGTAAATGTTTATCGTTCCGGAAATTCTTAAGAATTTCCGGATATTTTTTCAAGGAGTGAGCTTTCTGAAAAACCTCAAAATCGTTGATGTAACTCTTCGTGAGAGTACCCTTAATCCCGAATATTCTCTCAGCTTCAAGGAAAAATTAGAAATAGCAAAGCAGCTTGACAAGCTCAATACGGATGTTATAGAAGTGGGAGAAATAAAGGACGAAAAGACTGATACACTTTTAATTCATACCATTGGGGGAATTTTGAAAAGCAGTGTCCTGTCGGTTGACTGCTCTCTTTCGGAAAAGGGAATTGATACTGCATGGAAGGCGGTTTCGGCGTCCAAAAAATCAAGACTGAATATAAGCATTCCCGTGTCCTCTATTAAAATGGAATATTCCTGCCACAAAAAACCTGAGCAGGTTCTTGATATGATAAGAGCTCTAACAGCTCATGCAAGAAGCTTGACTGCCGATGTTGAATTTACCGCTGAGGATGCTACAAGAGCCGAAAGAGGCTTTTTGGCTGAGGCCTTGAGGGCTGCTGTTGAGGGCGGTGCGCGGATAGTTAATTTGTCAGATTCGGCGGGCACTTGTTTTCCCGAAGAAATGGCTCTTATAATTACTGAAATGAAGGAGAAGGTTCCCTCACTTTCCGGCGTCCGACTGTCCGTCGAGTGCAGCAATGAGCTGGGGATGGCGGCGGCAAGTGTGTTCGCATGTGTTAAAAAGAGCGTCACTCAAATAAAGACGGCGATAGGCCCTTCTTTATTACCGTCAATGGATGTAATATCAGATATTTTAAGAGTCAGAGGCGATTGCTTGGGCGTTACCTGCAGGCTTAAGACTTATGAGCTTAAGAACACCTTGCAAAAGCTGCATATGATTACAAGTACGAAAAGAAGCGCAACTACTGTATTCGATTACGCGATGGCTAAGGCGGACGATGAGAGAGCACCTCTTAACATGTCGGCAGATATATCTCTTGTGGCGAAATACATAAAAAACATGGGGTATGACTTGTCTGAAGACGACTTGGCAAAGGTTTTCGAATCCTTTTCAAAGAACGTTGAAAAAAAAGAAATAGGGGAAAAGGAACTTGATTCAATAATAGCCAGCACTGCACTTCAGGTTCCGCCAACCTATAAGCTCATAAGCTATGTTATAAACAGCGGAAATGTAATAACTCCTACATCACATGTAGTGCTCAATAAAAGAGGCAAACAGGTACAGGGCTTTTCACTGGGAGACGGTCCCATTGACGCGGCATTTCTTGCAATAGAACAGATTACCGGTCATCACTTTGAGCTTGACGATTTTCAGATTCAATCTGTCACCGAAGGACGCGAAGCTATGGGTAACGCACTTGTTAAGCTTCGCTCAAGAGGAAGACTCTATTCAGGAAAGGGCACATCAACCGATATTATAGGTGCGAGTATTCACGCGTATATAAGCGCGCTAAACAAGATAGTGTACGAGGAAAAACAAAAAACAGCAAAATTTTCGGTGAAAGGATGAGAAAAATGAAGCTTTCTTTTTCTACAAATGGCTGGACGGGGTTTTCGTGGAAGGATTATTACACGATGGCGAAGGATCTCGGCTACAAGGGAATAGAAATTCATAACATTGACTCGGACGTTTTCTTTGGCATAAATTCACCCTTAAGCAAAAAAAATTCTGCTGCGACGAAAAGAGAACTTCAAAATCTTGAACTTCAAATAACATGCCTTGACGCTATGTGCAACATAGGACAAAGAGACAGTCTCGAAGAGAACTGCAGGACTATCGAACAATATATAGAAACGGCTTATACTGTTGGCTGTCCGAATATACGGCTTTATGCGCTTGATACAAAGGGTGTAAGTGAATTTTGCGACGAAACAGTCGCCGAGGCGCTGTACAAGCTGCTTCCTATTGCGCAGCAAAAGGGAATCACACTGCTTATTGAGACGGCGGGAATATACGCCGACACAAACAGACTGGGCAATTTACTAAATCTTTTTGCTTCCGATTATCTTGGAGCTCTTTGGGATTTGCACCACCCTTATAATTTATTAAAGGAAACACCCGAACAGACCGTAACTAATTTAGGGGCATACATAAAGCATGTTCATATTAAGGACAGCTGCCTTATTAATGGCAAAAGGTCGTATTGCTTTTTGGGGGAGGGAGACTTACCCCTTGAACAGATGCTTGATGCGTTGCGCTCAATTAATTACGACGGATTTATATCCCTTGAATGGCTTCCCATATGGCTTCCCGAGCTGTCTGATGCCGGCATTGTATTTCCGCATTTCATAAATTATATGAGTCGCTTTGACGACGCTCTAAAAGGTTCGGGGAAGCTCTACAGCAACAGGGCGGGAACAGGTAAATTTATATGGAAAAAGGATACGCTTATCAGGCGCACCTTTTCCCAAGTGCTTGACACAATGGCAGAAGAATTTCCGGACCAGTTAGCCGTAAGATTTACTACTCTTAATTACACAAGAACTTATTCACAGTTTCGTTATGATGCCGAGGAGTTTGCAAAGAGCCTTATAGCCTTAGGAGTAAAGCCCGGAACTCATGTTGCGATATGGGCAACAAACATTCCTCAATGGTTTGTGACTTTTTGGGCGGCGACTACAATCGGAGCCGTACTTGTGACGGTTAATACCGCCTACAAAATCCACGAGACAGAGTATCTTTTAAGACAGTCAGATACTCATACGCTTGTTATGATTAACGGTTTCAGAGATTCAGATTATGCTTCTGTAATCAATGAGATTTGTCCGGAGCTTAAGCAGACACAGGCGGGTCAACCGCTTCACAGCAGAAGATTGCCGTTTTTGAGAAATGTTATTACATGCGGATTTAAAATGGACGGTTGCGTAACCTGGGAGGAGGCTTTGGCGGCGGGAGAATGTGTGCCGAAAGAGGAGGTACGCAGGCGCGCCGCTGCAGTTGACCCCCATGACGTGTGCAATATGCAGTACACATCGGGAACAACCGGCTTTCCGAAGGGCGTTATGCTTACCCATTATAACATAGTAAACAACGGAAAGTGCATCGGTGACAGGATGGACCTGTCTACGGCGGATCGCATGATGATTCATGTGCCTATGTTTCATTGCTTTGGAATGGTGCTGGCAATGACTGCCGCCATGACACACGGGTCTACAATATATCCTTTACCGTATTTTTCACCGAAGCCTGCGCTGGCTTGTATAAATCAAGAGCGTATTACGGCGTTTCACGGGGTTCCTACGATGTTTATTGCAATGCTTTCACACGAGGATTTTCCTAAGACCGACTTTTCTTATATGCGAACAGGTATTATGGCAGGCAGTCCTTGTCCTGTAGCCGTAATGCAAAGTGTTGTAGATAAGATGAATATGAACGAAATAACAACACTTTGCATTACGGCTACAGGACAAGGA
>CAZPPO010000146.1:0-4635 GCA_964588475.1 uncultured Eubacteriales bacterium
TATGGGAAGAATTTTCTTTTCACATGGAGAATACATTAAAAATGCCAAAATTTCCGTTTCTTTATACAACCTCTCTTGTTTGCAAGGTCAAAGCAGATTACACGTTCAAGCAGGCAAGTGCCGTACAGCAGGTAAAAAAAAGCAAAACACCTATTCTTTTTATCCATGGAGACAAGGATCAGGTTGTCCCGTTTGAAATGCTTAACGAGGTTTATCAGGCGGCAAGCTGTGAGAAACAGAGGTTCATAGTAAAGGATGCAACACACGGGGCAGCGGCATCTGTTGATCCGAGCGGCTATTGGTTTACAATTCAATCATTTATTAATAAATATTTACAATAATTTGTCTTATGGGCTATACATATTAAGGGAAGCGACCCTAGCCGCTTCCCTTATTCTTAATGTTTATTAGTTATCCTCATTGTCGGGCGTGTATGCTTCTTCATCAAGGGCTTGTGCCTCTGTTATCTTTTGATTTTCTTCAATATCTGTTATTTCGGCTGTTTCTTCTTTTTGTTCTGGCGGTGACGTTTCTATAACCTCTTCAACCTCACGGTTAGGAGGAGATGCTTTGAGGTTTTGCTCAATTGGTGTGCCTTGTTGAGGCTGTGTATGGATAGGGGGGGAAGCGAAGTTGGTGGAATAATTGTTTTTACTGTTATAGGTATAGGTCGCGGTTTCAAAGGGACCGGCAGGATTGTCAGAGGAATACCAATCCATACCGTAGGACAAAAGCTCCTGTGAAGAAATCTCACCCTTGTAAATAAGGTCCGCGCGGCGGCAGGAATAAAACTCTACAATTGAAGCTTGTAAATAAGGCTGCACATAAAATACATACAGTAATCCGCCTGTAAAAACACTGAGAATCATCCAGCCAAGAAAGGACAGATACATTACGATTAATTCTCCCCAGTGGTTTTTCATTAGCATTCTGCTTAGCTGTTTTGCTTTGCTTGATGATATAGAGGGATTTGAAGCGAGAATTTGCGGCACTAATGCATACTGGAATGCTTTAATTATCCCCGGAATTACAAGAAGCAATGACCAAAGGAATATTGAAACTCCAACCGATATTGTTACATATATTATGTTTCCCCAGTTTCCCTCCTTGTATGGAGAAAAGACCTCGGTTGCTTTCGGTCCCAAATCTCCCCGAAGCTTCATAAAATACTTGTTGTATCCGACCTGCAAAACAGGTACCAGTAATAATCCGACGATTATAGATAATGCCGAATACGCTAATGATAGTGGCAGAAAGCTTTCCCCTGTAGAAAATTCATCTGAATAAAATTGTGTGTAATTCGGTCCTTCAAGAAAGCTGCCAACAATACTGAGGATAAACGAAGGTAAAAATGCGAGTACCGTTGCTCCTATCGAGCCGCCGTAATTTTTCCTGAAATTCAGCTTTGCCGCTTCTTTCATTTTAGCACGAGAAAACATGAACTCACTCCTCCTATCAATATAATTATTAGCCTGAGGCTTTAACTCTGTAAACCTTGACTGCGTGAGAAGGAACCTTTGCAGAAATTTTATCACCTAACATAATAACGTTTTTGTCCCATAAATCTCTTACAATATAAATAGAAGACTTTGGAAGATCATTGTAAGAGTCATTATGAATTTCATCAAAGGCTATACTCATATCTTTTTCACTGCCGCCTTTATTGAAAAAGCATATGGCAAGCTCATTATTTTGAAGAGGCTTAATAAGAATATCACATATACCGTTTGTCTTAATTCTTTTAGCCTGAATTCCTCTTGTGTCTTGATCTATAGCTATAAGCTCTTTGTTAGTGAGAATTTTTAGTATCTTATTATCTGTATCGGGTGACCCGTCCTCTTTTAAAAAGCATCTTATATCATTTCCGAGAATCAAGGGTGCGGCCATCATACACCATAGGGAAAAATGAGCTATATTCTCGTCAACAGTTAAATTGCCGTTTCCGACCTCAAGCATATCAGGATCGTTCCATGAGCCCGGCTTTGCATATTTATACAGTCGTACATTAAATTCATAAATTGAAACAACGGAAAGCCAGAAGGCTTTTATATCCATAGTAGTGCGCCAAAGGTTTCCGGCTTTTTCGCCCCATTGCCACGGGCGGTTTAAGCCCCATTCACATATGGAGTAGCAAATCGGCTTGTTTTCAGTGTTGTTTTTTTCGGCATACTGTGCGGTTGCTCTTTTCAATTCTCTTCCCATATTCCTGTACTGCCTGAAAGCGCTGTCCATTCTTGAGCCGACGGGATTACTTATAAAAAGTGAGTTATCACCCTCATTAAGATGTATTTTCACTTGCATTCTGCCGTCAGGAGTCATCGCCATGGTAGAAGGAAATTTTACCTCGTATTCATCCTTGCCGTTAGCTTTTATTACGAGAAACTTTTCCCAGGTACCGCCCTTTCTTATTCCTATTGTCAGGGCATATTCACCTTCAAAAGGAATTTGAAAATTTGATACTTGAATATAACCGTTATTAGAGGACAGCCCTGTAACATATGAACCTCTTTTAAGTTTGTTTGTTTTCACAACTCTTACGGACGAACTCAATTCGCAATTCTCTGCTGTTTTTTCAAAAATCAAATTACCATTTAGGTCTGAAACAGAAATATATTCTACATTAGGCGCAGAGGTAGGAATAACTTTGTTATGACAAAAATCGTACTTAAAATATTCTATTCCCCACTGGGCAAAGGTATCCGCATCTAAGGCTTCATTACCCAGACTTGCAGGTAAATCCTCGCATGTTAAGGTTCCGTTCGAGGAATATATGCCGACTTTGAGACCTAAGGAATTAATTTCTTCAACAAGAGGCTTTATCCCAAAGGGGAATCGTGTTAAATCACCCTGCAGTCTTCCGTCGGCTGTACGAAGCGATGACTGCCAGCAATCATCAAGATTCACATAAATGTAGCCTGCATCAGATAATCCGGAGGTCTTGATTGCATTGGCTATCTCACAAATTAAATTATGATCGATTGTGTTACGAAATGCATTCCAGCTCGACCAGCCCATAGGAGGTGTCAATGCAACATTATTATCATATTTCTCACTTTCCGGTATACTCAGCTTTACAGCGGAAAAAGCTCTCTTAATCGTACACACGGGGCAAAACTTATTGTTGTTTACCTTTTTTAAGGCAACTATACCCGCACCGGCTAAAGCTGCAGACGAAATTGCTTTTTTCAGTGTTCCCATAATATATACTCCAGTCAGTTTATTTTTAACACAATATACCACAATAATCAGATTTTAGCAAGATATTACCAAATGCTTGTAATAATATTTACGATATGATAAAGTGTTTGGGGGTGCGCTATGTCCCAAAATATAAAAATAGAAACTCAAAAAAAGTTGCTTGATGAAAACGGTGAGCTCAGTTGTACGGGTTGGGCAAACCGCCTGATACTTGAATATAACCCTGAGAACATAAGGGCAAATAAGCATAGGATAAAGGAGTGGGATTATTATCTGATAACAAGCCCCGACAAAAACTATGCGTTATCCTTTTGTATTGCGGACAACCGTTATATGGGTCTTGTTAACGCGGCTGTTATGGATTTTAATAAAAAAGAAAAGTATGATTTTTTGGAGCCTCTCATATTACCAATGGGCAAATTAAATCTTCCGAGAAGAAGCGATACGGGTAATATTGAATTTAAGTCAAGACATTGTGATTTTCATATTGATAAAATCGAGAATATGACTCATATATATTGTAAATTTTTTCGCTGTTATATGCACAGCGATTTTGAGGCAGATATTTTTCTTGAAAAGCCGCCTTCCGATACTATGGTAATAGCAACGCCATGGGCAAACAATAAAAAGGCGTTCTACTATAATCAAAAGATAACTTGCATGAAGGCAAAGGGCTATGCAAGAATAAAAGAAAAAGAATATTTATTTGAAAACACGAACGATTTCGGTATGCTTGACTGGGGCAGAGGCGTTTGGACATACGATAATACTTGGTATTGGGGAATAGGCAGTGGCAAGGTCAACGGAAAAGATTTCGGTTATAACATAGGCTACGGTTTTGGAGATACTTCTGCCGCAACAGAAAACATGCTGTTTTATGACGGAAAAGGTCATAAACTCGATTTAGTTGATTTCGGAATTGGCTCCGATGTAATGAAAACCTGGCATATAACCTCGAATGATAATCGATTCAAAGGTGAGTTTTTTCCGAAATTCAATGACAGAACCGATTTAAGTCTCGGTCTTGTCTCACAACAGGCCGATAAACTTTTCGGAACGCTCAACGCAACAGCGGTATTAGACGACGGCACTACTGTTAACATTGAAAACATGCTCGTATTTCACGAAATTGTTCATAACAAATATTAGCAGAACAACTCCCCAAATGAAAAAGAACAGTATAGCAATCATTTTTATCTTGTTTTTTGTGCATAATGTGTTTTCTCAGGATACTTTATATGAAAAAAACTCGGAATGGATTGGCGAAATATCAAATGGGAAACGCAATGGTTATTGCCAGGAGTTTAGAAATGACACTCTTCTGTCACAGGGATATTTTAAAAACGATATTAAGGAAGGTAATTGGATTTATTATGGTTTAGATGGGGGTAAATATCCTGAAATAGATGTGATTGCCAAAGGGAAATATAAGAAAGG
>CAZPPO010000147.1:0-4597 GCA_964588475.1 uncultured Eubacteriales bacterium
GTTTTACTTCACCAATTATCATCGGAACAGCATAAGTTGAAAATTTAAGGTTCAGTGATAAATCGAAGTTGTCAATCGACTTTATCAGCCCGATACAGCCAACCTGAAACAGATCATCGGGGTTTTCTCCTCTGTTTGAAAAGCGCTGAATAACACTCAGCACAAGGCGGAGATTTCCGCTGATTAGCTCCTCGCGGGCCTTTTTATCACCGTTGTGCGCTCTTTTCAGCAGCTCGGTTTTTTCCGCCTCTGTCAAGAGCTTTAGCTTTGAAGTATTGACACCGCAAATTTCAACTTTGCCAAACTGCATGATATTTACCCCCGTAACAATAATCTTAAGCTTAATAAGATTATTGCCAACGCGAAGTAAAATAATTCCTTGGCAAAAAGTTATTTGAAAAATAGTATAACAGAAGAGATTTACTGTTTCAAGCAAATAATGCAGAAATGTTGAAAATTGCACAGCGAAGAAGAATACTGTCAAAATAATAAACCGTTCGTCTTTGTACGAACGGTTTATTGCTTTAATTTTCTTTAATCATCTTCGGCTTTAGATTCATCAATAATAGGGGATACCTCAATTCTGACTTTTCCTATACGTCTCTCATCAACATTAAGGACAGTAAAGGTAACATTTTTATATTTTACAATGTTCATCTCTCCGTCCTTCGGAAGGTAACGCAGCTGGCTGATTATATAACCGCCGAGAGTATCATACTCGCCTTCCGGAAGCTGTGCTCCTATTAGCTCATTGACTTCGTCTAAATCTGTAGTGCCGTCAATCGTAAATGTGAATTCGTCGATTTGAGAAATTTCATCATCCTCATTATCATATTCATCTATAATGTTGCCCATTATCGCCTCAACAAGGTCCTCGAGAGTCAGAATGCCGGCTGTTCCGCCGTATTCGTCCACAACTATCGCCATTTGAATGCGCTTTGTGCTCATTTCCGCAAAAATCTCACCGCAGGGCTTCGTTTCGGGTATATAATACGCGTCTCGCATTATACTTTTCAGAGTATTTTCACCGGTCAGTTTTTTGCCGACATAGCCCAGTAGGTCCTTTACATAAATAACACCGATAATATTGTCGGGGTCCTCATCATAAATCGGTATTCTTGAAAAGCCGGTGTCAATGGCAAGCTTAACAAACTCCTCAAAGGAGGTGTCATCTGCATCTACTGCTACCATATCCGTACGGTGTGTCATTATGTCGCCTGCGTCAAGATCGTTAAATTCAAAGACATTGTTGATCATTTCGCGCTGAACATATTCAATAACTCCCTTTTCCTCACCTACGTCAACCATCATTTTTATTTCTTCTTCGGTAACGTTTTCAACGCTGGCATTCGGATCGAAGCCGAATAGTCGTACTATCGCATTTGTAGAAAGAGAGAGAAGCCTGACTAAGGGCTTTGCGATTTTAGCGGTGAAAAGCAAAGCGGGTGCAACTGCAAAGGATACCTTCTCGGGTATTTGCATAGCTATTCTTTTGGGCGCAAGCTCTCCTAAAACGAGAGAAAAATACGAGATGATAACTGTTATAAGGACAACGCATAAGCCGTGAATAAATCCTTGGGGAACAGATGTAAGTCTTTGGGAAATCGGTATCGACAAGGCATCTGCGAAGCTTGTGGCGGCGGAGGCAGATGTTAAAAACCCGGCAAGCGTTACGCCGATTTGAATAGTGGAGAGAAATCTGCTGGAATTCTGGGTAAGCCTCATAACAAGTTTAGCTTTTTTGTGACCTTCTTCCGCCATACGCTCAATCTTATTATCGTTTAAAGAAATAATCGCAATTTCAGACATAGCGAAGAACGCATTGACGAAAATCAGAAACAGAAGCAACGGAATTTGAATTAACAGTGCATTTTTGTTTATTAAATCCGATTGCAGCGCATACACGGCAAAGCTTAACAAGCTACTAGGTCCGGGGTCATCCATAAAGGACTTGCTCCTTTCAGTATATAAAATATATATACCTAAAATATCAGTATTTCCGCTAATTGTCAATTATTATTAAGTAAAAAATGTATTTATGTGGTAATTTCGGCTAATCAGCAATATTAAAAAGCAGAGTTTGTGCCCAATTAACATATTTTATATTATACAGCAGGACAAGTTTGCGGAATATTTCACATAATTATTATTTACATTCACAGTAAAAGGTGTTATTATGATTGTTGGTATTTTTATATTAATTGTATTACCACAGGAGGAAGACTAATGGCAAGAAAAAAGAAAACAATGGATGGCAATAATGCTGCCGCATATGTTTCATATGCTTTTACCGAGGTTGCCGGAATATATCCGATAACCCCATCTAGTCCCATGGCGGATTATGTTGACCAATGGGCGGCAGCGGGTCAAAAAAACATATTCGGAACAACGGTTAAGGTCTCCGAGCTTCAGTCCGAGGCAGGCGCGGCAGGCACTGTTCACGGCTCTTTGAATGCAGGCGCTCTTACGACAACATACACAGCCTCTCAGGGCTTGCTTCTTATGATTCCCAACATGTATAAAATAGCGGCGGAGCTGCTTCCGGGCGTCTTTCACGTATCGGCCCGCACCGTCGCCACGCAAGCGCTAAATATATTCGGTGATCACTCCGATGTTTATGCCTGTCGTCAGACGGGCTTTGCAATGCTTGCCGAAACAAACACGCAGGAGGTTATGGATCTTGGCGCAGTAGCGCATCTTGCCGCAATTAAGGGAAGAGTGCCTTTTATAAATTTCTTTGACGGCTTCAGAACCTCTCATGAGATACAAAAAATTTCGCTTTGGGATTACAACGACCTAAAGGAAATGTGCGATATGGACGCCGTTAAGGCGTTCCGTAAGCGCTCTCTCAATCCCGAGCGTCCCGTAATGCGAGGCTCCCATGAGAACGGTGACGTTTTCTTCCAGCACAGGGAGGCTTGCAACGAGTATTATAATAAGCTTCCGGCGATTGTTGAGGAGTATATGGACAAGGTCAACAAGAAGCTCGGCACAAAATACGGTCTCTTTAATTACTACGGCGCGCCCGATGCTGACAGGATAATTATAGCCATGGGCTCCATGTGTGACGTTGTTGAGGAGGTTATTGATTATCTCATAGCCAAAGGAGAGAAGGTAGGACTTGTCAAGGTCCGTCTTTACAGACCCTTCTGCGCCGAAAAGCTTTGGGAGGCCATTCCGAATACGGCGACCAAGATTGCCGTGCTTGACAGAACAAAGGAGCCCGGTTCCATAGGAGAGCCCTTGTTTATGGATGTTGTTACGGCGATGAATGAAGTTAAAAGGCATGCCGATGTTATCGGAGGTCGCTACGGCTTAGGTTCTAAGGATACACCGCCCTCGAGCGTATTTGCGGTATACGAAGAGCTTAAAAAGGATAAGCCCTTGCGTCAGTTTACATTAGGCATTCATGACGATGTTACGCACCTTTCCCTTCCTGAATGCCCCTCACCCAACACAGCGGCCCCGGGCACAATCGAATGCAAGTTTTGGGGACTGGGCGGTGACGGAACTGTAGGAGCGAATAAAAACTCAATTAAAATTATCGGCGATTATACCGATAAATATGTACAAGCTTATTTCCAATACGATTCCAAGAAAACGGGCGGTATTACTGTTTCACATCTTCGTTTCGGAGATAAACCTATTAAAAGCCCGTATTATGTAAACAAAGCGGATTTCGTTGCCTGCCACAACCCTTCGTATGTCGATAAGGGTATTAAAATGGTTAATGACGTTAAGCCCGGCGGCGTATTTCTTATTAACTGCCAATGGACGCCCGAAGAGCTCGGCACTCATTTGACGGCAGAAGCTAAAAGATATATCGCAAAAAACAATATTCTTCTTTATACGGTCAACGCCATTGATTTAGCTGTACAAATCGGAATGGGCAAGAGGACCAATACTATTCTTCAGGCATCCTTCTTCGCTCTTGCGAAGGTTCTCCCTATAGAGAAAGCAATTCAGTATATGAAGGACGCCGCGACAAAATCCTATCAAAGCAAGGGTCAGGAAATTGTCGATATGAACCACAAGGCAATTGATTTGGGTATTTCCGCCTTTGTGAAGGTTGATATTCCCGAACAGTGGGCAAACGCAGAAGACGAAGGGGCGAGCGTTACCTTAAACGGTCCCGAAAAGCTTGTGAAAATGGTTGACAATATTATGAATCCCATTTCAAATATGGATGGTGATTCCATACCTGTTTCGGCATTTATAGACCACGCTGACGGAACCTTTGAACAAGGCGCCGCCGCTTATGAGAAGAGAGCGGTTGCAGTAAATGTACCCCTGTGGGATAAGGATACCTGCGCCCAGTGCAATCAATGCTCATATGTCTGCCCTCACGCTACAATTCGTCCTTATGCCCTTAATGAACAAGAGGCTGAAAATGCCCCCTCAAACGCAAAAATCGTAGGGAAAAAAGGTAAAGGCAAGGATTCTTATAAGTATTCACTCGCGATTTCTCCCCTTGATTGTATGGGTTGCGGTGTGTGCGTGGGAGTTTGCCCGACTAATTCATTGAAAATGGTTCCTCGGGAGAGTCAGGACTATGAGCAACAGGATAGGAATCGCGGCGCTCTCGTTCGCGCATGTG
>CAZPPO010000148.1:0-4505 GCA_964588475.1 uncultured Eubacteriales bacterium
CTTGAATTCAACAACGACTAAAAGTAAATAAAGCAAAAATAAGACAAGCACAAAAGCCGTGCTTGTCTTATTCTTTTATCAATTTTTTAGGGCTTGTTTTGGTCTTTTTCTCTTATTTCCACACGTCGCACCTTGCCGTTGAAGGTCTTCGGAAGCTCGGAAACATAATCTATTATTCTGGGGTATTTATATGGCGCGGTTGTAGCCTTAACATGGTTTTGAATATCCTTTGTAAGCTCTTCGGACGGCTCATATTCCTTTCGTAAAACTATGGTTGCCTTAACGGCAAAACCCCTTATAGTGTCCGGAACGCCCGTTACCGCCGCCTCAAGAACCGCCTTATGCTCTAACAGCACGCTTTCAATCTCAAACGGACCTATACGATAACCGGATGATTTAATTACGTCATCGTTTCTGCCGACATAAATAAAATAACCCTGCTCATTCATATAAGCGGTGTCGCCCGTATGATAAAAGCCGTCATGCCAGGCGGCATTAGTATCCTTATCGCTGCAGTTGTAAGAGGTTAAAAGACCTCTGGGGCGGTTTTTTATATCCCTCGCCGCTATACAAATTTCACCTATGGCGCCCTTAGTTGATATCTCACCGTTTTCGTCGAGTATTTGAACATCAAAGCCGGGCGTAGGCTTGCCCATAGCCCCGGGCACGGGAGTCATCCACGGATAAAGTGTTGAAATACAAAGGGTTGTTTCGGTCTGACCGAAGCCCTCATATATACCAAGACCCGTAGCCTCCTTCCATTCATTGAAAATCTCGGGGCTTAAAGCCTCTCCCGCCGTACAGCATTGTACAAGGGAGGAAAGGTCAAAGCTCTTTACATCGTTCAAGAGCATAAAGCGATACATCGTAGGCGGTACACAGAAGGTCGTGACCTTGTATTTTTCAAGCTTTTGCAGTATATCAAGGGAGTCGAACTTATCAAAATCATAAACTAAAACCGCGCTCTCACCCATCCACTGTCCGTATATCTTGCCCCAAAGCGCTTTCAGCCAGCCGGTATCGGAAATTGTGAAGTGCAAGCCGCCGTCCACAACATAATGCCAGAAAACACCCGTCATTAAATGCCCTAATGGGTATGTAAAATCGTGCGTAATAATCTTAGGATAGCCTGTTGTCCCCGAGGAAAACGCCATAATCATAATGTCGTCAGCCAATATGGCATCCTTACCCTTAGGACGGCTCCAATTCACGTCAGCGGCAAGAAAGCCCTCCTCAAAATCTATCCAGCCCTCTCCTGCATTCTTTCGCTTTGTAACGAATTTTTTCTTCATATATTCATATCGGCTGCAACCCTCGTCAAAATACTCGGTAACCTTTCCGTCGCCTGTCATAATGGCGTAATTTATTTTTGCCTCATTGCAACGGTAAACATAATCGTTGGCCTTTAGCATATCTGTAGCTTGTATTGCTATTGCGCCGATTTTATGAAGTCCTAAAAGACAAATCCAGAAAAAATAGCTCCTTTTCAGCACAAGGAGCACCCGGTCCCCTTTTTTTATGCCCTCTGATGTAAAAAAGCTTGCTGCCTTGTTTGATAAAAGCATCATATCCCGAAAAGAAAACCTCTTTTCCTCACCCTTGCTTGAGAGCCACAGCATTGCGAGCTTGTCGGGCTTTTCCGCTGCGAGTACATCGACGACATCATACGCAAAATTAAAATCATCGTTCCATGTTAGGGAATAATTATTATAGACATCTCCAAGGGAGGAGAAGCTTTCCCTCTTTCTGCCTGTAAACTTTTCATAAATCGCCATAACTGCCTCCTTAAAAAATCATTTACTTCATAACAACCGCTATGAACTCTGCCTTTCTATCACCGACAGCCTGTTCGGCGTGAGGAACACTTGAATCAAAGTAAACGCTGTCCCCCTCGGACAGAATATAGGATATATCTCCTATGAAGAACTTTATTTGTCCCGATATTATATAATTAAACTCCTGACCGTCGTGCTCGTGCATTACTGGAATCTTGTCTGACGGTTCCACACTGACTAAAAACGGTTCGCCCTTTTTGTTTCTGAAGGTATACGCAAGATGCGTATAGCCGTACTGACTGTCCTCCTTAACGGCATAGCCCTTGCCGCGCTTAACTACGGTACATGTAGAAAGCTTCGGAGAATCTCCGCTCATAATATCAAGAATGTCTACTCCCAATATTTTGGCTGCATTGTAGAGGAAGCTGAAAGAAAAATCAGCCTCTCCCTTCTCATATTTTAAATAATCATCAACGTTCATATCAAGACGCTGTGCCATATCCTGCGACGAAATTCCACAGATATCACGAAGTGTAAAGAGTCTCAACCCGATTTCTGCCAATTGCGGATTCATAATAACCGTCCTTTCTTAAATAGCTGATTGATAATTATATCCAAGCCCTATGGCTTTTATGTTGAGCGAACATAGCTTTTGCTTTTTTTCGGGCACGATTTTTTTTACGGCATTGTCAATATTTTCATATGGAATTATCCCGCTAACCTTTATAAGATGTCCTATGATTATCATATTTGCAAGCCCAAAAAGTTCTTTTTCAGACGCGAGCTTAGAGGCGGGAATGTAATTTACAAAAACATCCTGTCTTTGAACTCTTCTTTCAATCAGGGAGCTGTCTGCAATTATTCTTCCGCCCGTTTTGACTTTATCCTCATATTTGTCAAGTGAGGGAAGATTCATCGCCACAAGAATATCAGGGGCGCTGATTATCGGTGAACCTATTGGCTTTTCGCTGACAATTACACTGCAGTTAGCGGTGCCTCCCCTCATTTCGGGTCCGTATGAGGGAAGCCAGCTGACCTCCCTGCCTCGCAAAAGAGCTTCGTGGGCAATAAATTTTCCGGCAAATAGAATCCCCTGACCACCGAATCCCGCAATAATAATTTCAATAGCCATCATTTATCCCCCGTTTCGGCATACCTATCCTTGTATACTCCCAAAGGATAATATGGCAGCATATTTTGTTCAAGCCACTCAAGCGCTTTTACGGGAGTCAATCCCCAATTCGTAGGACAGGTCGAAACAACCTCTATAAGAGAAAAGCCCTTGCGCAGGAGCTGATAGGAAAACGCCTTCTTTATCGCCTTTTTTGCATTTTTAACATTCTTTGGATTGTTCACGGTTACACGCTCAAGATAAGAGGCTCCTTCTATTTGTGCGAGCATTTCACATACCTTAACGGGATATCCCGCTATATTCGTGTCTCTCCCATAAGGTGACGTCTGCGTAATCTGACCGGGAATAGATGTTGGAGCCATTTGTCCGCCCGTCATACCATAAATCGCGTTATTGATAAATATTATAGTAATATTTTCGTTTCTTGCCGCGGCATGAACAGTCTCCGCCGTCCCTATTGCCGCAAGGTCTCCGTCACCCTGATAAGTAAACACTATACTGTCAGAAAGAGCGCGCTTAAGACCCGTAGCCACGGCGGGTGCCCTTCCGTGAGCCGCCTGAATCATATCACAGTTAAAATAATTGTAAGCCATCACCGAGCACCCTACAGGAGCAACTCCTATTGTCCTGCCCTCTAAGTCAAGCTCTCCTATAGCCTCGGCGACAAGTCTGTGAACAATACCGTGCGTACAGCCCGGGCAGTAGTGCATAGCTGCCTCGGAAAGAACTGCGGGCTTTTCAAATACAACCATTAGACTAACCCTCCCTGTTTACAGGCTTCTTTAATTTTTGTGAGTATATCCTCCTCGGATACAAGCATACCGCCCGTTCTGTTACAAAGATAAACAGGCTTTTTACAGCGTGTTGCAAGCTCAATATCCTCAATTAGCTGCCCCATTGAAAGCTCTACGCTGATAAACGCCGTTACCCTGTCAGACGCGCTTAAGAGAACCTTTTTCGGGAAAGGCCAAAGAGTAATCGGACGTATCATGCCCGCCTTTATACCGGTTTTTCTCGCCATTTCAACGGCATTCTTTGTTACCCTTGAGGCGATGCCATAAGCTACAAGGCATATTTGAGCGTCGTCCATCAAAAATTTTTCATACAGAATTTCGTTTTTCTCTATTTGGGCATACATCTCAAACCTTTCGAAGTTTTTCGCTTCAAGCGCGGCAGGATTAAGAAAAAGAGAATTGACAACGTTTTGCCCTCTTTTACCTTGAGTTCCCGTAAGCGCCCAGGGCTTATCATACTGCTTAAGGTCGCCCTCGAAAAGACTTACGGGTTCCATCATTTGCCCGAGAGTTCCGTCCGCCAAAACCATTGCGGTCATACGGTATTTATCGGCAAGGTCGAAGCCCTTAATTGTAAGGTCCGCCATCTCCTGAACCGATGAGGGAGCAAGAACGAGCATATGAAAATCTCCGTGCCCCGCGCCCCTTGTAGCTTGAAAATAATCCGACTGGGACGGCTGAATACCTCCAAGTCCCGGTCCCCCTCTTTGAACATTGACCACTAATGCGGGTAAGTCACAGCCCGCAAGATAAGATAAGCCCTCGCTTTTAAGCGCAATCCCCGGGCTTGAGCTTGAGGTCATA
>CAZPPO010000149.1:0-4482 GCA_964588475.1 uncultured Eubacteriales bacterium
GTGACTAAAAAAGCTGCAACAGGAGCGCTTTATTATAAAGATAAACAGCTTGTATCAATGGCTCTTATCACGGCAAAATGTGATGCGGGCGCAATAGTAGGCTGTGTAATTACAAGGGAACACTATAAAGGCAACGGGTATGCTTCAATGTGCCTACAAGCTTTGGGGCTTAAATTAAACTGCAAAATATATTTGTGCTGCAGTGATGAGTTAAAGCCGTTTTATGAGAAAAACGGCTTTGCTAATATAGGAAGAATTGCCGTAATAAAAGGAAACGCTTATGAATGGATTTGATATAAACAGAAAAATAGAGATTTTGTCGGAGATAGCACAAAGAAAATCAAAAGAGGCGTTTTCTCGTATAGACGCAATAATACAGCACAATCAAACAGCTGTATTAAAGGCCTTTATAGATAATAAGGTAAGCGAGACACATTTTTATCAGTCAACGGGATACGGCTACGGCGACACAGGCAGGGATACGCTCGACAGGCTTTGGGCTGATATAATGGGCTGCGAGGACTCAATTATCAGATATAGCTTCTTAAGCGGTACACATACTCTTTGTGTCATGCTCTTCGGCGTGCTTCGCAAGGGGGATACTGTGCTGTGCGTTACGGGAACACCATATGATACGATACACGGCGTATTCGGCATAGACGGTAACAACGGCAGCGGTTCGCTTTTTGATTTCGGAGTCAACTATATGCAGGTGGAATTGACAACAAGCGGAGAGGTAGACTTAGAAGCCGTTGAAAAAGTGATGAAGACAAAAAGGATAGACGCCGTATATATCCAGCGTTCGAGGGGATACACACTGCGTCCCTCCCTGTGTACGGAAAAAATCGGAGAAATAGTTAAAACCGTTAGACGCTGCGGTAATGCCGTTATTATGCTTGACAACTGTTATTGCGAGTTCGTAGAAAAAAACTCTCCGGCTGTTTATGATATTGATATAATGGCAGGCTCGCTTATAAAAAATGCCGGAGGGGGTATAGCAAAGTGCGGCGGCTATATTGCCGGGAAAAAGAGGTATGTTGAGCTTGCCGCATACCGAATGACCGCCCCGGGAGTCGGCAGGGAGATTGGTGCTTCACTAGGTAGCAACAGAGATATATTTATGGGGATTTTTAACGCACCGCATGTCACGGGTGAAGCGCTTAAAACATCTGTTTTTACCGCTTATCTTTTTGAGGAAATGGGCTATAAAGTGTCTCCGTTACCCGATGAAGAACGCGCTGACATTATTCAGAGTATTGTGTTAAAAGAGCCCGGAAGGCTCGTTGCCTTTTGCAAAGGAATTCAGAGCGGGTCGCCTGTAGACAGCTTTGTAAGCCCGGAACCGTCTTCAATGGCCGGGTACGAGGACAAGGTTATTATGGCTGCGGGTACATTTACTCTGGGCTCTTCAATAGAGCTGTCAGCCGACGCTCCGCTTCGTGAGCCGTATGCTGTATGGCTGCAGGGAGCTCTTAATTATCACAGCGCGAAAACAGCGGTTATGCTCGCTGCAAGCCGAGTACTCGAATACGGCGAATGAAAGTCGTTAAGGTAAAAAATCCGTCTCAGTTAAGACTGAAACGGATTTTTTTTATTTTACACTGTAAAGAATTTCGCCGTAAGTCGGATACGGCCAGAGCGCTCTGTCAACAAGTGTCTCTATTCTATCCGCTATACGTCTTATATCGTTCATAGCCGTCAGTACATTGCTGTGGTAATACAACGCCGCCTTAAAATCGTTTATACCAAAGCTTCTTGCGGTACCGGCGTTTTTTTCGAGAGCTTCCAAACAGGAAAGCAATTCGGCCGAGAGTTCGGAAAGTGTTTTTAGCAAGTTTTCCTCAAGTGTAATACTCAAATCCGGACTCAAGGCTTTTTTGGCGTTTGCGCAATCCGCTAAGATCTTTTGATAATTAATGACTGCGGGGATTATACCTCTTTTTGTCATTTGAATCATTGTACGAGCCTCAATGCGGATGCTTTTGCAGTATTCATCAAGCAGAATATCACAGTGTGATTTAAGCTCGGTTTCGGTTAATACCTTATGCTTTGTAAAAAGCTCAACATTTTTCCTGTCAAGCAGGTGCGGAACTGCATGAGCAGTGCTTTCAAAGCTTATAAGACCTCTGCGCGCAGCCTCCTGCCTCCACTGCGGGGAGTAGTTGTTGCCGTTGAAAATTATTCTCTTATGCTCACAAAGAGTTTTCCTGATAACCTTTGTCAAGTCTGCCGTAAAGTCAGAACTCTCTTCAAGCATGTCCGCAAGGCGGCATAAAGCCTCGGCAACAATGGTATTAAGGACTGTGTTCGTGTCAGCTATTGACTGACTTGAGCCTATCATACGAAATTCAAATTTATTGCCCGTGAACGCAAAGGGAGAGGTGCGATTGCGGTCGGTTGTATCCTTCGGCAGTCTCGGTAGCACCTTAGCCCCTATCTCAATAGCGTATCGCTCTTTTTCGTGATAGGCGCAGCCGTTTGATATGGAATCGATTATTTCTGTCAGCTCGTCGCCCAAAAACATCGACACAACAGCGGGAGGAGCTTCGCCTTCGCCTAAACGTCTGTCATTTCCGGCCCCCGCAACAGATATCCGCAGTAAATCCTGGTATTCGTCAACCGCCATAATTACGGCTGTAATAAACAGCAGGAAGCGAGCATTGTGTGACGGTGTGTCACCGGGCTCAAGGAGATTTACTTTATCGTTAAGGCAAAGAGACCAGTTGTTATGCTTGCCGCTTCCGTTAATGCCCTCAAAAGGCTTCTCATGAAGAAGACAAACCATCCCGTGGCGGCTTGCGACGGTCTTCATAAGCTCCATAACAAGCTGATTATGGTCTGTGGCTATATTTGCAGTAGTGAAAACAGGCGCCATCTCGTGTTGGGAGGGTGCTGTTTCATTGTGCTTTGTTTTAGAATAGATGCCAAGCTTCCAAAGCTCATTGTCAAGGTCCTTCATAAAAGCGGAAACTCTGGGCTTGATTTTCCCGAAATAATGATCCTCAAGCTGCTGACCCTTAGGAGGTCTTGCCCCGAACAGAGTTCTGTTGCAGAAGATAAGGTCCGGGCGTTTTTCATAAACCGCCTTATCTATAAGAAAATATTCTTGCTCGGGACCTACGGTTGTAAGTACGCTTGATATGTCTGCTTCGCCGAATAAGGAAAGAATTCTTTTAACCTGCTTTTCGAGTGACTCCATTGAGCGAAGCAACGGTGTTTTTTTGTCAAGAGATTCACCGCCGTAAGAAAAAAATGCAGTAGGGATGCAAAGAGAGCCGTCCTTAATGAAGGCAAAGGAGGTAGGGTCCCATGCCGTATAGCCTCTTGCCTCAAAGGTTGAGCGCAGACCGCCGGTTGGAAGTGAAGAGGCATCGGGTTCGCCCTGAACCAGCATTTTACCTGAAAACTCCATAGTGATTTTGCCGTTTTCACAAGGCTCTATGAAGCTGTCATGCTTTTCGGCGGTAACACCGGTCATAGGCTGAAACCAATGGGTGAAGTGTGTCGCCCCGTTTTCAACAGCCCATTCTTTCATCGCCTGGGCTATTATGTTTGCGACATCTAAGGATAATCTTTTGCCTTCCTTGATTGTACTCATAAGCTCACAATATGTATCATCAGGAAGACGCGATTTCATTGTGTCCTCGTTGAAAACCATACACCCGAATATCTTCGGAATATCAACCAAAGCATTCACCCTTTCAGTCTAAGACATGCTCTAAAAATATCCATATAATAGCATTTGCTTTCTATATTGTCAAGAACTCTTGAAAAGCAGGTGCTTATTAATAATTACTAAGGCGCGATGTTGACATCGCGCCGCCAATATTAACCTTCTGTTATCCAAACGGGTTAAAGAAAGGTGCGGTTGTTGAAGAGGGCTCTGTTTCGGTATATCCCTTATCTTCAATGAGCTTGACCTTTACATTGAAGGGCTTATTAATTGTGTAGTTGCTGTTAATTCTGCATATTGTCAGTGTAAGGGTGTCGTTTACCTTCATGTTGTCGATCATTTCGGGAAGGGTATTCGTCGAGGTCAAATCCTTTCCGTTTGCTTTAATAATAAGGTCATTGATTTGAACGCCCTTGCTGTTTAAGTCGCTCTCGCTGTCAATCTCACGGATGATAATTGAGCCTGTGGGAAGTCCGTTTGACTGAACAATTATGCTGTAAATCTGACTTTCGGAAATGGGACTATAGGTAATACCGAGTTTTGGTCTGTTTGTCACATAGCCGTGAGAAATTATTTCATCAACAACGGTCTTTACCGTATTTATGGGAACGGCAAAGCCCATACCTTCATAATCGGTTTCCGCGATTTTTGATGAGTTAATTCCTATGACCTGACCGAATTCGTTCAAGAGTGCGCCGCCGGAGTTGCCGGGATTTATCGCTGCCGTATGCTGTATACAAGGCTGTGAATAGCCCACGGCGCTGTCAACAGGTCTGTCGACGGCGGAAACCATACCCGTTGTGAAGGAG
>CAZPPO010000150.1:0-4474 GCA_964588475.1 uncultured Eubacteriales bacterium
TAATTTTAAGCATCTTTAATAATAGCGAAATTGTAACATAAATACGGAAAAATGAAAAGCGACAATAGTAAAAATCTCTCTATTGACTTTTGATTTAGCTGCCTTTATAATAATCCTTGCGCTATTGACAACTTTTTTCAAAACAATAATTCATATGCGGATATGGCGGAACTGGCAGACGCGCTAGATTCAGGTTGCGTCACCTTGGTGACAAAATCGAATTTGATTGCCCCGCCCTCGGAGAAATGTTTCACTCCGTGTAAAAATTAAGCGAAACACTATATTTGCGGGTATGGCGGAACTGGCAGACGCGTATGATTCAGGTTCATATGTCTGAAAGGACATGCAGGTTCAATTCCTGTTACCCGCACCATCTTCGTATCAATGTATTGATACAACTGAAACCCACTGATATTAGTGGGTTTCTTGCTTTTTTAGTTAGTTTTAGTTGTGTGAAAAGACTTGATTATGCTAAAGTTGTAAAATTTGCAAAACTAATCATGTACGGAGTATGACCTTTCGTGTACGGAGTACAAAAAGATAAAGCACAGAGAAAGTTTTTCGCTTCCCCTGTGCTTTTGTTAATATCTTACTCTATTATTGGTCAAAATACAGTATTTTTTTATTTCTTTTGTTCGCTATTTAATATTTTAAACCCATCTGAAACATCTTTAATTCCGTCAAAGCTCCAAATTTCATCAATTGCTTTTAACATTCTTTGAATTGTTTCTTCGTTTTCGTTAAAGCATTCAATAACTTTTTCATCATCAAAATTGTGTTCTATCTCATATTTTCCGTTATCAAGTGCAGTGAATTGTATGGTTGAGCTTCCACTCACCTCATCTTTAGCTTTATCAATAGACAAACCGTATTTAACCTTACCCGAAACATTTGGCCAAACGAACAATGAAATATCAGGCGTATCCGAATATTTGCAAGAGCCGTCCTCTAATACTTGTGTAGTAAAAGTACCGCACCGTACAGCAAGAAAACCGTCATCTCCCAAAAAATGCGGCAAATGAACCTCTAAAGTTATATCATCAACTTTCTTTTCATATTGTTCTTTATAAACTAATGTAATCACCTTTTCAAAACCGTCGGTATAGCTCATATACGGTAATTGAATGAACAAAAACCAACCGCCGATTACAAGACCTGCAATTATTAGTATGGATACAGCCAAAATAGTCAGCTTTTTCCAAGCTTTCATATTTTTCAAATTTTTCATAAATTAATAACCCTCGCTCTTTTTGGTATTATGCTGATATTATGAGTGACGAGAATAATAGTTTTTCCGTTGTCGTTAAGCTGCGTTAGCTTTTTGATTACTTCTTGTGCATTACCTAAATCCAGCGAGCCTGTGGGTTCATCAGCCAATACTACTTTGCACTTTTTAAGTGACACCCTCGCCAAAGCAACCCTTTGCTGTTCGCCGCCTGAAAGCTTATACACCTTGGTATCAATTTCATCGGATAAACCCACGCTTTCAAGTGACTGTGCAATAGTAATTGCTTCTCTGTATTGTTTAGGTATTATATTTAAGTTTTCTCTGACTGTTTTGCTCTCTATCAAAGCAGAATTTTGAAAGAGAAAGCTTACACATTCGCTGTAATACTTTCGTTGATTTTTTCTTTCATAAACATCAAATCCATCAAAAATCACGCTTCCCTCATCAACCTTTTCCAATCCGCCTATGATGTTGAGTATAGTGCTTTTTCCGCAACCGCTTTTGCCGGTGAAAACCAAAAAATCGCCATCATTGACTGTCAAAGAAAAGTCTTGAAATATGATTTTTTCACCAAAAGCTTTTGATATGTTTTTTATCTCAATCATATAACCCCTCCTTTGATTATTCTCAATGTATTCAAATGTTCAAATCTTCTTATTGTCATAATCAAAATAAGTGTTTCTATTGCCATAACCGCAAGACCTGCAATAACCGCCACTACCTTTAAGCTAACCGATAACAAGTAAAACCCAACAACCGCTGTCATTATGCCGATTGCTCCTGAGTATATATTCAAGAAAATTAATGAACGGTTTTTCCTAAAAACAGAGTATCCCATCAGTTTTTTTAAGGTCAGTTCAACTGCATTTGCACTGTATTCAACTTTAATCAAAGCATTTATTAAAGAAAAATCAATAAGCAATTGCAAAAGAATTATAACAACACTGAGAAAAACTGTTTTGACAAGTGTTTGCCTGTTATCACTAAATACCGAGTCCGCCGATTTGCTTTGTGAAAGCATACCTTCATAATCAATAGAAGCTATGGCACCTTTTAAAAACCCGTTTTTGTATAATGCATATTTGCTTTGAGTTTCCCATAATTCATTGCTATCAATTTTGAGAAAACTAAAATTATCCGTGTTGAAGTAAATATATACAGGATTTTTGGAAACAGCATAGCCTAACTGTGCGTTAACTTTATCATTCAAATCAATATACAAGGCTTTTGAGGGCTTTTCGGCATAAACAATATTTACTTCTATATCTTCCTCTTCGGCGCCCGTTACTCCTTTAATAGACGAATAAGCACATTTTAATATTACTTCCTCCGGCTCTTTTTCGTCACCGATATCATATGGCAAAATGATTATATTCTCTCCGTTGTTAACAAAATCATCTAAACCGGACTCTATAAGAAATGAATTGTCGTTGGTGAAAATAAAATCTTTGCCACCGTCACCAAAATACGGGTTATTGATGGAAACAACCGCATTACCGGAACTTAAGCCGTCCAACAACAGCTCACTATAATATAGGCTGTCATCAAAATACTCATCTTGCTCACAATGAGAAAAATCCAATTCGGCAAATTCGTAATCTCTGTAGTTTTCTATATATTTGGTGTTAATAATAGGCGAAATATTCTCGCCGATTAAAGCGATATTCATACTTAAAAGCAAAACAGTTAATACCATGGAAACCACTTTTACTATATAGCAATTTGCTACGGTAGCTTCGCCTATGTTACCGCCATACAGTATTTCCTTGTGTTTAATCCTGTAAATTGTAAGATATATGAAGATATTTGCGATAAAAACTAACCCAATTGCGATAACAAAAATATATAAATTAAAATCGGTATAGATAAATTTTTCAAGTGCCAACCAAACAAAAGCAGCAGATAATACCAGCTGCGCCCCGTCCTTTGCCGCCTCTGTTAATACGGCCTTTCGCTTCGTACAACCTAAAGATATTTTCAAAAACAGTTCTTTCTTATTGAATTGAAGATTCAACCCGGAAAACAAAAGGTAGACTATTCCGAACAGAAACCACAATCCGATTGAGAATAGCTTTTCTCCGTTCGTTTCACTTTCCTGAATAAGTCCTGTGGTATAATTTCGGTTTATTTGACTGTGAATTGATTTAAGCTCATACTTTTCAGCGGCAAAATAAACTTTAACAGTATCATTCACCGTGGGCATATCGGTCATTTTGTATAAGTTTACCGTAGTAGTTCCGGAAATCGCTCCCTTGAAAATGCCGTTCTTTATTTGCCTTTTCTCAGTTAAATCCGTATAGGCTGAATCGGTGCAGTATATATTAACTCTTGTTTGTCCTGCTGTTTCATCTTTTATTTCCACATAAAAAACAGGTCTTTTATTGATATTGCCGAAGTCATCAAGGTATAACGGCAAAGCCTCGTAGCTGCTTTCGTCCGATGTAATATTCACATAATAATAATCGGAACCGAAAGAAGTTAAATAGCTTTGATACAACTCGCTATTCAATACGAAGCAAAAGATTAAGAGTATTAGTGTAATTAATATTTTTGTTTTTTTCATAACATTTCCTCGAGGGACAATGCAGATGCACTGTCCCTCACAAGCAATTAATACAAACGCAAAATATATTCTACTGTATCGGAAGTATGCTCTATTTCAAGTGTTGATAGGTAACCAGATACAACATAGATTCCCCACTCAGTTGAACTACTGCCTCTTTTGATACCGGCTTTACCATTATAATTATTAAGGCTGGAAGATACAATAATCGTGGAACTGTCTATTGTGATCTCTTTCATTTCAAGCAGGACGTCATAAGCATCTGTAAATGCTTTTACACATTCGACTGAATGGATTATGTTATAATCCTTTACAAAACATCTTAGCAAATTGTCGGCTATAGGAGTTGTTATATTTGCGTTTTTTACTAAACACAGCGACACGCTCCTTAATTAGCAAATAATAACATTTTGTATATAATTAAAATAACACATTGTTACAATAAGGTCAAGAGTTTTTTGTGAGGACGCTATGAGTAATCGGATTAAATATGGAAAGTCTATACAAAGCGTGCTGCATGATAAAAACAAGCTTAACTGTAATAAAAAACAAATTAGAATAATATTATTTATTTAATATTTCAAAAATAAAATAACCATTAAGTGTTTTAAGGCCGAAAACTATTAATATGTATGTGTTAAAATGATATGACCCAAAAAAGATGAGAAGTAAACCTCAATGTG
>CAZPPO010000151.1:0-926 GCA_964588475.1 uncultured Eubacteriales bacterium
GTAGTAACGGGCAGCATAGTGGCAACATAAGGGATGTTATCAATAACAGCGGAAATAAGAACTGACGCCCAAACGATCAGAGTATAGATTACAAACAGGTTGTCGCCGCTGGCTTTAACGAAAGCTTTGCCGATATCCTCTATAAGTCCCGCTTCCTTAATACCTGAGATAACAACAAACAAGCCCGCAAGCAAAAGTATTGTTGTAAAGTCAATCTCCTTGAAGGCCTCGACAAAAGTATCAAAGCTCTTTGTCCTTACGTATTTACGAACCAAACCTATAACCATTAAGCTCATGCAGATTAAACCGTTTGTCACTGCAGGCTTGTTTTGAATGAAGGAGGCTAATATGAGTAGGACAATAATTCCCGCAAGCAGTATCGTCGGGAAATAATCGGTAACCTTTGTCCTGTCCATAGAGCTTATAGGCTGCTTGAACCTTTTAAACAGTACAAGTAAAATAAATATCGTCAATAATGCGCTGATTTCAACAACCCAGAAAAGTCCCGCCTTACCTTGGAACCAAAAGAAATCCACAAAGTTCATTTTAGCCTCTCCGGCTAGAAGAATAGATGTTGTATCACCCACTAAGGTTGCTGCTCCCTGCAGGTTTGAGGAAATCGCGATTGCTATTATACACGGCACGGGTGAAATATTTAGCTTTTTGGATATTGTTACCGCTACCGGGGCAATCATTAAAACCGTTGCCACATTATCTATGAATGCCGAAACAATCCCCGCGAATAAGGCTAATGAAATCATCGTCCACTTTACATTCGGTGACTTTTCAATAATATAATCAGCCATTTTTGAAGGCATTTTCGACTCTATGAAAAGCGAGACGACGCCCATGGTACCGGCTATCATCATAATCACGTTCCAGTCTATTGCAGCAAATACATTAACCTGTGCCAAAACTCCGGTCGC
>CAZPPO010000151.1:936-4467 GCA_964588475.1 uncultured Eubacteriales bacterium
AATAAACAATGCTGCTGCTAATATTTTCATTTTTTCCTCCTGTAGTCCTTCCGCTTTACCTCGAAATAACGCAAAACAGATAGTTTTTTGTCAAAAAGACAACAAAAAGAATTTTATCATAACAGTTTATTTAAATCAACATTTTTTGATTTTAATATTAAGAATCTTCAATGTGTTTTAATACTGACGCCTTTTGTGCCATAATTATTGGCGGAATCAAGATTATTTGCAATATAATGCCGGGAACACTGCCCGTAACGGTACCTGTCAAAAATGCTAAAAGGGTAAATTCTGTGCCCTGTATTCCCATAATCGTAAGCATCGCAAGCCCCCAGATTATACGCCCTACCACCATGGCAAGGATAAGTTCAAGGTATATAAAGGCATTCTTTTTAGGAAAGCTCTTAAAAAGTATCCCGCTTAAAAGACCGTATGCCGCAAGCTCAAAGGCCATAGCAGCTCCTATCGGTATAAGCGGCGGCATACCAAAAAGCAAAAAACGCAAGGGCGCAGAAAAAAAACCTATTGCCGCCCCCCATGCCGGACCGCAAATAAAGCCGCACAGAATAACGGGTATATGCATAGGACAAAGCATTTTCCCTATCTGCGGTATTTGCCCCGTCAAAAAGGGCAGCACAAGTGCGAGTGCGAGAAACAGTCCCGCAAAGGTAAGGCGATAAACTAAATTTTTTTTCATATATACATCCTCCTTTAAACAAAAAAGTGCCGCTTCCTTTCAAAGAAGACGACACCTTCGAGATACCGTAAATAAATAACACTTATATTGACGGACTACTGTCCCTTTGCCGCTTGTGCTAAGCGACATTATAATAATAGATGTTCACTGCTTTGTCAAGCCGTCAGTACCGATTGCCGAGAGCTTTTTAATTGCATCGTCAAGAAGCTCTCCTACAGTCTGATTGCCGATTCCCGCAACAAGATTATTGCATCTGTTTGTGGGTATCAGAATTTTAACAGCATAGCTTTGACCGACTGCCGCAGCCATTTTAGGCGATATTTCCCCTACAAGTGAATCGGCAATGACTATCCCAATAGTGCCGATTATTACATTCGCCTTGCGGCTTGCCGCTAAAACGGCATTTTCGCCTGTGGCGGCGTATTTAGCCCCGCCCTTGAGCATTGTAGCCGTGGCGACGCTGTTAGTGCCTACGGCGGTTATAATATAATCTGGAAAAGCCGCTGATATTCTCTCAATCAACTGCCTGCCCATTTTCCCGCCCTGACCGTCTAAAACCAAAATGTTCATGATTTTCTCCTTAAAGTAAGCTTTTCTACTTTATCAAGCGCATCCGAAAGCGGCAACACCAAAAAGGCTAAGGCAAAATTGCCCACCGCGTGGATAGCGTCAAACGGAAGACCCGCTAAAATCCAGGCGATTGTCTGCTTAAAAGAAAAATTAAACATCAGCGCCTGTGCGGGGGCATATAAAATGCCGAACGAAAGACCGAACAAACCGTTGGCAAACGGATAAGCTATCATTTTCGTCTTGCGTGTCAGCCGCCCGGAAAGCATCATCACGACACCCCAAAGAACAGCCCAAATATATAGGTAAGGAATCCACCACATCGCAAAGCCCGATATTAAGCCATCCAAAAAAATGTAGATATATATCGGAATCAAGGCTTTTTTTCTGTATTTGTTCGTCAGCAAAATTATGAACATCCCAACAAGATGAATATTGGGGATAAGCTCCATCAGCTTTTTAGATGCTAACATTAGAGAGGCAAACATCGCAAAAATCGTTATCTCATACACGGTAAGAGCGCTTTTTTTGCGGTTTGTCCTCACACTATTTTGTATAGACGAATTCATAATGCTCATTATTGTTAATTGTTGCGGCGTCTGCGCCTGTGTTCATAAGCTGACCGTCTTTATAAAACCCCCAGTAGGCCTTATCGCTATCATAATCTGCCGTAATGCCGTTTACCTGTTGAATAAGCAGACCGTATGCGCTCTGCTCTCCCTCGATAAGATTATGCTCAAGAAGAGCGTCACTTAAATTATCCTTGTTTGTTCTGATTGTAAAGGTAACACAGTTGTCCCCGAGCTTGACCTCAACCTTTACTGTATTGGACCCGTCGCCTAAAGCTGTGTCTTCTTTATAAACCGCACTTGACCAGAGATCCGATAAGTCGGACGAGCCGGAGCTTTGAGCCTGTGTATCTGAGGCCTCGCTCCCCGTTTCGCTATTTTGCAAATCGGTATTATTGCATGAGATAAGCACAGCCGACATAAGGATGAACAGGGCGGACAAAATCATTGCAGCAAAAAGGTTCCTTTTAATTAATGGTTTTTTCATTTTTTTACCCCTCTTTTTTTGATTTTGTACACAAGCGTATAAGATAAATGCACTCCCCAAACTACAAGGAGTTTTAGAGAGCGCAAAGCCGGTTTAGCAATACTCAGCTGTATAAACCTCAGTTTCTCGCCCTCCCATATGCCCGGGAGCGATTTTTCCTTAGGGGAAACGATAAGCATTCCGACTTAAAATTACATAGGCAATTTAACACGGTAATGGCTGTTGTGACGGATTCACACCGTTCTTTCCTTATCCCCGAGCAGCAGCGTCCTGCACTGTACCCGATTGCGCCGCGGGAGGCGGCGCCGATTCCCTTTAATTCGATTGAATACGTTTTCACTATACATTGTACAAGCCGCTTTGTCAAGCAAACAAGCTTACTTTTCGTTCGGATATTGTACAATCGCCTGTCATGTGATAATATAATATTAAAAACAGACGGAGGTCATCTCGTGGATACAGCAGTCACAAGGGAAGAAGCATTAAATCTATTAAGAAAATATACCGTCGAGCCGTTTCATCTTCAGCATTCGTTCGTGGTTGAGGGTGTAATGCTATGGTACGCAAACAAGCTTGGATACAGCAACGACAGAGAATTTTGGGGAACAGTCGGTCTTCTCCACGACATTGATTTTGAGAAATATCCCGATATGCATTGCCAAAAAGCCCCCCTGCTGCTCAAGGAGGGTGGCTGCTCGGACGAGCTGATACATGCCGTATGCTCGCACGGATACGGAATATGCTGTGACATAGCTCCAAAGCATGAAATGGAAAAGGTTTTGTTCGCCGCCGACGAGCTTACAGGGCTTATAGGTGCTGCAGCGCTTATGCGCCCGTCAAAAAGCTGCACGGATATGGAGCTTTCAAGCCTGAAAAAGAAGTATAAGGACAAAAAATTCGCAGCGGGCTGCTCGCGTGACGTCATAGTCTCGGGAGCGGAACTTCTCGGCTGGGAGCTTGACAAGCTTTTACTTCTGACGCTGGAGGCCATGAAATCCTGTGAAAGCACCGTAGCGGACGAAATGAATAAGCTTTGAGCCTTATATAAAAAACCCGCCGAAACAAATCGGCGGGTTTTTCTGTTGACAACAAATCCGCATTACGCTATAATTTATTAGCTCTCACAATATACATCGGGATGTGGCGAAGTTTGGTATCGCGCTTGGTTTGGGACCAAGATGCCGCAGGTTCGAATCCTGTCATCCCGACCA
>CAZPPO010000152.1:0-317 GCA_964588475.1 uncultured Eubacteriales bacterium
CACCGAAATCTATATCATCAAGCTCAATAAACGATTTAATGGAATTACTTAAAAGGGATGTATCAGAGGTTTTGCACGCTCTTGCACAACAGCTTATAAGCGCGGCTTTGAGCGTTGCTTTGAGTGAAAACAGCTCCGCGGCAAAAAGCTCTGCTTTCATTAAACTGTCAATAAGGACTTCGTTTGCAGGCAGAGTGCCTGATTCGACAATAGCAAGCGATATTTTGTAGCATCGCGGAAGCCTGTCCCCGCCTGAGGGCAGGGACATTGAGGCTTTAATGCTTTTTATGGCACTTCTGCAATTTCGCTCAAGTAGA
>CAZPPO010000152.1:327-4460 GCA_964588475.1 uncultured Eubacteriales bacterium
GCAAAGCCAAAGCGAAAAGTCCGTGTTGCATTTCTGTATTTGTGCTTTGTACGATTTTCGTATCTCTTGCAATTCGTTTTCGAGCTTCTGTATCAAATGCTTATTGACGGAATTCACACTTTTTTTCCTTTCGGATTTTTTCTTAGCTTTACCGAAAGAAAGAAAAATAACCGAAGGGATATTCAAATTGCTTTGAAGAGTTTTTTTGTTTTTGTGTAATTTCCCCAAAAAATATTGTATAATTTTGTAACACAATATTAAGATAAAGCTTGAAATAGATAAAAAATACAATATAATGAAGTTATGTACTTGATATAATCAAGATACTGTGGTTTTTTATAAAATTCCATTATTAACGGAGGCTGTCTTATGAACAAAAAACTGAGAATAGGCATTATCGGCTGCGGCGGCATAGCTAACGGAAAGCATATGCCCGCACTCAAAAAAATCTCCGAGGTTGAGATGGTAGCGTTTTGCGATATCATTGAGGAAAAAGCGGAAAAAGCTGCCGATTTCTATGGCACCGATGACGCAAATTTCTATACTGACTACAAGGAACTTCTTAAGGATAACAGCATAGATGTAGTGCATGTGTGTACGCCTAACCGCTCCCACAGCTTTATAACTGTTGACGCCCTCAAAGCCGGCAAGCATGTAATGTGCGAAAAGCCTATGGCAAAAACATACGCCGACGCAAAGCTGATGTATGATACCGCCGTTAAAACCGGCAAGAAGCTTACAATAGGCTATCAGAACAGACAATCTCCTGAAAATCTATATGTTAAAGCTGTCTGTGAAAGTGGTGAGTTAGGTGATATTTATTTTGCTAACTCTTATGCCATACGCAGAAGAGCTGTTCCCACATGGGGCGTGTTCCTCAACGAATATGAACAAGGAGGCGGTCCGCTTATAGATATCGGTACCCACGCACTTGACCTGACTCTTTGGATGATGAACAATTATAAGCCTAAAATGGCCGTTGGCAACACTTTTAAAAAGCTCGGCAAGCAAAAGAACACAGCCAACGCCTGGGGAGACTGGGATCCCAAAGAGTTCACGGTCGAGGACTCCGCGTTCGGGTACATAGTTATGGAAAACGGTGCGGTTATTAATCTTCAGACAAGCTGGGCACTCAATGTTGCCGACACTCCTGAGGCAAGATACATTATTTGTGGGGACAAGGGCGGTGCGGATACGCTTGACGGTGTCAGAGTTAATTATATTAAAAACAGCCGCCAGGTTATCGAAAAGCCTAACCTTAATGCAGGCGGCGTAGCCTTTTTTGAGGGGAAGGGCGGCGGTTCCCCCTCCGAAATCGAAGCGCGCAGGTGGATAAACTCTGTTCTCAACGATGAAGACCCGTGCGTAATGCCTTATCAGGCGCTTACGGTAACAAGGATACTCGAGGCTATATACGCCTCGGCAAAGTCGGGTAAGCCCGTATATTTTGACGACTGAAAGGAGAAAAATATATGTCAATGAAACTTGGTATAATATCCTCTTATGATGAGGCGGGCTTCAAAGAAGCAAAACAACTCGGTCTTGAATTTATTGAAATTTGCTATAATGTCGGCAACGACTGTGTGAAATTCTCAAACGAAATGCTTCCCGCTCTTTTGGAGCGCACGAAAAAGTACGGTGTCGCAATAGGCTCAATCGGCAGATGGGGCACAGATAAAATTGATAAACAGGGTAAAATTATTCAGGAGGAGCTTGAAAACAGCTGTCTGCTCATTGACGCTTGCGGCGCTCTGGGCTGCAAGGTTTTCGTCACGGGTGTGAACTGTGTTGAGGGCTTTTCTCTATATGAAAACTGTACCTTTGCCATCGCTTTCCTTGAAAAGCTCATAGCCTACGGAAAGGAAAGAGGAGTTGATATAGCCGTTTATAACTGCGACTGGAATAATTTCATAAAGGACCCGCCCTCATGGGAGCTTGTCCTCGGATACCTCAAGGATTTGGGCATTAAATACGACCCGTCTCACTGTATAAATTCGGGAAGCGGAAAATACATTGAAGAGACAGCAAAATGGGGTCACAGATTTTATCACGTTCACATCAAGGGTACCGTAAATACTGACGGGTGCGGCCACATAGATGATCCGCCGGCAGGACTTGACGACATTAAATGGGGTTCGTTTTTTTCAGTTCTGTACAAGGTCCATTATGAGCGTAACCTGAGTATTGAGCCACATTCGGGCACCTGGCGCGGTTCCTTGGGCGACTGGGGCGTAAAATACAGTGTCGATTATATTAAAAAAATGATCTATGGAGGTGCTTGAGCAATGAAATTTGCAGTTCAGCTATATTCTGTTCGCGATCATATCAAAAATGGTGAGGATTTGCTGAATATTCTCGGGAAGGTAAAAGAAATCGGCTTTGAAGGCGTTGAGTTTGCGGGATATTTCGGACTTAGCGCACAAACTCTCAAGGCAAGACTTGACGATTTAGGCTTAATTCCCGTCGGCACTCATATCGGGCTTGATAATTATAAGCAGAAAAATCTGGCGCAAACTATTGAGTTCGGCAGAACAATCGGATTTAAGTATATGGGTGTGGGCGGTGCACCTCACTCAACCGAGAAGCAGTGTATTCGCACGGGCGAAACGCTCGGTAACGCATCAAGAGAGGCCGCTCAATACGGAATTACAATGTATTATCACAACCATAGCGACGAATTCAAGCGCCTTAGAAACGGGAAGCTTCCCATTGATATTATTAAATCGCTTACAAAGCTGCAGGTTGATACCTATTGGAGCTTTTATGCACAAGTTGATAATTACAAATTTTTAACCGAGAATAAGGATGATATTGTACACATCCATATTAAAGACGGAATAAACGGAACGCCAAAGGCTTTAGGTGAGGGAAATTGTGATCTTGACGCCGTAGTTAAGGCTGCAAAGGACATTAATCTTGAATGGCTTGTTTTAGAAAATGACAATCCGTCCCCTGACGGCTTATCGGACATAACAAGAAGTATGAAGTGGCTTAAAGCTAACGTATAAGGAGGATTTGAAATGAAATTAGGCGTTTTCACTACCCTACTGAGTAATCTTCCCCTTGAGGAGGCATTAAAATACTTTACTTCCTTAGGAATAGAGGCTATTGAAATCGGAACAGCCGGGTATCCGGGAAACGCGCACGCCGACCCGAAGGTTTTGTTAAAGGATGACAAAGCCTTGGCGGAATTTAAGGCTCTTATTAAAAAATACGGCGTTAAAATAAGCGCGTTAAGCTGCCACGGCAATCCCGTGCATCCGGACAAAAAAACTGCCGAAGAATATGATGAGGGTATCAGAAACACAATTCTGCTTGCTGAAAAGCTTGGGATTAACCAAATAAACACGTTTTCCGGCTGTCCGGGAGACAGTGAACACGCAAAATACCCTAACTGGGTTACTTGCCCGTGGCCTAATGATTTTACCGATGTATTAAATTGGCAGTGGAACGAAGTTCTTATACCCTATTGGAAGGATTTAGTCAAGTTCGCTAAGGCTCATAGTGTTAACAAAATTGCGCTTGAGCTGCACCCCGGATTTTGTGTTTACAATACGGAAAGCCTTCTTAAGCTTAGAGATGCAGTAGGTCCGGAAATCGGCGCAAATCTTGACCCGTCACACCTAATATGGCAGGGAATGGAACCTGTTGCCGTCATACGCGCGTTGGGCGATGCCATATTCCATTTTCATGCAAAGGATACGAAAATTGATAAATATAACACCGCTGTTAACGGAGTGCTTGACGTTAAATCTTATGCCGATGAGCTTAACCGCTCATGGATTTTCCGCTCTGTGGGTTACGGTAACGACTGCTTGTATTGGAAAGACATAATAAGCAATCTGAGAATGGTCGGCTACGATTATGTTGTTTCCATTGAACATGAGGACTCACTTATGAGCCAAAACGAAGGACTTTCGAAGGCGGTAAGGCTACTTAAGGACTGTCTTATAACCGAAAACGTAACCGATATGTGGTGGATATAATACAATAATAAAAAAAGAGAAAGAAATACAAAAACAATATATTAAAAGCATATTAAAAGAATTAGATTTATATATAGAAAAATTCCGGAAAAATAAAAGTAGAATCAATATATATAGGTGGAGGAACTCCTACATTTTTAGATAATG
>CAZPPO010000153.1:0-4457 GCA_964588475.1 uncultured Eubacteriales bacterium
CGTTAATAATGCGAAGCTTGCCAAAGCAAAGCATATCGCTCTTGACGTGGGTCCAACCGGAGCGCTATTAGAGCCCTTCGGAGAGTTAAGCTTTGATGATGCGGTAAAGGTATTTTCCGAACAAATTTTCGCAGGGGTAAAATCAGGTATTGATTGCATCATTATTGAAACCATGTCCGATCTTCTTGAAACTAAAGCCGCTATCATTGCCGCAAAAGATTGCTGCAGTTTACCTGTGATAGCATCCATGACCTTTGGTCCTGACGGAAAAACGTTTTTGGGAACTAATGCAGTTACAGCTACTATTGCTTTATGCTCTCTGGGAGTAAGTGCAGTGGGTGCAAACTGCTCGGTAGGCCCTGAAAGTATGCTTGCGGTTGTGTCGGATATCCTTAAATACTCAACCGTTCCGGTTATTATCCAGGCTAATGCGGGTATGCCCGTAAATACCGACGGTATAATCTCTTATCCATGTACAGCCCACGAATATAATGAATTTATAAAAGTGATTATCAATATGGGAGTAACTGTTTTAGGAGGCTGCTGCGGAACAAGTCCCGAGTACACCGCCTTAATGAGGAGAACAATTGACTCTTGTGAATATAAAAAGCATACCGTTAAGCCCTATACAGCTTTCACTAGCGGACGCAAATCGACCATTCTTACCGGTGATAAGATTGCTGTTGTCGGTGATAGAATTAATTTTTCCGTGAAGGATAACCCTCAACACGCTCCTGTTGAAAAGGATTATTCCTTAGCAATAGATGAAGCTCTCTCACAGCAGGAGTGCGGAGCTGACCTACTTAAAATCAATGTGGACAATACAAATTGTGACGTATCCGTTACACTCGCCGAGCTTGTAAAAAAAATTCAAGAGGTCTGCTCACTTCCTCTTATTATTGATTCTGAAGATGTTAATGCCCTTAGCTGTGCTGTTAAGGTTTACAACGGTAAGCCCATAATTAAATCAGTTAACGGAAAAAGTGAATGTCTTGATTCTGTATTACCCCTTGCCGTTAAATACGGTACTACTGTTGTTGCCCATACACTTGATGATAACGGTATTCCGAAAACCGCTGAGGAACGTCTTCTAATTGCAAAGCGAATATTAAGTAAGGCTATAGATTACGGTTTGAAAAAAGAGGATATTATTATAGATTGCCTTACCTCACCGGCTTTGACAAATCAGGAAGAAATGTCAGTAATCCTCAAATCGGTTAAGCTTATTAAATCAACTTTAGGGGTAAGAACTTTTTTGGGAATCGATAGCTTAGCCTTCCCCACTTCTTCAAGAAAATTATTAAACTCGGTGTTTCTTGCCGCTGCATTGGGCGCGGGACTTGATTTGCCGGTTATCGATCCTTTATCTGAAGAATGTATGCAGATTATTTCAGCATTCAGGGTAATCAACAACGAGACGCAGATGCCTGACAATTAAAATATTACGAATAAAAAGAGCTTTCCGAAAAATCGGGAAGCTCTTTATCTTTTTATATGAATATAAAAACCAACTATTCACAATAATATTTATGTAATTTTATAAAAGGAGTTGCCTATGAAAAAGCTCTTGCTACTGCAAATAAAAATAATTAAAATTGCAAAAATAATAAAGCTCGGCATGATGAACTCTTTCTATTGCTTTTTTTATTATAGAATTCATTTAAAAGATAAGCTCGTAGCGGTAGAATCGCGAAACAAAACAGAGCTTGCGGGAAATGTTATGCGTATAATGCAGGAGATGTCTAAGCCCGAATATAAAGGCTTCAGATTTATTCTTATGATAAAAAAGGATAAAAAGCAATATGCAAAATCACTAATAAAACATTATAATATTAAAAATGTTATCATAGTCCAATCCAATTCGTTACTTAGTATCTGTCTTATGGCAAAAGCAAAATATTTACTCAATGACAGCACATTTCAAAGAAATTATGTCAAAAAAAAGGGTCAAATATACTTTAATACATGGCATGGAACACCACTCAAGCATATGGGCAGGGACAATGACAAAGAAATTTATTCGATGGGGAATGTGGTAAAAAATCTTCTGCAGTCTGATTATATTCTGTTTCCGAACGAATATATGATGAATATTATGATAAAAGCGTTTTCACTTGAGAATCTTTATAAAGGCACATTTCTTCTTGAAGGGTACCCCAGAAACAGCATTTTGCTAAATTATAATGATGCCGTGCGCAGCAAGCTCTGCTTAAATAACAAGCAAGTTATCGTTTATATGCCAACTTGGCGCGGCACACTAAAAAAGCTATCCTTAGATACTCAAAAAGAAAAACTCAAAGAGTATTTTAATGAACTTGATAATATGCTTTCGGATAACCAGATAATGTATATAAAAATGCATCCACTGTTAAACGCAAGAGATTGTTTTTTAGGATACAAGCATATTTTGAATTTTCCTGACGGTTATGAGACATATGAGATACTCAGCGGTGCAGACATACTCATTACAGATTACTCGAGCGTCTTATATGATTTTGCAGTTACCGGCAGGAAAATGATACTGTTTGCCTATGACTTTAAGGAGTATATGCAAGAGCGCGGGATGTATGTGCCGCTAACATGCCTACCCTTCCCCATAACAAAAACGATAAGTGAGCTGATTGATGAAATTAATACACCAAAAAATTACGACGACGCAGAATTTCTGAAGACATATTGTCCCTACGAGAATAAGGATGCGGCAAATAGAATTTGCAGACACGTGTTTTTGGGTGAAAAGGTTTGCAAGGAAGAAAAAAGTCCGTCTAACGGCAAAAACTGTATACTTCTTTACGCAGGAGGCCTTACTAAAAACGGCTTAACCTCGGCATTTCTTAATATGCTTTGTCATCTTGATAAAGAGGAGTACAATTATGTGGTTACATTCAGGGAATCGGCTTTGAAAAAAAGGCCCGAGAGGGCAAAAATTATCCCTAAAGAGCTTTGCATTATACCCATAAGCTCTGATATTAATGCCACTGTTTCAGAGCTGTTTGCCGAATTTGCGCTGGGAAGTCTCGGAAAAAAATCTAAAATACTGTTAAGCCTGCAAAAGCGTTTGTATGAGAGAGAAATCTCAAGACATTTCGCTGATACGCACTTCTCAGATGTAGTACAGTTTTGCGGATATGAACAATATATTATTGAAATGTTTCAATACTTTAATTGTAATCGGATTATTTATGTTCACAGTGATATGTTATCGGAAATAAAGGAAAGGAAAAACCAAAAACTTCCCGTTCTTCACAACGCCTATAATAATTATAATATTGTAGCTCTTGTCAGCAAGGAGCTTCTTGAGCCGACTTTTCAAATCAGTAAAAGACAAGATAATATTGTAGTAGCCCCTAACTTTCAGGACCCTGTCGGAATAATAAACAAATCAAAACAAAGCATTTCATTCGAAAATGATACAAACTGTATAACATTAAATACAAGCGGAATTGAAGGGATATTAAGCAGTAGCGGTATTAAATTCATTACGATAGGACGCTTTTCAAAGGAAAAGGGTCATGATCGACTTATAGCGGCATTTGAAAGGTTTTGTGATAGTTATAAGGACGCAAAGCTTATCATTATAGGCGGTCACGGTAATTTGTTTGTAAAAACACTGCGCCTCGCCAAATCGTCACCTGCCTATAAAAACATTACTATTATAAGGTCTATTATGAATCCCATGCCTATCTTAAAAAGGTGTGACGCATTTGTTATGTCTTCATATTACGAGGGTTTTCCCGTTGTGCTCTTTGAGGCAGCCGTACTTGGTTTACCGGCATTCGGTCCCGATGTGAGAGGAATACGCGGATTTGTTCAAGAGTTCGGCGGCAATCTTTATGAAGACAGTACTGAAGGTATTTTACGCGGAATGAATGATTTTGCACAAGGAAAAATCAATCCAATGAAAATAGATTTTTCAAAATACAACAACGAGGCTATGAGGATTTATAAAAGTCTTCTATCGGCATCGAATACGAAATTTGAAAAACAAACAATGAATTAAGCGTTTCTACATTAAATCCTCGTTATATAATGTGCGCTCTCCGCCGATGTATTTCGGACGCGTGCGCGCAGCATTTAGCGGCGCTTCACCGATTTGCTTAACATTAAGCCTCATAGGAACAGCAACTCTTTTCAGATGCATACCTATAAGAGTTCCTCCTATGTCAAGTCCCGCATCCGCTTGTATTTGCTCAACCGCAACCGGGTCTGTAAAAGCATTGTAAGCAGCCGTTGCAAAGGAACCGCCCGCCTTAACGATAGGTAAGACATTTACTGTTTCACAGCCTTTTACGGCTTCTCCTTCAATAATTATGGCGCGGTTTAGGTGTTCACAGCACTGTGCCGCAAGATAAATTCCTTTATCCTTCAATACGGAAGTAATTCCTTCAAAAACAGCCTTGCCTATTTCGGGGCTTGAAAAGCTTCCTAAGCTGTGCCCCGCAATTTCACTTGAGGAA
>CAZPPO010000154.1:0-4449 GCA_964588475.1 uncultured Eubacteriales bacterium
CATATATTCCGTAAATACCACCGTCTTTTAAGACCTTTTTGCATTGGCGAAGAAGGTTAATGTCGGCGGTAAACTTCCTTTTCGGCACACCTCCCGCCCTTCTGAGAAAGAACTCCCTGCCGATAAAGTCATCCACAGCCGCCGGAAAGCAGCCTCGATGAGGACATATAACCGACGACATAACATAAAAATCGACAAAAGCACTATGATTGCATAAAAGTATATACGGAGGCTTTACGCCCTTCATCCTCACCCTGTGAACCTTAGTTAAATGCGCCCATCTTCTCAGGGTCGTAAAGAACCAGACGAAAATCATTAGATCAAGCTTTTGCTTGATAGGAGGTGCGGTCATGTCAAACTTTCTGTCTGATGGCGGACCCTTGCGCACAAACATACCATATTGCTTACTCATTTTTGCACTCCTTGTAGATTATCGTCACAAATTATAGCACAACAAGGACAACCTTGCAATAAATTATCGAAAATATAACTTAGTAATTTTATGCATAATGAATGTAAACAACGCATCAGCATTGCTGTTAAAGCGTAAAACAGGAGGTTTGATGCATTAAATATTGACAATTATCAAATGTTAGGCTAAAATCGAATAGTTAGCTAAAAGCAAAAGGAGAAATAAAAGGATAATTATGAAAAGAGAGAAATATAAAATCAAACAGTTTCCAACATTGAAAACGGTTAAAGAGATTGTGCTCTTCGGCGCAAAAACGGGAAAAGATAAAAGGCAGTATATGTATCATGACGATAACGGTATTGAGTGTGAAAAATCATTTAATGAAGTATATCACGACTTTGTCGGGTTAGGTCAGTATCTTTACTCAAGGTCGATAAAAGGCAAGAAAGTTGCTATTTTAAGCGAAAACTCATTCGAGTGGATTGTATGCTATTTTTCTTTGATTACGAGTACAAATATATCCGTTCCGCTTGACGCGAAGCTATCCGATGAGGATCTTGCAGAGATTTTGATTAAAAGCGGTTGTGAGGTGCTGTTTTATTCCAAGGATTTTGAGGAATCTGTTGAAAAGTTTAAATCCTTAGAGGGCATTTCAATAAAAACATATATAAAAATGGAAGAAATACAAGAGCATATCAACGAAGGACATACCCTGCTTGAAAAGGGTGAAAAAAGCTATTTAGACGATGAGGTAAAGCCGGAGGACATAGCCTGTATTGTATTTACTTCAGGGACCACGGGCAAAAGCAAGGGCGTTATGTTAACTCACAAAAACATTACCTCTAACCTGCTTGCCGGGAACAGTGTCCTTACGGGAGGGCATGCTATTGGATTTTTGCCGCTTAATCACACATTCTCATGGATAGGCGCGTTGTTTTCGGGCTGTTTGCTTACGGAGTGGGGCTATATATGCCGTAGCATAAAAGATATTCAAAAGGCTCTTACAACCTATAAGCCTCAGAATTTTTCCGCAGTCCCGCTTGCGGTTGAGACGATATACAAAAAAATCTGGCTAACCGCCGCAAAAGCAGGAAAAGAGGAAAAGCTTAAAAAGGGACTTAAGCTCAGCAGATTTCTTATGAGCATAGGCATTGATATGCGAAGAAAAATCTTTAAGCAGATTATCGACGGTTTAGGCGGTAATTTAGAGATTATTCCTTGCGGCGGAGCTTTTCTCGACCCGGTTTATGAGAGGGGAATGTATGATTTTGGTATACAGATTTTTAACGGTTACGGCATTACAGAATGCTCTCCGGCGGTAACCTTAAACAGACAGGATAATTATAAATTCGGAAGCGTCGGTCTTCCGCTTCCCTGTAACGAGGTGAAAATACACGAGCCCGATAACAACGGAGTCGGCGAAATTTATGTTCGGGGGGACAATGTAATGCTTGGCTATTATAATGACCCCGAGGCAACCGCCCAGGTTTTTGACGGTGACTGGTTTATGACGGGTGATTACGGTAGAATTGACGAGGACGGCTTTCTCTATTTTGTGGGGAGAAAAAAGAATCTTATAGTTCTCAGCAACGGCAAAAATATTTCTCCCGAAGAAATCGAGGACAAGCTTTCCTGTATAAGCTACGTCAAGGAAGTGCTCGTTTACGAGGAAGACGGGGCAATTGTCGCCGAGTTTTTCTTAGACACAAACGAGGTTACGGACGCTAAGGAGAGAATACGCGAGGATGTAAATGCCGTTAACAGATTGATGCCTGTCTATAAACAGGTTACAAAAGTAAAAACGCGTGATACGGAGTTCCCCAAAACCACGACTCTGAAAATCGTAAGAAAATATAACGGATAGACTTTACTTATATTTAAAATAAAAAAGACTGTATCACAACGTGAGCAGTCTTTTTTTGGCGGAAGGGGCGTTAAGAGAGCAAAAGCTTGTCGTCTGCCTCGTCAGAGCCGCTGATACTACCAAACATTTTCAGCAGCTTTTCCACTGTCAGATTTTTCTTTTCTTCTCCCTTAACGTCAATAACTATGCGTCCGTCATAAAGCATAATAAGGCGACTGCCAAGAGCAATTGCATCTTTCATGTTATGAGTAACCATAAGTGTGGAGAGCTTGTCACGCTCAATAAGGTTTTGTGTTATCTCAAGTACCTTTGCTGCGGTTTTCGGATCAAGCGCTGCGGTATGCTCATCTAACAACAGAAGCTTGGGTTTTTTAATTGTAGCCATCAGCAAAGTGAGTGCCTGACGCTGACCACCCGACAGAAGCCCTACCTTTGAGGTTAGTCTTTGTTCAAGGCCGAGACCCAAATTTTCAAGTACATTACAATAGTGTTCGCGCTCGCTCTTAGTAATCCCCCAGGCAAGAGTGCGGCGTTGACCTCGGCGAAAAGCTAAGGCTAAATTTTCTTCTATGCCCATTTTTGAAGCGGTACCCATCATGGGGTCCTGAAATACACGCCCTATATGGGCTGCCCGTTTATGCTCGGGCAGGCGGGTAACATCGATCCCGTCAATAACAACGCGCCCTTCGTCTACAGGGAAGACACCGGCAATCGCATTAAGCATGGTGGATTTTCCAGAGCCATTACCACCTATAACGGTGATAAATTCGCCGTCCTCAAGTGTAAGCGAAAGCTTTCTTAAAGCTGTTTTTTCGTTTACGGTATTTTTATTGAATGTTTTTGCAATATTTTTAATTTCAAGCACGGGCAGAACCTCCCTTGCGATAAACAGAAACTGAGGCTATTTTTTCCTTCCAGTGAGGAAAAGCAAGGAATAAAACTACAATTAATGCTGTTAAAAGCTTCAGGTAGTTAGGATTGAGCTTCATCCAAAGCACAGTTTGAATTACCGTGTAATAAATAACAGCCCCGACAACAACTCCCAATAGCCGCAAAGCAAAATTACGAAAAAGTCTGCCGAAAATCACCTCACCTACAATTACCGCCGCAAGACCTATCACTATAGCACCGCGGCCCATATTAATATCGGCGAAGCCCTGGTATTGGGACAAAAGAGCTCCCGACAGCGCCACCATTGCGTTGGAAAGCATAAGCCCGAGTATTTTATTGTAGTTAGCGTTAATTCCTTGAGCACGCGCCATGTTGATGTTTGCGCCTGTGGCACGTATCGAACAGCCCAGCTGTGTACCGAAAAACCAGTAAAGCAAAGCGATTATGGCAACGCAAAAGATGCTTACGACAAGTATTGGAGACCAATAAAAAGGAAGCTCACCGTTTTGCACCTCCTGAAGATAACGAAGAGAAACCAAAAGACGGTAATTGTTTACATTTATCGATTGATTAGCTCTGCCCATAATTGCAAGATTGACAGACCAAAGGCCAAGTTGAGTCAGTATTCCGGCGAGAATTGCCGATATACCGCAAAATGTATGAAAAAAACCGGTTATAAATCCTGCCGCCAATCCGGCAAAAAAAGCGAAAAGCAAAGATATTTCTATGCTAAATCCGTTTAAAATAAAAACAACGCATACCGCGCCGCCAAGACAAAATGAACCGTCCACGGTCAGGTCGGCAATGTTGAGTATTTCATAGGTAATGAATACACCAATAGCCATAATACCCCAAATAAGACCCTGGGACAGCGCGCCCGGCAATTGACCGAGCAAGTCAAAGAAATTAAGGGACATATCAAATCTCCAAAGAAATATTATATAAGGGCATTCGTTAACCGTTGCCTTTTGTCAAAGGTAAACAAATGCCCCGATTTGCGTTCAAATATGGTTATGTACTTATTGCGCGATCTTCTCATACCCACTAGGCGGGGTAATCCCTAAATCCTCGCAAATTTCGGTATTATACATTTTAGTAAACTCGGGAGCATATTCAATGGGCATAGCAGATACATCGCCTTCGCCGGTTAGTATTTTATAAGCCATTTCCCCTGTTGCTCTGCCTAAATCATAATAATCGATTGACAGGGTAGCAACGCCGCAGCCCGCACAAATTCCCTTTTCACCGGCTATAACCGGCTTTTTTGCGGGACGACAGATAT
>CAZPPO010000155.1:0-4430 GCA_964588475.1 uncultured Eubacteriales bacterium
TTATAACAGAACATTTGTTCGATGTAAATATAATATTATGGAATTTTTAAATTATTATAATTTTGTATCCGACAGGTATTTCCCTTCCATTTGTGCTCTACCTATTCTTTTCATATCTTCCGCTGTTGCATTTTTTGTCTCTTCCGCTAACCTTTCACGGCGTTCAAACAGCTCCTCATACATTTTATCGCGTTTTTCACCCGTAAGATTATAAAACAACTTAGGTACTACGCCCAGCGCACCCGTTATAAACATCCAAAGCTTTGTTTTTTCCTTTTGAGTACCGATTTCAAGCCCCTGAACGTATCCGATTTTTCCGAGAACAACATTTTTAATCATACTCATAAAAACATTTTGCAGCTTTAATATAAGTGATTTTGCGACTCCCGTCATCGCCTCTGTTCGATATCCGTTCTTCCATTCACAGTAATCCATTGCCTCGTTATTCATCTCGGTAGGAATAACCTTTCTTAATCCGTAGACCATCATTTCAAGTGTTTCCTCAATAGTAATAATGGGAACCATAACCCATAATTTTTGATAATTTTTATTTATCAGCCCTATTACAAATACGAACAGCCAGCACATATCTGTCCAAATATCCTCAAACACCCATATAGCCTTTGTTGAAAATCTTTTTCTCGCCCACGGAACGAACGCATAGCTCGAGGGAGAAACCAATGCACCCGGTATGCCGACAATTGTTGTAACCGAGGCCGTTCCCAGAACATCAATGTAATAATCGGTACGTGAGTTTGAAACTGCAAATGACCCCAAAAAGCTTGACAATGTAATAAGGAGTAAAGGCTTGTTATTAAGAATAGACTTTAACCCCATTTTTATACTAGGCTTTTCAATGGACTGCATAACCCTTTCCCTCGAGACTATAAAAAAGAATATAGCCAAAGAAGAGCTTACTACAGCCGTAAAAATTCCCATTGTCATATAAAGATTACGAAAACCCCAATTAACTACTTTGTGATTAATAAGGTCAATGAAAAGACCCATAAGCAGCTCCGGAATTTTTTCGCCGAATAATCCGGATAAAAGCTGAGCGGTTGTTATTAGTCTTGTTCTGTCAATCGGATGAGGAGTTATTGTTGCAAGCAGTCCACCCGAGGCCATGCCCGTAAACGTACCTGCCGTTTCCTGGACTACCGAGAGAATAAAGTAAAAAATAAATTTAGGAAGATAAAGCGCTGAGGTGTCTGGAAATATTACGGGTATGAACCAATAAAACATTCCGACAATTGTGAGAGGCGGAACCAAAAACAAAAGATAGGGTCTGAATTTGCCGTATCTTGTTCTTGTTCTGTCAACAACAACGCCTATGAAGGTGTCATTTATGACGTCCCAAATCCCGCCAAAAAGATTTAAAATAACAAGATATTTGAAATCAATTAAAATGACATCATAAATATACCTTGTTGAATATTTTCCGATGTTAAAGCTTGCCGAAACATCATAAAGTATGTATGCTAAGGTTTCCTTTGCGCCTACATATCTCCTGTTTTTATAAACGACGCTTTTAGGATTTGACAAGACCGTTGTGTTTTTGTCTTCAGCCGTTACGGCAGACTTATCAACTTCACTCATAAAATCCTCCATAATTAAACTTTTTAATACAATAACCCTATATAAATAATATGGACATATTGTATTAATATTTATAATATCATAAGTTTTGTTTTAATGCAAATCGTAATTATTAACAAAAATTCAATCAATTTCTTGTCATACTTATGAATTCATCCTCGTCTATTATTCTAACGCCAAGCTCTCTTGCCTTATTAAGCTTACTCCCGGCGCTTTCTCCGGCTACTACTACGGATGTGTTTTTAGAAACCGATTGAGCCGTTTTCCCCCCAAATCTCTCAATAATTTCCGATGCCTCCTGTCTTGTAAGTGATGACAATGTACCGGTAAGCACAAAGGTCATAGAATCAAAACGCTTGTCTTGCACACTAAAAAGAGAATGAGTGTTAACTTTGTATTTCTTAAATCTATCAATCAAGTCCAAATTTCTTATTTCAGAAAAAAAGTCGGAAACAGACTGCGCCATTATATCTCCATATCCCTCTATTGAGGCAATTTCCTCCTTTGAGGCGTTTAATATGCCGTCTATGTCATTAAAGCGGCGGCAAAGCAGCTCTGCGGCCTTTTTTCCTATGTGACGTATACCAAGACCGTATATAAGTCTGGATATGTCGTTATTTTTTGATTTTTCAATTGCAAAAATTATATTTTGGGCGCTTTTTTCACCTAATCTATCAAGCTTTTTTAGAGACTCTACGGTCAGGGTATAAATATCTGCAGGATTATTAATCAATTTATTTTGTATTATCAATTCCAATACGGCCTCTCCGAGACCCTCAATATCCATAGCGTCTCTTGAGCAAAAATGAATCAGACTTCTAAGAAGCTGAGCGGGACAGCTCGTATTTATACAGCGTTTAGCTGCCTCCCCTTCTTCCCGTATTGCTGCCGCACCGCAGACAGGACAAACCGATGGCAGCTTAAATACGGGATTCTTTCCGCTTTTCTTTACAATTGAAACTACCTCGGGAATTATATCCCCCGCTTTTCTTATCTTAACTATATCGCCTATTGCTATATTTTTTTCGTTTATATAATCCTGATTATGAAGGGAGGCTCTGCTGACGCTTGTTCCTGCAAGGATAACAGGAGAAAAGATACCTGTCGGTGTTAAAACTCCCGTCCTGCCAACATTAATTTCAATGTCAAGCAGCTGTGTCTCTTTTTCCTGTGGCGGATATTTAAAGGCTATCGCCCATCTTGGAGCTTTTGATGTATTGCCTAACGCTGCTCTTTGTGAATAAGCGTTGACATTAATAACAGCACCGTCAATATCAAAGGGTAATGATGTTTTTATTTCGCCTATTCTCTTAAGCTCGGTAATAACATCTTCAATTTTAGAGAATTTATTATAAAACGGGATAACCTTGAAACCTTGTGAGCTAAGAAAATCAAGCGAATCACTGTCTTTTTGGAAAGAGTCACCGCTTTTGCGTAAAATACTAAAAATAAAAATATCGAGCTCTCGAGATGCCGTAACACTCGGGTCCTTTTGTCTGAGTGAGCCTGCAGCGGCATTTCTCGGATTTTTAAAAGCTCTTTCCCCGTTTAATTCCTGTTTTTCCACAAGCGAGGCGAATACGCTTTTTTTCATATACACTTCGCCTCTTACCTCAAGTACATCTTGTATATCATTGATTTTAAGAGGTACAGAGCGAATGGTTTTGATGTTTGCAGTCACATCCTCGCCTACATTTCCGTCGCCCCTTGTAGAGGCGCGAACAAGAAGACCACGCTCGTATTCCAGCGCCACGGAAAGGCCGTCGATTTTCGGCTCAACTATATATTCGGCATCGGGAAACAGATGCTTTACTCTGTTATCAAAAGCTAAAACCTCTTCATTATTAAACGCATCCTGAAGGCTTAAAAGCGCAACAGTATGGGTAACGGGGGTAAAGATATTATCACTGTGACCTCCAATACGGTGAGTTGGAGAATCGAGAGTTATCAGCTTAGGAAATTCATTCTCGATATCTCTGAGCTCGCGCATCAATGAGTCATATTCGTAATCCGAAATTTCGCTTTCATTATCGAGATAGTACCTATCGTTATAATAATTCAGCTTGTTTCTTAAATCCACAGCCCTTTTCTCGGCAGCGTGATAATTCATTTTTCTCCTACCCTTCAGACCTTTGTAAATTGAAATAAGAGTCAGGAACACTTCCTATTATTATTGTTTCCGCTATTAAAAGCGAGGTTTTCACCTGTGTTGATATATGTGTAATAGCTATGTATCCATGAACCTTAACAGTGATATCAAGGTAAATACAGTGATGCGTTTGGTTGATACCGGCTGCTGTAAACTCGCTTCTGATATCTACGAGTGCATACCCGAACTGGGTTATCTTAAGTTTTATTGTCTTTCCTCTGCCGCTTAGCATTCCGATATCTGTAAGGGTCCCCCAGGGAATATGCATAACCCTCACCTCGCTGCTTGAGGCGACATCATTTATGTCGTTGGCCACAACGCTTTTGAGTAAATTGGTTTTAACATTATCAAGGGTCAGCGATTGAATATTTCCGTTTGAATCGTAAGAAATCCTTACAATCTCAGAATATTCGGAGCCTGTTTTTGAAAGGGTGTTAATAACTGTCGAATTAATTATTCTCGTTATCTGTGCGTTTATTACCGCCGCCGCAGAATTTTTAACAATAGGTCTGATTTTCGCATCGATAAGAACTATTGGTATAAGACCCGCAATAATTGCCGCCGTAAAGCGAAATAAAAAGGATATTATTCTGCTTTTTTGATAGTAACGCTTTGCTATTATAGGATTATGTCTTTTGTTGAAATGTCTCAAAATGCCACACCCCCGAACAATATATATTATATG
>CAZPPO010000156.1:0-4418 GCA_964588475.1 uncultured Eubacteriales bacterium
AAACAGGCGATGACACTACAAATACGACAAAAGGCGAAGCTGACACCACGCCGATAAAAATCGGAATACTCGGTTGCCACACAGGAGAATATGCGGTTTACGGTCTCGCGGTCAAAAACGGCGCCACTCTTTACGTTGATAAGATTAACGCCGCGGGAGGAATTAATGGCAAGCAGGTCGAAATTGTGGTCTATGACAACAAAGCGGACAATGCCGAAGCGGTGAATGCCTTCAACCGTATGGTAGAAGAGGGAATTACCGCGCTTATAGGAGATGTACTTACGGGCAACACACTCGCGGTAGTTGCCGAGGCGAACCCCATTAATATGCCGATGATTACAGCCTCCGCCACAGCCGATGCCGTAACCTATGACGCGGACAACAACAAGGTATATGAGAATGTGTTCCGCACATGCTTTATCGACCCGTTCCAAGGGCAAAAGATGGCGGGATACGCGAAAGAAATTTTAAGCGCGAAGACCGCTGCCGTCATTTTTGAAACCGGCAACGACTATGCAATAGGATTAAAAGAGGCTTTTAAAACAAAAGCGGCGGAAGTTGGCATAACCATCGTTCAGGAGGAAGGCTACGCAAAGGGCGACAAGGACTTTAAGAGCCAAATGACCAACATTAACGCGAAAAACCCCGATGTGGTTTTCTGCCCCAACTATTATGAAGATGTAGGAATGATTGTCACACAAGCCCGCGAGGCAGGAATAGATGCTACATTCCTCGGGGGTGACGGCTGGGCAGGCGTCAAGAAATTTGCTTCGGCAGAGGATCTTGAGGGATGCGTATTTACCTCGGGTTATGCGTCGGGTTCGACACAGGAGGTTAAGGATTTCGAAACGGAATACACCGCAAAATACGGTGCTGACACCTTAAATATGTTCGCGGCAACCTCCTATGACGCTGCCATGGTTCTGTGCAACGCTTTGAAGGTTGTAGAGGACAAAGGCGGTATGACAGCAGGCTCGGACGACTATAAGCAAGCCGTTATAGATGCCATCCGGGATAACAGCAAGGATGTTAAGGGCATAACAAGCCCCGAGGGCTATACATTTGATGCTAAGAATAATCCGGTAAAACCGGTAGTTGTAATTAAGCTTGTAGGCGGCGAGGAAACTTTTGACCGCATCTATTAAGAAGTATTATTGATTAACGCACCGGTATGTTTAATATGCCTTGTGCGGCGTATACCGCACAAGGCGATTAAATATATAAATGAAAAGACGTCTAAAGAGCCTTTGGGAAGGGATGATTCTTATTTCTGTTTTTTCAACCCTTATTAACCAGCTGATGAACGGGCTGCAAAGCGGTTCGGTTTATGCGCTTGTAGCGCTTGGCTACAGTATGGTTTATGGGATTATTTTGCTCTTAAACTTCGCACATGGCGACATTATAATGGTTGGAGCATACACAGCATGGTTTTTAATGGTCAATTTCGGACAATCGCCGGTCATAGCTGTTATTTTTGCCGTAATCATTTGTACCGTATTAGGCGTAGTCATCGAGAAGGTCGCGTACACGCCCCTGCGTAAAGCGCCGCGGCTGTCTTTGCTGATTACGGCTATCGGCATATCATTTTTGTTGGAGAATTTGGCACAGCTGATTTTCGGTGCAGGCGCGAGACCTGTTCCCCAGATTGTCAAGATACCCGCCATTGTTGTAGGTTCGGTAAGCCTGAGCGGCACGGCGATAATCACAATAGGTGTATCGCTAATTTCGATGATTTTACTTCATTTACTAATCAAAAAGTCAAAAATGGGTAAAGCCATGCGTGCCGTATCGGAGGATACAGGCACGGCGCAGCTTATGGGTATTAGCGTTAATAAAACAATTACATTCACCTTTGCTGTAGGCTCTGCTTTGGCGGGAATCGGCTCTGTGCTTTATTGCGCGGCATACCCGCAGGCGTCGCCTACCATGGGTGCTATGCTCGGCTTGAAGGCATTTGTTGCGGCCGTTTTGGGCGGAATAGGCTCGGTACAAGGCGCTATGTTAGGCGGCTTCGCCATTGGTATCGCAGAGGCTGCCGCTTCTGCTGTGGGTCTTTCCGTATGGAAGGATGCGGTTGTGTTTGCCATTTTAATCGTTGTTCTGCTGGTAAAGCCGACGGGAATCCTCGGCAAAAACCTTCAGGAAAAGGTTTAAGGGGGCCGGAGGATATGAAACAACTGCTAAAAAGAATGCCCGTGTGGCTGCGTTATCTTGTTAATGCGTCTTTATTCGCTTCCCTGCTCATTGCGGGAACGATGATGATAAATTCCGGAGCTATCTCAAATTATGAGTCTAAGGTTATTTTACTTTGCGGAATTAATATGATTTTAGCGCTTTCGCTGAATATTGCTACTGGCTTTCTCGGTCAGCTTCCCTTAGGTCATGCGGGCTTTATGGCGTTAGGCGCGTACTCGTGTGCAATATTTATGAGAGGGGTAGAGGTTTCTGCCGCCGCTGTTTTTCCGTTGGGCATTTTACTTGGCGGAGTTGTTGCGGCTTTTTTCGGTTTTTTAATCGGAATTCCGGCTTTGCGGCTTAAAGGAGACTATTTAGCGATTATTACTTTAGGCTTCGGAGAGATTATCCGCGTGGTGCTGCTCAATATTGACGATGTTATAGGTTTTAAGTTAACCTATGGCGCCGCTTCTCTTAAAAATATCCCTAAAACAACTAATTTTTTAAATACTTACCTTTGCGTAGGCATCACCTGTTTTGTTATTTATACCATTATTAAATCACGCCACGGAAGGGCAATACTATCCATAAGGGATAATGAGATTGCCGCTGAAGCGTGCGGTATTAACACAACTTATTACAAAACCTTCGGGTTTGTCTTGTCCGCGTTTTTTGCCGGTGTGGCAGGCGCTTTGTACGCAGGGTATCTGGGAATATTAAGTCCGTCAGCGTTCGGCTTTATGAAGTCAATTGAAATTCTTGTTATGGTAGTACTGGGAGGCATGGGTTCGATGGTAGGCTCTGTAATATCCGCCACCGTGCTTACCGCGGTACCGGAGCTGCTGAGGGCTTTCGCACAATATCGTATGGTTGCCTATTCGCTTTTATTGGTAGTCGTTATGATTTTCAAGCCGACTGGTCTTATGGGGAACTATGAGTTTTCTGCAAGCTCATTGATTGGGAAAATCGGTGCGAAGACTCGCAAAAAAAAGGGGGACAAGAAACATGAGTAAGCTTGTGCCGGTGCCCAGCAGAGGTATGATACCAGAAAGAGATATCTCAGAACATCCGGTTCTTGAAACGCATCATTTAGGAATTGACTTCGGGGGTCTTGTTGCCCTGGATGAGTTCAACCTTATTATCGGTAAAACCGAAATATCAGGTTTAATCGGTCCCAACGGAGCGGGGAAAACCACCGTGTTCAATCTTTTAACTAATGTATACAAGCCTACACGCGGAACAATTATGCTCGGGAAAAAAGACACCTCGGACATGACCACAAGCCAGGTGTGCAGGGCAGGAATGGCTCGGACCTTTCAGAATATACGGCTTTTTAAGGATATGACGGTAATTGACAATGTATTGGTGGGTCTTCATTATGAAATGAAGTATCATATCCCCGGTACCGTGATGAGATTGCCCGGGTATTGGCGAGGAGAAAAAGCGGCTCGTGAAAAGGCGCTTGATATGCTGTCGATTTTTAATATGGCGGAGCTTGCAAAAGTCAAAGCGGGAGCCTTGCCCTACGGTGCGCAAAGACGCCTTGAGATTGTCCGCGCCCTGGCAACAAATCCGATTATTCTGCTGTTAGACGAGCCCGCCGCGGGCATGAACCCTTCCGAAACGGCGGAGCTTATGGAAAATATCGTGAAAATAAGGGACACCTACCAAATAGCTATTATGCTTATCGAACATGATATGAAGCTTGTTATGAGTATATGTGAAGGGATTGCAGTGCTCAATTACGGCAGAATAATTGCAAAAGGCACGCCCCAGGAGATATCCTCCAACCCGGTTGTCATCGAAGCGTATTTGGGCAAGAAGGAGGCGTGATATTTTGCTGAAGGTAAATGAAATAAATGTGTATTACGGTCCTATTCACGCGATAAAGGGAGTATCCTTTGAGGTTAATGAAGGCGAAATAGTTTCCCTGATAGGAGCTAACGGTGCGGGAAAATCCACCATTCTGCAAACAATATCGGGTCTTCTAAGACCCAAAACCGGAGACATCAGCTTTATGGGTCAAAAAATCAATACAACGGCGCCGCATGCTGTCGTGCGTTTGGGTATCGCCCACATCCCGGAGGGAAGACGGATTTTTCTTCGGATGACCGTCGAGGAAAATCTCGAAATGGGTGCTTTTACTCAGCCAGCCTCTTCTATCGACGAATCACTGGAAAAGGTGTACCTGCAGTTTCCGCGACTTAAGGAACGCCGCAAGCAGATAGCGGGCACTCTCTCGG
>CAZPPO010000157.1:0-4403 GCA_964588475.1 uncultured Eubacteriales bacterium
GTGAAAAATCGGAATATCGGTTTTTTCTTTGAGCTTTTTCTCTATTTCAAAACAGCGCGGGGCAGATATATCCTCAAGGTTAATACCTCCGAAGCTGCCCGAGATTAAAGCAATCGTATTTACTATCTCGTCGACATCCTTTGATTTAACGCAAAGAGGAAAAGCATCAACACCCCCAAACTCCTTAAACAGGACACATTTTCCCTCCATAACGGGCATACCTGCCTCCGGTCCGATATCACCAAGACCCAAAACAGCAGTTCCGTCCGTGACAACAAGAACGAGGTTATGGCGGCGCGTAAGTTCAAAGGACTTATTCAAATCCTTTTGAATTTCAAGGCAGGGCTGTGCTACTCCCGGAGTATAGGCTAAGGAAAGCTGCTCCCTGTTATCAACACTCGCGCGGGCAATTACCTCGATTTTGCCTTTCCATTCATAGTGAAGTCTTAATGATTCTTTTTGAAAATCCATAAAACATACCGCCTTTATAATAAATTTATTCCCACGGGAATTTGTACTTATTGAGCTTTAGGCTGTCACGTACCGTTATAAACTCCTTTTGAACGGCAGGATTTATCGGAACGCCGGAGTTTTTACGGCTTAGCCATACCTCATACTCCTTTTCACCTGCGGTATAAATACGGTCCTGCCCGGGAGCTTTTTCTGATGCTCTGAGCGCCCGGCAAATATCTCCCGCTGTCTTTCTGAACTGCTCGCTGCCCATAAATGCGTTTGTATCAATAGCAATAAAGAAATGCCCCAAATGGAAAGGAACCTTCTCTTTGTTTTCTCCTATACCTGTAAGCATTTTCAGATAATTACCCTGCTGCAGAGCGGCAGAGAGAATTTCAACAACCGTAGCATAGCCATAGCCCTTGTATCCGGCAAGCTCCTCTCCGATTCCGCCTAAGGGAGTAAGTGCCGCTTCTCCCGTGTTGAGCTCGACGAGTATTTCATCCGTGTTTGTTTTAGTCTTGCCGTCTCTTCCGATTACCATACCTGCGGGAGTAGCTTTTCCAATCCTTGAATAATATTCAAGCCTTCCTCTTTGGGTAATAGAGGTAGCGCAATCGATAATGAAGGGGAATTCTTCGTCTGTGGGAAGACCTATCGTCAAAGGATTTGTGCCTAACATATTTTCTACACCGAAGGTCGGGGCAATTGACGGGCGGGCATTGGTTCCCGTTATTCCTATCATTCCCTCGTCAGTAGCCATAGAGGAATAATATCCCGCAATGCCGTAATGGCAGGAATTCCTTGCGGCAACCATACCCATGCCGTATTTTTTTGCTTTATCAATAGCTATTTTCATCGACTTGTAGCCTATGACCTGTCCCATACCGTCATGACCGTCTACAACTGCTGTTGTAGGCGTTTCTCTGATTATCTCGAATTCTGTTACGGGCTTTTGTATACCGATATTTATTCTGTCGATATAAATTGGCTTGAAACGGTTTACTCCGTGTGATTCGATGCCTCTCTTATCAGATTCGAGAAGAACATCCGCACAGATTTTAGCGTCCTCTCTCGGTACTCCAACACCGACAAAGGCATCCCCTACAAATGAATAAAGGGTATCCCAAGCAACTGTTATATTACTCATAATAAACTCCTTTACATATATTGGTAATAGTATAGCAAACAAGCAAGATATTGTAAATATAAACTTTAAGGCAATCGCTTGTCTTTAATGATTATAATCATTATTATATATTAACAAACAAGTAAAAATTATGAGCAAACAGCAAATACAAATGTAAATAACGGTACTATAAAAACATCTTAGCCTGCGACTTAGTATAAAAAGCGCTTTTGGTTGACAAAAATGGAAAAAAAGCATAAAATCAAATCATAATGAGGAGGAATATTATGAAAACTTTTTTTAACAAGATGCTCAGCGTCGTTTTAGCCGCATCCTTGCTTGTTTCATTCTCGGTAATTTCCTTTGCGCAAGCCGACACGATTGACTATACGGTAACAAACCCGTATGACAGCGTTGATTGGGACAATTGGAAGCCATATAAGGGTAATTTGCACTGCCACACGCTTGCAAGTGACGGGAGCACTGATTTTGCCGATATGATAGAGTATCACTATTCTCTCGGGTATGATTTTTTATCGATAACCGACCATGGTGTAATGAGCTACAGCTGGACTGATGTCAACACTGTACCTTATATGTCTCTTTTAGGTAAAATCGAGACCGGCAGCATAGCTTTTAAGCCTACCTCGCTCACACAGGAACGCTACACGGAAATCACGACGCCCGGCGAGGACGGAAAAGCTATGATTCAAATCCCTAACGGAATTGAGCTTAATCCGACCTCTTTCAACAGCTCACACGTCAATGCCTGGTTTGGTACATACGGTAACGGCGTTATAGGCGGAACGAGTGACTATGAGGCTGCAATTAAGGGCGCTCATGAGGGTGGAGGACTAAGTGTTATAAATCATCCGGGTGAGTACACGGGCGAAAAGGAGCAGGATGACCCTGAACTGGCTTACAGCGATGATTATCATGTCAACAAGTTCACAAGCCTTTTACTTAAATATGACTCTTGCATAGGAATTGATGTTAACAGCAAGGGTGACGGCAGAACAAGAAACGACAGAAAGCTTTGGGACCGTTTGCTTCAAAATTGCATACCTAACGGCAGAAATGTATTTGCTATAGGCACAAGTGACGCACACAGTATTTCCGCGGTTGATACGGCATGGACCATTAATATGCTTCCTGAGCTTACTGCCGATAGTGTCCGTGAAAGTCTTGAGACAGGAACCTTTTTTGCCGGCAGCCGTTGCATCAAAAATTCAAAGGAATTAGCTCAAATCAGTATGGCTACGGGCCTTGAGCTTGGAACCGACTGGAGAGCGGACAGCGGCTTAGCTCAACCTGAGGTTACGGATATAATTGTAAATGAACAAGAGGATACAATAACTATTGAGGCTGATAACGCTCTTGTTATCAGGTGGATTGCTGACGGCAACCTTATTGCACAGGGTGATACAATAGACCTTGACTTATATTCGGACCAAATAGGCTCTTATGTCAGAGCTGAGGTTTTCGGGGAAGGCGGTATTCTTTATACCCAGCCCTTCATATTGGAGTATGACACAGCTCCCGGGGCAGACACTGTACTCTTCTACGATTTCGGCGGACTAATCTCCTTCATGCGTTCAAATATATTCAAGCTACTTGCCAATACACCCGGATTTTCCATAGTATGGCAGGCTTTAACGGGTAACGAAACTCAAAATTAAACAATTAAAGAAAAGCAGGCGGGAAATATTCCTGCCTGCTTATTTTTTGTGCGTGTTATTCAAGCGCTCTTTCGATTAAAACAGCCACGCCGAGAATTATAAATGATTTATCGATAAATTCTGATGCAAAAAAATCCGGCTCGAAATCTAAAGACAGAGGTTTTAAGATAACTCCGCCGTTTTGATACAGAAGCTTGCGAAGGCAAACAGCGCCGTCTGTTTTTCTTACGAGCACTATTTGTCCGTTAAGGGCGGAGTCCTGCTTTCTGATTATTACGCAGTCTTTTGGCAGTATTGACGGTGTCATATCGCGATTATTATATAAAATCCCGAAGTATTCGCTTTTGCCGTCAAAATACTCGTGAGGGAGAGTTAAATATCTCAAAGGATCGTCCGGAAAATCAGCATCATAACGGTAAACAGGAATGTCATTGGGAGACCTCAATGTGCTGTTTTTTGAAGTGTCAAGGCACATTAAATATTCAAGAGAACAACCGAGGATAGACGAAAGCGAGTTTAGCGTAGTCATATCAGGCTCGTTTCTGCCAAGCTCCCACATTCCTACCGCACTTGCGCTCTTACCTAACATCTCGCCTAAATTACTTTGTGTTAAGCCGCAGCCTTTTCGCAAATCACGAAGTCTCTCGCTAAACGAGTTCATTTTATCACATCCTTGAATTAATTATAAAATACGCCGGTAATAAAAGCAATAAAATCTTAAAAAATGTGCAAAGTATTTGAAAACATCGCTTAATTATGTTATACTTCTAAGAAATATAAATGTGGGGGAATATTTTTGAAGGAAGAGATAAAAATTGGCTTTATCGGCATAAGCGGCAGAGGCTCCGGCATGCTCGGGCTTTTACTTCAGATAGAAGGAGTCAAGGTTCCCGCTGTGTGTGACCTCGTTCCCGAAAGAGCACAAAGAGGTATAGATATCGTCGAAAGCGCTCCCGAATGCAATTATCCGGTTCACTCTTATTTAGACTATAAAGAGCTTTTGGAAAAGGAAGAGCTCGACGCCGTTGTAATATGCACCACATGGATATCTCACCTCAAAATCGCTACTGATGCCATGCGTAAAGGACTTTATGCCGCTGTTGAAGTAGGCGGAGCCGCATCTGTTGACGAGTGCTGGCAGC
>CAZPPO010000158.1:0-4384 GCA_964588475.1 uncultured Eubacteriales bacterium
AAACGGTGTAATAATACTTTATACGGAAAAGGGCTCATCAACAACAGGCGTTGTGCCCGATCTTAAGGGTTTGAGTATAAGCCAGGCTAACAAAAGAGCGGTAAACGAGGGCTTCAATATCAGAATTTCAGGCTCTTCGCTCGATGAAGAGGTTAAATCCTATCGTCAAAATATAGCACCGTCCACAAAAGCGGAGCTTGGAACGATTATTACGGTTTACTTTAAGACAAATGTCGGAGTACAGGATTTTTAAGGAGGATTATAATGCTTTTATCTCATCTGTTGGATGGAATACCCGTAACGGGTAAATATATTGACATTGATGTTCAGGAAATTACGGATAATTCAAATAATGTTACCGTAGGCTGTCTTTTCGTATGCATCAAGGGAACGCATTTTGACGCACACAAGGTGGCCTATGAAGTTTTGCAAAAGGGTGCGGCGGCTGTTGTGGTTGAAAGGGATATAGGTATAGAAAAACAAATCGTCGTCGATGACTCGAGAGCGGCCTATGCTCTATTATGTAAAAACTTTTTTGAACGAGCGTGTGATAAGCTGAAGATCATAGGGGTTACTGGTACTAACGGAAAAACGACGACTACCTTTGTTATTAAGGATATACTTGAATCCCTCAAAAAGAGCTGCGGTCTCATAGGTACCGTAAAAAACCTGATAGGAGAGGAAAGCGTTCCTTCAGTTTTAACTACTCCCGATCCGTTTATGATGCATGCACTTTTTAAGAGAATGGTTAACACAGGCTTGGAATACTGTGTAATCGAAGCCTCCTCCCAGGCCCTACACCAAAAAAGACTTGAGGGAGTAAAGTTTGAAGTAGGAATTTTGACGAATATATCCCAGGACCATCTTGACTATCACGGGAGTCTTGAACAGTACATTGAGTCTAAAAAGCAATTGTTTCATGACTGTAAGATAGCGGTAATAAATAACGACGAGGAAAAAGCACCTTATTTTGTTGAAAACATAGGTGCAAAAGTATGTTCTTATTCTGTTATAAAGGACTCGATGTTTAAGGCTTCAAAGATTATATATAATTCCGACAGCGTAGCTTATACGCTCCAAACGGACAAGGAAGATTATGATGTAAAATTTTATATACCCGGAACCTTTTCCGTTTACAATTCTCTGTCGGCTATCACCGCTGTATGCTCTCTTGGATTTCCCGTAAAACAGGTGTCTGCTGCGGCAGAAAGGGCAAAGAGTGTTCCCGGAAGGCTCGAAACTGTAAAAAGAGGGCAGCCGTACAACATAATTATAGACTACGCCCATACTCCCGACGGGCTTGAAAAGGCAATAGCGGCCATCAGGAGCTTTACAAGCGGCAGAGTTATAACCGTATTCGGCTGCGGCGGCGACAGAGACAGCACAAAACGCCCGATGATGGGCAAAATTGCCTATGAGCTTTCCGATATTACTGTTGTAACATCCGATAATCCGAGATCTGAAAATCCTCAGGATATAATAGATGAGATTCTTGAAGGTATTGTAGGAGACAAGGAAAATCTATTTGTAGAACCGGACAGAACGAAGGCGATTTATCTTGCCCTTTCGAAAGCAAAAAATGACGACACTGTTTTGCTTGCAGGCAAGGGTCATGAGACATACCAGATAATCGGCAGCGAAAAAAGGCATTACGATGAGCGTGAGGTAGTATCCGAATTGTTAAGCGGTGATATTGATGACGTTAAGCTTTGAAGAGCTGGGAAGCGTGATTAAAGCTGCCACTTCGCAAAAAGGCTTTATCACGGGAGTTTCCACCGATACGAGGACACTTAAGAGCGGTGAGTTATTCATAGCGCTTTCAGGTGAAAATTTTAACGGCAACGACTTTGTGAGGCAGGCTCTGAGCAAAGGTGCGGCTGCCGCCGTTTGTACCGCTTTTGAACTTAAAGACGATAGAGTCATAATAGTCGAGGATACTCTTCAGGCGCTGTTAAGTATAGCTTCATTTTACAGAGATAAATTTAATATTCAGCTCTTAGCGATTACGGGAAGTGCAGGCAAGACGACTACCCGGGGAATGGTAGCGAAGGTTATAGAGTCAAAATACAAAACCCTCATCACGAAAAACAACTTAAATAATGAAATCGGTGTTTCAAAAACCTTGCTTGAGCTTGATTCTACATATGAAGCGGCTGTAATAGAAATGGGTATGAACCATTTCGGAGAAATAGAAAGAATTTCACGCTGTGCCAAACCTACCTTGGGTATTATTACTAATGTCGGGGTGGCTCATATCGAGAATTTCGGCTCTCGCGAGGGAATATTGAGAGCAAAGCTCGAGATAACACAAGGAATGAAAAAAAATTCGCCGCTTGTACTAAACGGCGATAACGATCTGCTGAAGGATTATAAAAACAACGATTACGAGATTATAAAATTCGGTATTGAAAGCAAGGACTGTGATGTATTTGCCGATGAAATAAAACAGGTCACTGACGGCTCTTACTTTACGGTGCATTACGGTGGCAAAGCCGTAAAGGGCTTTGTGCCAGCCTTAGGTAGGCATAATGTTTCAAACGCTGTCTGTGCGGTGGCGGCGGGTCTGCTTGCTCGAGTACAGCCGGAAAATGCCGTTAATGCCTTAGAGGGCTTTAAAACTGAAGGCAGACGGCAAAAAATAATTAAAAAGCACGGGTTCATATTCATAGAAGACTGCTATAACGCGAATCCGGACAGTGTAGAAGCCGCGCTCTCCATACTTTCGCAAATCGAATGCAAAAGAAAAATAGCCGTACTCGGAGATATGCTTGAGCTGGGAGCTCACGCTGACAGCGCACATATTAAATCCGGAGAATTGGCGGCTTTGAGCGCGGATATTCTGTTTACACTCGGAGAAAAATCGAAACAAACCGCTTTGGCGGCAAAAAAAGCAGGCTGCCGCATATCCGAAGGCTTCACATCAAAAAACGAATTGACAAAACGGCTTTGCCAAACAATAAAAGAGGGTGACGCGGTACTCTTTAAGGCAAGCCGCTCGATGAAGCTTGAGGATGTTATAGACTGCGTATACAGCGTGCTTTTTGATGAAAAGGAAGGAAGAGATAATATATGATATTTTATGTTTGCTTGACCGTAGCGGCTGTTTTAGGCTTTATAATTGCGTTTGGTTTGGGTTATATTGTCATACCGTTCCTTCACAAGCTCAAATACGGTCAGACTATACTTGATATAGGGCCGAAATGGCATAAGAAAAAAGAAGGAACACCGACAATGGGCGGTATTTTATTTATAATCGGCACCATCATCGCTTTTGTAGTCTCGTTATTTGCGTTCAGGCAAATCGGCGGGAATATAGAAAACTCATTAAAGCTCTCCGAAATCAATGTGAAAATATGGGGAGGCCTTTTAATGGTGATCGGATTTACCTTAATAGGCTTTGCCGACGACTATATAAAGGTTGTTAAAAAGAGAAATCTCGGTCTAACCATCAAACAAAAGACCTTCCTTCAAATTTTCGTGACCTTAGGCTACTTAGGCTCTCTTTACGCCGTGGGTGCCGATTATATGTTTATACCGTTTTTCGGCAATTTCGATATGGGTATTATGTTTTGGTTCTTTGGAGTATTTGTAATATACTGCACCACCAACGCCGTGAACTTCACCGACGGAATAGACGGGCTTTGCGGGTCGGTTACTCTTTCTGCGGCAATAGGCTTTGTGGTAACAGCCGCTTTAAGGGAATATTTTGAAATAAGCTTGCTTGCCGCCGCTCTCTCTGGAGGGTGCGCAGGTTATCTTATATGGAACAGATACCCCGCAAAGATAATAATGGGAGATACGGGCGCTATGTTCTTGGGGGGGATGATAGTAGCCTTCGCTTATGCTGTCGATTGTCCGCTTCTTATCCTGCCGATCGGAATTATATATGTTGCGGAATTTATGTCGGATATTATCCAGATTGTCTATTACAAGCTCACGCACGGAAAGCGCGTTTTTAAGATGGCGCCCATCCATCACCATTTTGAAATGAGCGGCTGGAAGGAAACAAAAATTGTAAAAGTTTTCACACTTATTAATATTTTAGGAAGTATTATAGGTATACTATTAGTATATTATGGAAATCCGAGTTAATAATTATTAAAGGCTCTTCAGGAGGAATTACAGTGGAAAAGAAGCGAAAAATCGGTTTGGGCCGCTTTTTTACGACAAGGGAAATGGATATCCCGTTTCTTATACTCGTGCTTACAATATTGACAATAGGACTTATTATGCTCTTTTCCGCAAGCTATACTTATGCCTATTACGATAAAGGCAGCAGCACATATTTTTTTGTCAGGCAGCTGATTTTTGCCGTTTTAGGAATAGCGGTAATGTTCTTTATTTCAAAGTTAGATTACAAATATTTTAAGTCTGCGGCTGTTAT
>CAZPPO010000159.1:0-4303 GCA_964588475.1 uncultured Eubacteriales bacterium
TTTTGTCTTGGCGAGTATCTCGGGGATACTCGCCGCGGGTCTGTTGTGCTGTATTATAGTAGCAGGCGAAAACACGGAAAGTATTATGAAAGGTACGCAAAAGGATACTGTATCGTATAAAAGCCATGGAAAAAATCCTTTTGATTTTCTTGAAAATATATGGTAAAATCAAGTAAATCAAAAAGATAGGATGATTTTAATGGATTTTAACGGTTGTGATAAGCAAGGAACACTGGAGGGTTATGCGGTAGTTCGTTCTTGTGATAAAAAGAGCGCCAAGAACGGTTCGGTGTTTCTTGACTTAATACTTTCAGATAAGTCGGGCGAAATTAATGCAAAGCTTTGGGATTTCAAGGAAGGCGTCCAGTCTATGCCCGAGGTCAACACCATCGTTAAGGTCAGAGGAATTATTCAGCAGTATAATAATTCCGAACAGTTTATTATACAAAGAATTCGCCCTGTTTCCGATAGTGATAATGTAGATGTAAAAGATTATGTCAGATCTGCCGATTACAGCGGCGAGGATATGTACAATGAAATTAAGCAAATAGTCTTAAGCTTTGAGGATAACGAGCTTAAGAGGCTTGTAAATGAAATTCTTGAAGAGAACAAGGAAAAGCTTTTGTATTTTCCTGCCGCGTACAAGCTTCACCATGCAATAAATGGTGGGCTGCTTTATCATACCCTTTCAGTAGTAAGGCTTGCACAGGCGGTAAGTGAAATCTATCCCTACATAGATAAGGAGCTTTTGCTGACAGGCGCCATAATTCATGACATTTGTAAGCTGTCGGAATTTAATGTAAACATCACGGGGCTTGCAGACGGATATACCCAAAAGGGTGAGCTTGTGGGGCATCTTGTTATGGGAGCCATGCTTGTTGAAAATACGGCTAAAAAGCTTGGTATCAGTGAAAACACGGCGATGCTCCTTGAGCATATGATAATATCTCACCACGGTATTCCCGAATACGGAAGCTCAGTAAGGCCGGCATTTATCGAAGCGGAAATTCTATCCCAGCTTGACCTTCTGGACGCGCAGATGTATGAAATGGCGCAGGCTCTTTCTGCCGTAAAGCCGGGAGAGTTTACAAATAAACTCTGGGCGCTTGACAACAGAAAGCTTTTCAATCACGGAAGGACAGAGGTTTTACCCTTCGCACAGCTGAATATTAATAAGGAGGAAGATAAATGAGAAATCATGAGGTATTAAAGCCGAGAAAGCTTTTAAATAGCGATGGCTCTCTTGCCGAACCAGGTTGGTCTAAAAGTCTTATTCAGCAATATAATCGCCAAGACATAAAAGCTCCTAAATTCAGAATTAAGGAATGGGATTATTATCTCGTTTTATCGCCTTCGTCAGATTTTGGTGCGGCGTTTACTATTTCGGATGACGGATACATAGGTCTGCAGTCTGTAACTTTATTTGATTTTTCAAAGCCCGCTGAACATACCCAGACTATTTTAACCCCTTTTCCAATGGGCAAGCTTGCACTGCCCTCCACCTCGGATAAGGGAAATACGGTTTTTAAGAACAAACGCCTTGAAATGGAATTTCAAGTATCAGGCGGACAGCGCAAGATAGTATGTGAATTTAAGAATTTTTTCGAGGGTAAGACCCTCGAGTGCAATATTACGCTGCAGCAGCCGCCTATGGATACAATGGTCATAGCCACCCCGTGGAAGGAAAAGAAAACGGCCTTTTATTATAATCAGAAAATTAATTGTATGAGAGCGTCCGGTTACGTAAAATTTGATGGCAAAGAATATACTTTTAATCCCAACACGGATTTCGGAACGCTTGATTGGGGCAGGGGAGTATGGACCTATGACAACACCTGGTATTGGGGTTCAGGTAACGCGGTTGTAAACGGAAAGCCGTTTGGGTTTAATATTGGATACGGCTTTGGCGATACATCCGCGGCAAGCGAGAATATGCTGTTTTATGACGGAAAATCTCATAAGCTTGACGATGTAACCTTCAACATCCCCAAGACCGGATACACAGACTTGTGGACCTTTACATCGAGCGACGGCAGATTTGAGATGGATTTTGTCCCCATTATTGACAGGGCTGCAAAAATAGATGTAAAACTAATAGTTACCGACCAGCATCAGGTATTCGGTAAAATGAGCGGTAAAGCCGTTCTTGATGACGGCAGTGTGCTTGAAATAAAAGATATGCTGTGTTTTGCCGAGGATGTGCACAATAAGTATTGAGGTAATATTTTTGGATTGGACTGAGATAAAAATCACAATACCCGTCGCCTATGTCGATATTGCAGGCAGTATTGCACTTATGGCGGCAGCTTACGGTATTTATATTGAAGATTACAGCTCTCTTGAAAAGGAAACCTTTGAATTAGCCCACACAGACCTTATTGACGACGAGCTTCTCAAAAGGGACAGGGAACACGCGGTTATTCATATTTATATATCTCCTGAGGATAATCCGAACGAGGCTGTAGCCTTTATATCGGAAAGACTCACCTGTTTACTAATACCGTATTCGATTGGCAGCAGCCTATTAAAACAAGAAGATTGGACTAATAATTGGAAGAAATACTATAAGCCCATTTTTGTCGGTGACAGGATCGTTATTTGTCCCGCCCATCACAAGCTTAAGGACGCAAAGGGGAGAAAGGTTCTGCTTATGGAGCCGGGAGCGGCTTTTGGCTCGGGAACTCATGAAACAACATATCTTTGCCTTGAGGCTCTTGATAATACCATAAAAGGCTGCGAAGCGGTTCTTGATATCGGCTGCGGTAGCGGAATACTCTCAATTGCGGCGCTTATTTTGGGTGCTAAAGAGGCTATGGCGGTTGACATTGACGCACTTGCGGTAAAAACTGCTGAGGAAAACGGAAGGTTAAACGGCTTTTGTCCCCCGAAATATACGGTTGTATGCGGAAGCCTTGCCGAAAACATAATCAAAAAATACGATGTTATTGTAGCGAACATAGTGGCGGATGTTATTATTTCCTTTTGCGATACGGCATTTTCGCTGACCAAAAAAGGCGGGATTTTTATAGCTTCCGGGATTATTGACAGTAGAATATTTCAGGTTGAAGAAGCGATAAAAAGGACAGGTTTCACCGTGTATGAAAAGCATTATCTAAACGGTTGGGTATGTCTTGTCTGTAAAAAGAATTAAATAGTTTCTAATTTTAAGAAAACGGGCATAAAATGTACAAGAACCATTTAAGGAGTGTCGATATGAAAAGGTTTTTGTGCATTATTATTTCGTTTTTTTTATTGAATATTTTTTATGTACCATGCTTTGCCGATCAAAGCAATATTGTAGAAAATGAGGAAAATGATGTTGCGCTGATTGACGTTAAGTCAAGTCCCGCGGCATCGTCGAAAAATACACTTCCGTTTGAAATCGACGCGGTCAGCGCAATTCTTGTTGAGGCATCCTCAGGAAAAGTCTTGTTAGAAAAGAATGCGGACGAAAAGCTTTACCCCGCTTCAATTACAAAGATAATGACGATGCTTTTAGTGTCAGAGGCAATCGATTGTGCAAAAATAACACTTGAAGACAAGGTGACGGCTAGTGCCAACGCATGTTCAAAGGGCGGTTCCCAAATCTGGCTCAAGGAAGGCGAAACAATGACGGTTCATGAGCTTTTGAAGGCTGTGGCCGTAGCAAGCGCAAACGATGCCGCAACAGCCTTGGGCGAATACATAAGCGGAAGTGAAACATCCTTTGTCAGTGCAATGAATGAACGGGCAAAACAGCTTGGAATGACGAATACAAATTTTGACAATCCTACCGGGCTTGATGACACAACCAATACCCATTTAACGACGGCAAGAGACATTGCAATTATGTCGCGGGAGCTTATTAAGCATAAGTTTATCGAGGAATACACAACGATTTGGATGGACACACTCAGAAACGGAGAAACAGAGCTTGTCAATACAAACAAGCTTGTAAGATTTTACAGCGGGACTACCGGTCTTAAGACAGGCACAACATCTAAGGCAGGACACTGCGTTTCAGCTACCGCAAGGCGTGACGGGCTTAATCTCATAGCGGTTGTATTGGGAAGCAAGGACGGCACAAGGCGTTTTGAGGCTGCAAAATCAATGCTTACCTGGGGATTTTCAAACCACACTCTCCTGCAGCCGCAAATCAATCCTGAACTGATTACAGATGTAACTGTCTGGTACGGGGAGAAGAATTCAATAATACCTCAGGTTCCGGAAATTTCGCCTATTCTTGTATTAAAGGGAAAGGAAGAGGAGGTGACCTCGGAAATCAGTATAAAGGAAGACGTGGAAGCGCCGGTCGAAAAGGGTC
>CAZPPO010000160.1:0-2942 GCA_964588475.1 uncultured Eubacteriales bacterium
TAAAGCTCTAAAAACTTTCTTTTGCTCTTATCTTTATTTTTGTTCTTTTTTTCCTTTTGTTTTTTTTCATCCTTTTCATCAGACACCTTTTCGGATGACTCGGAAGGTTCGCCTCCCATTTGTGTGGGGAAAAAAGGCATGGTGCCTGCGCCTCCGGGCTGGAAGCCTTCAAGACCGTCAACCATATCCGAAAACTGATCGCTGACCGCCTCTACCTCATCCTCCGTAATTCCCATGTTTGCCATCATCTGTTTAATAGGTCCGATATTCATATCCATAGCGCATTTCATGCAATAGCCTTCCTGCGTGGCTTTTCCGTCCTCAATTTTGGATACGAAAATCACCGCGGGGCGTTTTTTGCATTTAATGCATAAAACTCTGTTCATTTATTATCTCCCATTTTTTTCTTTGCTTTAGGCTCCGGATTCTTTTTTGTTGCAAATTGCTTTATAGTGCCCGGAAGATAGCCTAAAAATGCAATAACCGTTAGCACGGCCGAAACGGAGACAAGCACAATAAGAAGTATATCGTTAATCGTCCAAATCTCCCTGAATGCTCCAAACTCTGGGGAAAAGGCAACAAGTAAAATCATAACCGAATAAAACGCAAATGTAGCGACCTTACCGAACAGCTCTGCCGGGCTCGGACGCAAATTCATTGCTAAAAGCGCCGCGCCCCCTACAATCATTATTGCCTCTTTTATTAAAAATACAAGGAAAATCCAGCTAAATGTCACAAGTGTTTTATTATCGCAGCCTCTGAACTTTAAAAACAGCATAACAGCGAGAACTATTTGCGTCAGTTTGTCCGCAATGGGATCTAATACCTTTCCCAAATCACTCACTTGATTAAAGCGTCTTGCTATTTTTCCGTCAAGAAAATCGCTCAGGCCGGACACAAACAAAAGAGATACTGCCAAAATATAGTTAGCCTTCCAGAAAAAATACGTAAAAAACGGGACTATTATTATTCTAATTACGGTAAGTAAATTGGGAATCGTCCAACAATTCTTGAATAAATCCTTCATAAAAATGCCTTCCCTTTCAAAACAATGAATTTAAGAATAAGTGATGCTACTGACCGCTAAACCTTTTGATAATAGGATTTATGCCGTTGATAGCCGGGATAAGAACTGAATTGTCAACGTATTCCTCAAGCCTTCCGCCAATGAGACCGCCTAGAAAATACGCCGCCGCTGAAATGACAAAAAAGAAAATTACGCCCTCCACTATTCCCAGCGCTCCTCCTAAGGTCCTGTTTACGCTTTTTATTAGGGGAAGCTTGAAAACCTTGTTAATAATTTTAACTAAAATTCCAAACACAATAGAGGCAACAATGAAAATAATCAGACCGCATACTGCGGTAGCAAGGGTTATCACGATAGGCTTAAAAACCGATTCGGTAATGCTCTGGGAAACCTGCCCTAATGTGATATCGGTTTTCGGTATACTCAGAAGCAAGGAGTTTACATCAAGCCCCATTTTCTCCCCAAGTCTGACTAAACCATCGGGTATCGAGTCTACAAGCGCCCGTGCCTGGGCAAGAGCGTCCTTGGCGGGAATTTTCTCCAGCTTTTCGGTTAAAGATTCCTCAATCATACCTTTGATAACCTTATCATATACAAAGGCGGCAACGGGGCGACTCAAAAAGTAGGCGGTCAGTAGAGATAACACGGTTGCGCCTATGTCAAGTACAATTTTGGCAAAGCCCTTCTTAGCGGCAAAAACAACCGTTAAGACAAAGCCGGCAATTAAAATTATATCAATAATATGTTCCATTCTGATTTTCCTGCCTTTCCTTCTCTTGTCCTAATGCAAAAGCTCTCCCGATTTTATCAGGTGCGCAAAGATAAACATACCTGTTGTTTCCGAAAAGCCTTTCGATTTTCATCCCTAATTCTATGTTGTTTAACAGTTCACCTTTTAGATTATAAACCAAAACCGCGTCATCGGCAAGTAAAAAAATATATTTCCCGTTAGTATGTACACCGGAAACATCCGCTTCAATCTCTTTGCTCAGCAGAGTCTTCCCTCTCCTCCCGCAGGCATAAAGCTCACATAAATTGCTGCTTCCGTATTTTGTTAAGGCAAGGACGCTGACGCCTTTTTCCGATTCTGAATAAAACCCGAGCTCAGACTTATCAAAACCCTTAATCTTCTCTATCTCTTTATTGCTCTTAACCGTATATATTCCCGAGTCGGTAAAAATATACAGCAGTCTGTCGGAAAGAAATCTTAGTTTTATAACCGTCTCACCTGTAAAGGTATGCACAAACAGCGGCTCTTTGTAATCAAAGCCGAATATATGAACACTCGAAACAATGTCGCCGTCTTTTGCACCGATGCTTGCGGACGACACGTACTTGCCGTTATCAGAGAGCGCAACTGATATTATATGCTCGTAAGCACATTTCCAAATGAATATATCCTCACCGGACCTGTCTTTTACATAAAGCATGCTCGTAGAGTCGCCGCTTCGTACAGATAAAGCTAAATTCCCATTCTTCCCCTCTGAGGCTGTCAATATATCGCCGTCCTTCGAACGGTCCTGCTTAACAACCTTATACTTTTTTATCAGCATATATTCTGTTGCGTTTCTGTCATAAAGCAAAATTCCGTTTTTTCCGTCAGCTACCGCAGGTGAGCCATAGCTGTGCTGCTTTGTAAGCTTCAGGCTTCCGGAAAAGTCATATAGCTTGATATCCATATCCGACAGAACATAAAAGCCGAAATCGTATAAATCGGTCTTTTGCGTACTCATCGTGTTTATGCTAACGGGAAACTCTTGTCCGTCATCACCTAAAATATAGGCGCGTATTCTTGTCCCTATGCCGGAAAAAGGCATTGCGCCGAAAAGCGAGGCTGTAGCGTAAACAACGGAAAAAGAAAGCATCAGCGCTACGGCTGTGATAATCAGCCGTTTTATAGGGCTATTCTTTTTTA
>CAZPPO010000160.1:2954-4276 GCA_964588475.1 uncultured Eubacteriales bacterium
CTAAATATCAAAGTCATAAAAAACCTTATTGAGATACAGCCCCGAGGGAGGGACCGTTATGCCCGCTCTTTTTCTGTCAAGCGAGTCAATTATTTCGGGTATTTCCTCTTTTTTTATTTTACCTGTTTCTGTATAAAGCAAGGTTCCTACGATTATCCTGACCATATTGTATAAAAAACCGTCTCCAAAAATCGTAATAACAACAGCTTCGCCGTCTCTTGTAACATTCGCGTTATAAATTGTTCTTACCTTTGATAAAACACTTGCCTTAGAACTGCAAAAGGCGGAAAAATCATGTGTTCCCATAAAGTACTTTGCCGCTTCATCAAGCCTTTTTTCGTTTAGAGGAAGTGGGTAGAAGTATGCCCTGTCTATATAGAAGGGACTTCTGATTTTGTTGTTGTAAATCAAATATTTATATTCCTTTGCCCTGCATGAATACCTTGCGTTAAAATCCTCGTCTACCTCTAAGCATTTACTTGCCGTTATATCGTCAGGAAGCTTGGCGTTGAGTGCAAAAACAAATTTTTCGGCAGGGATACGAGAGTTTGTTTTGACCGAGAAGGCAAACATATTTGCATGAACATGTGCGTCCGTCCTGCTGCAGCCGGTAATTTTCACCCTCTCGCCCGTAATGCTCTCGAATACAGCTTTTACGGTTTCCTGCACGGAAGGAGCATTCTTTTGACTCTGCCAGCCGTGATAGCATCTTCCGTCAAACGAAATAATAAAAAGCAGATTTCTCATTATCAGATAACTCTCCCGAAAAAAGCGTTAAGCCATATAACCGCCGCCGACAGCGCAATTACGGCAAAAAGAGCGCAAATATCGCGTACCCCCGTTTTCTGCTGCCTCATACGCGTTCTCCCCTTGCCTCCCGTATAGCAACGGCAGGACATTGCGTCCGCAAGCTCAAAGGCCCTTTTAAAGGATGATACGAAAAGGGGTATAAAAATCGGGAAGAGCGCTTTTATTCTGCTTACTAAACCGCCTGTTTCAAAGTCTGCACCTCTTGCCTTCTGTGCGTTCATAATTCTGTCAATCTCCTCAATTAGAGTAGGGATAAATCTTAAGGCAATAGTCATCATCATTGCGAAGGTGTGCACCTCAATCTTAAAAACCTTTAGCGGTGAAAGAAGACTTTCTATAGCATAGGTAAGCGAGGTGGGAGAGGTAGTATAAGTCAGAAGCGAGCTTACAAGAATAAGAGATAAAATCCTGACTATAATGAATATCATCATATATACGCCGCCGCTGGTTATCGAAAGCCATCGCCACGAAAGGAGTATTTCTCCATTATCATACCTCTCTTTTGCTTCGCT
>CAZPPO010000161.1:0-4194 GCA_964588475.1 uncultured Eubacteriales bacterium
AATAAACGCTTCCGTGAAGCACAAGCTGCAGAAAAGGAATAGCTGTAACATTGCCGTCATACGCTGTTTTTGCGCTAATGGGCAAGGAAGCTACATATTTCGCGCTTTTGAGCAGATAAAGGGCAGGCTCCGAAAGCATTATGCTCCTGTTCACCCCGAAAGCACGGCAAGATTCGTTAATATATTCCTTCGCAGCTTGCCTTGTTAAGCCGTATGACGCATCACTGTACAGGTTTTCGCTTATGTCGCCTAAAGATATATTTCTGTCCTCAAGCAGTGAAAGGGCAGCGGAAACATTGTTTTTAAGCTCTTTAAGAGGAGCGGCATTCGAATTCTTTTTTTCCTTTTCAAAGATATCATCGATTGGTGTGCCGTCAAAAAAAGCATTGTTACCGCTTAACGTCCTTATGGCCGCACTTTTATTCAAGCTGATTAAGTCAATATCGAAAAACACCTCAAGGCCTTGTACTCTTGCGTAATCTGTAAGAGCTCCTAAATCACTCTTCTTGCCAAGCATTCTGAGAAACCGTGCTCCTGATATCGGCTCTTGGTCAAGCCCGCCGCTGAGAGCTCCCATATATCTCATTGCAATGTTGTTGATTCCCTTCGCTTTTAGTATCGAAAGCATTTCCTTTGCCTCAATGAATTCGGTATAGGAGGAGCTTCTGCCTGCAGAGCCCGCGCCTATGGCAACAAGCAAAAACGGCATGGAGCTTTGGGCGTTGATTGTTGCGGTGGGAAGCGTGGAATTCCTTATAAGTCTTTCACGGCAAACCATCGCAATATCTGTATAATCGTTTTCGCTTTCTTTAATAAAGGTATAGCGAACTTTAATTTGCCCTTCGTATGTTAAGCCGGCGAATAGATGTTTCTCGGTTTGCTCAAAGGGGGTAATTGTAAATTCGGGAAAAACAGACGCACCCGTTTTGCCCTTTTTGCGGCTGTATTTAAATGCGGCTATGGCGTCTGCGTCTTCGACTGTTGTACAAACAGCTAAATCACCGTATTTGAATGCGAAAAACGGCAAATACGCCTTAGTACCCGACTCTCCCGAGGAAATGTCCGGTCCAAAGCAATAATAAATATACTCTGTATCTGCCGAAGCTTTGTCGCTTATATCGGCTAACACTCCGCAACCGTCCGGAAGAATAAAGCAGCTGCCGTCCTCAGCGTTGCCACATGCAAAGCCCGGCAGTATTCTGATTTTCTCAAGAGTATACCCTGATGAAACGAACATATCAGAGCAATCGGCGCTTACGCACAAAGTATTTTCTTGGAGCTCATAAAGCAGGGTTATATCAGCTCTCAGCGCTCCTTTTTTGAGCGCCCGGCTTTCACACAATGCATCCTCGGCTTTTAACGCAAGCGAGTATTTTACGGATATACCGTTTGCGGTTCTTTTGCTTTTTACCGCTCCGAAAACCAATGAATTATCGCGCGAATTCAGATAATACAACCTACCGTTATTGTCGAATATGCTAACCGAAAACGCAAAGGAGGCATCGAAATCATCGGCAAACGATGAAGCGCAATATACAGTCTCGCCGATTTTTTTATTTCGGACGGCTATGCAGGCTGTTTGAATATCAAAAAACAAATCCAAGGATGAAGTTGAATATACGGGAGATAATTGTTGCGTGTCTGTAACACGGTATTTTTCCGACGCCTCTTCGGGGAAATAAACCTTTTCACCGGACAAACTGATTTTTCGAGCCATGCCGGCACCGCAGCCCGACAAAACAGCCGAAAGAAGCATAACCGCTGCCGAAAACAGACATACAAAAGTCTTTGTTTTTTTCAAACCGATATCGTCTCCTAATCAAATATATCAATGTTATGATTATACAATATAACAAAGCCGTTCGCAAGTTTATCATATGAAAACATTTTAGTTAACTGCGCCTTGATTTTTTTACCGTTTTGTTGTAGTATTTAAGGTATTAAATAATAGTTCGGGGTTGTCGCCGTGCCGCTTACAAATATGAAGGAGCTGCTCCTTAAAGCACAGGCCGAAAACAAAGCCGTAGGTGCTTTTTCTGTGGGAAATATGGAAATGGTAATGGGAGCTGTAAAGGCTGCCCAACAGCTTGATACCCCGATTATCCTTCAGATTGCCGAAGCGAGGCTTAAAACATCACCTATAGAGTATATGGCACCTCTTATGCTTGCGGCGGCAGAAGAAAGCACGGTCCCAATAGCGGTGCATTTAGACCACGGTCTTACGGAGGAAACCGTGTTTAAGGCTCTGAAATTAGGCTTCACCTGTGTGATGCTTGATAAATCTCTTCTCCCCTTTGAAGAAAATGTTCAGGCAACTAAACGCATAGTTGCACAAGCGTCTTTGTACGGGGCTTGTGTCGAGGCGGAGCTTGGCGTTGTAGGCGGAAACGAAGCCGGCGGAAGGTCCCATGAGATAAGCTGCACAGATCCGTCGCTCGCCCGTGAGTTTTGCGAAAGAACAGGAATAGATGCCCTTGCGGTAGCTATAGGAAACGCCCACGGCAATTACCCTGTCCTGCCGCAGCTCAGGTTTGACATACTCGAAAAAATCGGCAAGGACTGCAGCGTTCCCCTTGTGCTTCACGGGGGCACGGGAATAACAGCTGAAATGTTCAGACGCGCCATTTCCTTGGGAATCAGAAAAATCAACATAGCCACCGCAAGCTTCGACTGTCTTGCCAAAAGCGCAAAGGCTTATTCGGATAAAGCGGAAAAGCCTGATTATTTTGAGCTTTCAAGGGCTATGGCAGACGGAGTCTGTGAGAATGTAAAAAGGCATATAAGCATATTCAACAACGATTGGAGACAAAAAGATGAAGTACATTGATTTCCCGAAGGACAAGGACCTTGACCTTATTCTCTTGGGCAGAGTTGCGGTTGATTTTAATCCTGTTGACTATTATTGTCCCTTAAGCGAAAGCACAACCTTCAAAAAATACTTGGGCGGCTCGCCAGCAAACATAGCCGTCGGTCTGTCTCGGCTTGGTAAGAAATGCGGGTTTTTTGCTAAAATATCGGACGATGAGCTTGGTACGTTCGTTGTGAACTTCTTTAAGAAAGAGGGAATAGATGTATCTCACATCACGCGCTGTACTAACGGGGAAAAAATAGGACTTACATTTACAGAAATTCTATCCGAAGCTAAAAGCTCAATACTTATGTATCGCAACGAGGCCGCGGATTTAAGGCTTGATGTGTCTGACATTGACGAGCAATACCTGAAAAGAGCGGGCGCTCTTTTAATTTCGGGAACCGCTCTTTCCGAAAGTCCGTCAAGGGAAGCGGCCCTTAAGGCGCTTGCCCTTGCTAAAAAGAACGCCATGCCTGTAATTTTTGACATAGATTACCGTCCCTACAACTGGAAAAGCCTTGATGAGACATCGCTGTATTATTCTTTTGTATCCCAAGGCTCGGATATTATACTCGGCTCGCGCGAGGAGTTCGACCTTACCGAGAGGTTTTCAGGTCTTGACGGCACAGATAAAGCCTCTGCCCGCCTTTTACACTCACACGGCGCAAAAATCGTTATTGTTAAGCACGGCAAGGAAGGCTCAACCGCTTACACAAATGACGGAAAAAGCTATGCCGTAAAGCCGTTTCCCGTAAAGCTCTTAAAGTCCTTCGGAGGCGGCGACGGCTATGCGTCGGCGTTTCTCTTCGGACTGTTTGAGGGCTGGAGTGTTCCCGATGCCCTTGAGTTCGCGAGCGCATCCGCCGCTATGCTCGTAGCAAGTCACGCATGCTCTGAGGATATGCCGACAGCCCAGGCTATAAGAGAATTTATCAAGAGCGCAAAACAGGAGCACGGGGAAATGATTGCCCAAAATGAGTAAGCCCTTAACGCGGTTTGTAAGATTTGTTTCTGCTCTTTTGGCGCTTTTTCCGGCACACCTTATGCTTTTGCGATAAAATCTAAGTGAAGACGAAAGGATTTGAAAAAATGCTCGAGCGTCCGAATTTCAATGAAAACGGCGAGCAGATAATCTGCGAGATAAACGGTAAAAACCCCGAGATGCTTATGAATATTCGTGTAAAGAGGTTTAAGAAGGGTGAAAGCTATTCTCTCCTTGACGAAAATAACGAAACCGCTTTTTTGATTTTGTCGGGTGAGGCACTCATATGCCGTGAGGGTATAACAAAAACAATGAAGCGTGAAAGTCCGTTTGAAAAAAAGCCTTACTGCCTGCATGTCCC
>CAZPPO010000162.1:0-3201 GCA_964588475.1 uncultured Eubacteriales bacterium
CCCGTGTTCAAATCACGGCTGAGGCTTTGTATTCTGATTCTTATTTTTGACAGATTTTTCTTTGAAGGGGAAAGCCATATAAAGTATCCCGTTTTGATGCTGCTTTCACTCTTCTTATCGGGTATAAGTATGTGCGGAGACCTTATCGCCTCGCTTGTCAAGAGGAATTACGGCATAAAGGATTTCGGTTTCCTGTTCCCGGGGAACGGAGGAGTTATGGATCGCTTTGACAGCGCCATTTTAGTGTTCCCCGTTCTTTACGCTTTTGTAGTATGCCTTGCATAATTTTTCCGGAGGTATTAAATGAAGTCTATTAACCTGCTGGGCTCTACCGGCTCCATAGGAGTTCAGTCGCTTGATGTAGCAAGAAGAAACGGTTTTTGTGTTCGGTCAATGGCAGCGTATTCAAACATCACGCTGCTTGAACAGCAGGCAAGAGAGTTTAAACCCGATATAGTAGCCGTTGTTGACAAGAAAGCCGCCGCAGATTTAAGAATTAAGCTTGCGGATACCGGAATTAAGGTGCTTTCGGGGCTTGAGGGTGTTTGTGAGGCAGGCTCTGCAAAGGGAGATATTACTGTAAACGCCATCGTCGGAATGGCTGGACTAAGACCCACTCTTGCAGCTATTGAGGCTAAAAAAACAATAGCGCTTGCCAATAAGGAAACACTCGTTGCGGCGGGAAGTCTTGTAATTTCCAAAGCAAAACAAAACCGTGTTTCGGTTTTGCCTGTGGACAGCGAGCATTCAGCTGTTTTTCAATGTCTTCAGGGCGCGCCGCCTGACAAAGCACTTAAAAAGATAATCATTACAGCGTCGGGAGGTCCGTTTTTCGGTAAAACAAAACAGGAGTTAACAGATGTAACTGTAAACGATGCCTTAAAGCATCCGAACTGGAAAATGGGACCGAAAATTACCATAGATTCGGCGACTATGTTCAACAAGGGGCTTGAGCTTATTGAGGCGGTATGGCTTTTTGATATGAAGCCGGAAAACATAGATATTGTCGTTCACCGAGAAAGCATAGTCCATTCTCTCGTGGAGTTTGAGGACAATTCCGTTATTGCTCAATTAGGCTATCCGGATATGCGCTTGCCTATTCAGTATGCCCTGACATATCCGGACAGATTTCCTTCGGCCGAAAAGGAATTAAAGCTTGCGGATGTGGGAACTCTAACATTTTATAAGCCCGATTACGATACATTTATATGTATTGATATTTGCCGTCAGGCAATTAATAGGGGCGGTCTTTATCCGGCTGCGGCAAACAGCGCCAACGAACAGGCTAACAGCTTGTTCCGTAAAGGGAAAATCTCTTTTCTTGATATAGGTGAGCTTGTCAGGGCCGCGGCCTTTTCCATACCCGACATTAAGGAATATACGCTACAGGATATCGAAAATGTGGACTTGGAAATGAGAAACGCGGTAAATATTCTTTTGAGGTGAATAATTTTGACTGAATTCTTTACGAATACGCTGCCCTCGCTGTGGGGAGCTGTTTGGCCTTATGTAGTAGCAATACTTTTATTCGGAGTACTCATTGCAATTCATGAAGTGGGTCACTTTTTATTTGCCAAACTTTTTAATGTCAGAGTCAACGATTTTGCGCTTGGAATGGGTCCTGCATTATTTAAGAGACAAAAGGGTGAAACAAAATATTCCTTGCGGCTGTTTCCTATTGGCGGCTATGTAAATATGGAGGGCGAGGATACCGACAGTGAAGACGACAGGGCTTTTTTCAGGAAGCCCTGCTGGCAGCGTTTCATAATCGTAGCCGCGGGAGCTATACTGAATCTTATCCTCGGTGTTATTGTGGTTGCGATTGTACTTTCTTCGGATGATTTAATCGGCACAAAAACAATAAACGGTTTCTTTGAAGACTCTGTGAGTAATGGTTACGGACTTAAAGCCGAGGATGAAATATTGGAAATCAACGGAACAAAAGTATATTCATATCGTGGAATAGGGTTCAATCTAATCCGTGACAATGACAGCAGCGTCGATTTTAAGGTATTGCGCAACGGGCAGGAAACGGAAATTTTAGGTGTAAAGTTTGATACCTTCGATTACGAAGGGCGTGACTATATCGTTTGGGACTTTCAGCTTGTAGGGGTTAAGCCTACTGCTTGGGGAGTCATTAAGGGGGCGGTGCTCGACTCCGCTTCAATAGTTCAGCTCGTAGGGCTATCGCTGTCTGATATGGTTTCGGGCAAATACGGTTTGAAGGATATTTCAGGTCCGATCGGCACTATTTCCGCTATTGCGGACACCACGGCACAAGCTGAAACCTTTAAGGATAAAATGCTTACAGCTCTTGAGCTGCTGTCATATATCACTATTAACGTAGGAGTTTTTAATCTTCTTCCCATACCCGCTCTTGACGGCGGCAGGTTGTTTTTTATTACAATAGAGGCTATCAGAAGAAAGCCGATAAGCAGAAAATACGAGGGATATATTCACGCTACGGGACTTATTTTATTGCTGTTGTTTATGGCGGTGGTTACAATAAGTGATGTTATGAAAAGATTTTAGCAATAAAATATCGGGAGAAAAGCATGAGAAAAAGCACAGCAGTAAAAATCGGAAATGTTCAAATAGGTGCGGGTGCGCCCGTTTTAGTTCAATCTATGCTAAGCGCGCCTGCCGATAACGAACGCGAAAATATCGCACAACTGAAGGCTGTCATAAACGCGGGCTGTGAAATCATACGAATGGCAGTTCCCGACCGTAAAGCGGTGAGTGTGTTTGCTCGAGTGTGTGAAGAATCATCAATTCCGGTGGTAGCGGACATTCATTTCGACTATCGTCTGGCGATTGAAAGCTTAAAGGCGGGTGCGGCAAAAATCAGAATAAACCCCGGCAATATTGGATCGTTTGAAAAGATAAGGAGTGTAGCCGACCAGTGCCAAATGAGAAGGGTTCCCATAAGAATAGGAGTAAACTCCGGCTCCGTTGAAAAGGATTTACTTGAAAAATATGGAGGACCCAAGCCCGAGGCACTGGCACAAAGCGCTATGCGCCATATTAAAATTCTTGAAGAATGTGACTTTCACGATATTGTCGTATCCATAAAATCATCGAATGTCAAGGATATGGTAACGGCATATGAAATCGTTGCAAAGGAATGTGATTATCCTTTGCATTTGGGTGTTACGGAGGCGGGAACCGAAAGAAGCTCCCTGATTAAATCAAGCATAGGCA
>CAZPPO010000162.1:3211-3871 GCA_964588475.1 uncultured Eubacteriales bacterium
CCTTTCGGAAATCGGTGACACTATAAGGGTTTCTATGACCGGAGACTGCGTTAATGAGGTGAGAGCGGGCTTTGACATACTCAAAGCTCTTGAGCTTCGCGTCACTTCTCCCATAATAATATCCTGCCCAACATGCGGCAGAACCCAAATTGACCTTGTGTCGCTTGCTCAAAGGATAGAGGACGCTGTCAAGAATATCCGCAAGCCGATAAAAATCGCGGTAATGGGCTGTATTGTAAACGGTCCCGGTGAGGCTGCCAATGCCGACATAGGCGTAGCGGGAGGAAAGGGCTGCGGTATGCTTTTCAAAGACGGAAGGATAATAAGAAAAATTCCGGAGGACAAGATAGTTAACGAACTGATAAAGGAAATTGAACTCTTATGAGCAGTAGTTTTGGCAACACATTCGGCATGTACATAAGCAAGGAAAAGCATTTGAAGGCATTGGAAAATGCAAGTGTTCTTTCTATTAGTATAGATAAGGAAAATATGACTCTCAGCGCGCTCTTAAGAGTGGACCGTTTTGAAAACATTATGTGCCTGAAGTCTGTTGCGGGGGAAATCAAGAGGGCTTTGAAGCTTAAAGAAGCACAGCTCGATTATGTTTTGCCGCCCCACGAGCTCAAGGAGGAATACCTTTCAACTCTCCTGAAGGTTGTT
>CAZPPO010000162.1:3881-4184 GCA_964588475.1 uncultured Eubacteriales bacterium
TCAATATACCGGTATCAAATGGTTTTTTAGATGAAGCGAAGGTAAATTTTAACGCTGAACACGTGACGATAGAGCTTAAAAACGGCGGCAAGGATATTCTTATTGAAGCCGGCGTATGCGGATTTTTAGAAAAATATATCCAATCGCATTTTAATAAAAAGATAACTGTTAGCATTGAGGGCGACACGCTTGATGTTTCCGCTATTCATAAAATACAAAAGCAAGCTGACGAATCGGCTTTGGAGTCCTTTGATACTATTGCGGACAAGCCACACGAAATAATTGAAGGCTATCCTTTGTATT
>CAZPPO010000163.1:0-4177 GCA_964588475.1 uncultured Eubacteriales bacterium
ACGGATACAAAAGACAGCGAGGGGAATCTTGTTGTCTGGGAGGCTTGTCAAACTTTCTCGGGTTCGTGGGGCTATTACCGTGACGAGGCGACATGGAAATCCCCGGAAATACTAATAAGAATGCTTATCAACACCGTATCAATCGGAGGCAATCTCCTTTTGAACGTAGGTCCGACGGCAAGGGGTTATTTTGACAGCCGAGCCGTCTTTGCCCTGGAGGAAATAGGAAAATGGATGAAATATAATTCAAGGAGTATATATGGCTGTACTCAGTCTGACTGCCCCTGTACTCCCGGGGTGAAATTTACACAAAACGGGAAGCTTCTTTATGCTCATATTTTTGAATATCCGCCTTTTGACCTGAAGCTTAAGGGTCTTGCGGGTAAGATTTCATATGCCCAGCTTCTTAACGATGCCTCCGAGGTCCGATTTCATGAGAATAACGGTGATGTGTTTATGCAAATACCAAGAGTAAAGCCAAACCAGATAGTTCCGGTAATTGAGCTGTTCTTGAAATAATCACAGTCAAAAAAGCCGGCGTGCAGCTTGCGCGCCGGCTTTTATTATTCTTAAGACAAAAATGAAAGCGGATTTTGTCACGTCTTAGCTCTTTTCATACGAGTGAAAAGCATTATACACATTTTTAGCCGCGGTTATACTCATTCCCTCTACACTGTTTAGCTCCTCGATACTTGCACAACTGATAGCCTTCATCGTCTTAAAATACCGCAGCAACGACCTCGCTCTTGTTTCTCCAATGCCGTTTATGTCCACAAGTGTTGAACTCACAACGGATTTCGAGCGTTTTTTCTTATGATATGCTATTGCATAGCGGTGAACCTCATCTTGTATGCTTGTTACAAGAGTAAAGGCTTTTTTATTCATATTGAATTCAATTCTTCCTCCTTGAGCGGCGATTGCACTGGTGCGGTGTTTTGAGTTCTTGACCATACCGAAAAGCGGAACCTCGATGTTATGTTTTCCTAAGGCTGCATTTACTGCGTTTACCTGAGAATTTCCTCCGTCAACAAGAATAAGCTCAGGCAAAACCGCAAAGCCTTCATTTTTGCCGCTTCCGTTGTTCTTCAGCTTTTCGTACTCGCCAAGCCTTCTGTCAATCACTTCAAAGAGTGCACGGCAGTCGTCCTGACCCTCAAAGCTGTTTATGGAAAAACGACGGTACGCGCTTTTCAGCGGTCTACCGTCCTTGAAGACCACCATACCTCCCACGACGTTTTGGCCGCCGAGATGAGATATGTCATATGCTTCAATGTATCTTGGAAGCTTAGAAAGCCCCAGCATTGTCTGAAGCTCTAAAAGGCTGTCAAGCCTCTTGCCTTCCTTTTTTTTGATATAATCGGAAAGCTTTTGCTGTGCATTTGCCCTGCACATCTCAACAAGCTTTGCCTGCTCTCCCTTTACAGGAACCGCTATTTGAGTTTTTGCCCCTCTCATTTCCGATAAAAAACGCAGGAGAAGCTTTTTTCCTTCAAGCTCTCCGTCAACGGTTATGCGTGGGGGAATCCTTTCTTTGGAGGTATAATAAGCTACGATGAACGAGGAACGCATTTCGTCTAAGTCAGCTTGTTCATCGAGAATATAATGTGAGTTATCGCATAAACGACCCTCTAAAAATCTTAAAACTGCAAAGCATACCTTATTTGCACCTTTGAAGAGTGCAAAAACATCCTGCTCCAAGTGAACACTTGATACAACCTTTTGTTTTTGCGAAGCTTTGTTTATAGCAGACAGTCTGTCACGAAGAACCGCGGCTCTCTCAAAATCAAGCTCCAATGACGCTTGTTCCATTTCTTCCTTGATCTGCTTAACAGCAACATGATTTGAGCCCTTCAAAAAATCTAAAGCGTCCTCAACACACCTGTTATAATCCTCTTTTGATATTTTCCCCGCACAGGGAGCGCTGCATTGAGATATATGATAATTTAAGCACGGCCGTCCCCTTCCGATATCCCTCGGAAATTCCTTAGTGCATGTCGAAAGCTTAAATATCTTTTTTATGTCATGAACAGATTGGGTAAACAGAAAACCGTTAACATAAGGACCTAAATAGGTACAGCCGTCGTCCTGCCTTCGGTTGACGAAATTGAAGTCTTTCCAGTCTGCGTTTTTTACTTCTATATAATGATATCCCTTATCATCCTTTAAGAGAATGTTGTATTTTGGTCTGTGTTGTTTAATTAAACTGCACTCAAGAATCAGAGCCTCAAATTCGCTGTCTGTCAGGATATAATCAAAGTTCGCTACATTGTCAACCATTTTTTGAGTCTTTTTTATCTCTTGTCCCTTTTGACTGAAGTACTGTGTCACACGGTTTTTCAATGATTTTGCTTTCCCGATATAAATGATATCCTCCGCGGAGTTTTTCATAATATATACTCCGGGAGCTTTAGGCAATCCGTTCGCCTTATCTTTTAATCTTTTAAGCCTCTCTTTGTTATTCTCCATATAAATCCCTTCGAAAAGCCTGTGGCTTACGCCTAAAAAAATGCACCGCTCAAGGCGGTGCAAAAAAATACTGATTTATTCCGAGAAGCCCGATTCTACAAGCTTAACAAGCTCTTCGACAGCTTTATCCTCATCTACTCCGCCGGCGATAATTCGTATTTGCGTACCTCCCATAATTCCTAAGGAAAGCACTCCTAAAAGGCTTTTGGCGTTTACTCGTCTCTCCTCTTTTTCAACCCATACGGAGGATTTAAACTCATTGGCTTTCTGAATAAAAAATGTAGCGGGGCGCGCGTGTAAGCCTACTTGATTTTGAACCATAACATCTTTAACACACATACTATATATCTCCCACAAAAATATAAGTCTGGGTTTTAGCCCACAACATATAGAAAATAATTAGCCGCTCTTTCCGCTATATTATAATCTAATTATGTGGTGTAGTCAATTAAAAATTACTAAACACATCTCAATTCAAAATAATTCATATTACTAAACTCGTGACCTCTGTTTTGTGTATTATTACTATATTATTTTAACGCTAATTACCAATAATTAGCATTTGCGTTCAAACATTCTTATTAGCTCCCTGTCCTCTTCTGTAAGCTTTTCATCTGTTAAAAGGTCTCTTCTTCTTTCATAAGTCAGCTTCAACGACTGTTCCCTGCGCCATTTTTCTATGTTTGCATGATGCCCAGAAATCAGAACCTCGGGCACCTTCATATTATTCCACTCATAAGGCTTTGTATACTGAGGATATTCAAGCAACGAGTCATAATGGCTTTCCTTTGTTATACCCTCATCGGACGAAAGAACGCCGGGAAGCATCCTTGATACTGCATCGGCAAGAATTAACGCGGGAAGCTCTCCTCCTGTGACAACATAATCACCTATAGATATTTCCTCATCAACAAGCGCGTCAATAACTCTTTGGTCCACACCCTCATATCTGCCGCACAGAATCGTTATGCAGTCGAGCTTTGATAGTTCCTTAACGCGATTTTGAGTAAGCGTTTTGCCTATAGGGGTCATATAGATTAAATAAGGTTTCTTTCCACGCAGCCCTTCAACCGCCTTAAAACAGTCGTAAATCGGCTGAGCCATCATTATCATGCCTTCTCCGCCGCCGTATGTTGAGTCGTCAACTTGTTTCTGCCTGTTTTTCGTATAATCCCTTATCTGATGGCAGTTTAAGCTTACGAGTCCCTTTTCCCGTGCTCTTCCTATAATACTCGTGCTTAAAACCGCCTCGCACATTTCGGGAAAAAGAGTCATAATGTCAATTATCATCAAACATCCCCCTTAAAGGACGAATATATATCCTGCCCTTGTCAATATCAACCCTCTTCACAACTTCCTTTATTGCAGGTATAAGAACCTCTTTTTCACCTTTTTTTATGTGCCAAACATCGTTTGCCCCGGTTTGGGACACATATGAAATAACACCATAACAAACGGCAGCATCGTCAGCATCAATTACCTCGTTGCCGATAAGCTCCTCAATGAACCAATCTCCCTTTTTTATTTTTGCGTCAGAGCGCTTAATATAGAGTATCTTGTTTCTTTTTTCTGCCGCATCCTCAATGCTGCATATGCCTTCGAGTGACAGCAAGATTATATTGCCGTGCTGTCTGCACGACAATATCTTAACCTTCCCTGTTTCATTTGCTTCAAAGTACAGGTACTTAAAGCTTTTAAGAAAAGCCGCATC
>CAZPPO010000164.1:0-4159 GCA_964588475.1 uncultured Eubacteriales bacterium
CACGATGGAGTATCCGACGGAATATATAAATCAGCATCACAAATACGCAAAGAGATATACGAAGGAAAAAATGTATCCGAAGCAGTTCCTCAAGAAGTTTTGGCTATAATGGATAGATACAATAAACTCGGTAAAATGCCGCCCGATTTATTTAAGCTTGACATTGCCGTTCTAAGTCAGCTTCGCCGTATGACTGCCGAGGACTTCAAGAATATTGCAGACATTTCGGAAGGGCTTGAAAACAGGCTATTTTGTGCCTTAAGAAACTCCTCTTCTATCAAGGAGGTTCTTGACAACGTAAAATCAAAAAGATATACTCACTCAAGACTTCGAAGAATTATGCTTTGCTCATTTCTTGGCATTACAAGAGAGTTATCCTTAGGAACGCCCCAATATGTAAGGGTTCTCGGTTTTAATGACAGGGGACAACAGCTTTTAGGCGAAATAACAAAGAAATCAAACCTTCCGATAGTGACAAAGACTTCACAGCTTGAAGCATTTTCAACCGGGGCGAAAAACCTTTTTAGGCTTGAGTGCAGGGCTACTGATTTGTATTCTCTGCTTCTTCCGAAGCCTGACGAATGTGCAAGAGAAATGACAGACGGTATTATTAGAATTTAGGAGTATTTGAGTGAACAAATCTGTATTGGTGATAGGCGCAGGAGCTTCGGGGCTTATGGCGGCGGGCTTTGCGGCAAAGAAGGGCTGCAGCGTCACGCTTCTTGAACGAAACGAAAAATTAGCAAGAAAAATCGTTATAACAGGAAAAGGCAGGTGCAACCTGACAAACAACTGCAACCGGATAAATGATATTATTGAGAACATTCCGGTTAACGGAAAATTTATGTTTGGTGCACTGTCACGGTTTATGCCATCGGATACAATTAAATTTTTTGAAGAATTAAAGGTTCCTCTTAAAACCGAAAGAGGCGGACGGGTATTTCCCGTATCGGACAACTCATTTGATGTTGTCGACGCGTTAAATCGTTTTATAACCGAAAACGGTGTGAAAAGAACAGTATCAAGAATTGTAAAGCTTATTATCGATAAAAATCAGGTTATAGGAGCTATATCTCAGGACAATAAAAAATATTTCGGCGATTCGGTGATTATTGCTACGGGAGGTCTGTCCTATCCCCAGACCGGTTCAACAGGTGACGGTTATAGGCTTGCACAACAAGCAGGGCATACTATAATCCCGACGAAGCCGTCGCTTGTCCCCCTCGAATGCCATGAGGGCTGGTGCAGCGAAGCGGCGGGGTTGACACTGAAAAATGTGTCTCTTTCATTACTTGATACAAAAGCAAAACAATTTATTTATAAGGATTTCGGCGAAGTATTGATAACACATTTCGGAATATCCGGACCACTTGTTTTAAGCGCCTCCTCACACATGAGAAATATGGAAAGCCGAAAATACGAAATCTATATTGACCTAAAGCCGGCCTTAAGCCGCGAACAGCTCGATAAAAGGCTGATTAGCGACATCTCCGAAGCTCCTAACAAAAACATATATAACCTTTTGTCGAAGCTTTTACCAAGGTCGCTTGTTCCGGTAGTCGTAAAGCTAATAGCAGTAAGCTCCGATGTAAAGGCAAATTCGCTTACAAGAGAAACAAGGATTGCTTTGATAAATCTTCTAAAGAGCTTTAAGCTAACTGTAACAGGCTTTAGACCTATAGAAGAGGCAATAATAACCTCAGGCGGTGTCTGCGTAGACGAAATTAACCCGAAAACCATGGAAAGCCGTTTGGTTAAGGAGCTTTATTTTGCGGGTGAGGTTATTGATGTTGATGCATACACGGGAGGATTTAATTTGCAAATAGCATTTTCAACGGGCGCTCTTGCGGGTAATTCGGTAGCTGAAAAGGGGAGGATAAACAATGATAAACATAGCCATTGACGGACCTGCCGGCGCAGGCAAAAGCACGGTTGCCAAAGCGGCGGCATTAGCGCTGGGGTATATCTATGTTGATACAGGTGCCCTTTATCGTGCCGTTGGTCTATTCATAAAAGATAATGGTAAGGACACTAAAAGCGAGCTTCAAATAAAACCGCTGTTAAAAAACCTCAAAATTTCATTAAAATTCATAAATCAAGAGCAAAGAGTTTTTTTAGGTGAAAAAGATGTTACCTCTCTTATCCGTACTCCGGAAATTTCAATGGCAGCTTCCGATGTCTCGGCTCATCCCTCAGTACGCGAATTTCTTTTTGATTTACAAAGGAGTATAGCACGAGACAACAACTGCATTATGGACGGAAGAGATATCGGAACCGTTGTCCTTCCCGAGGCACAGGTTAAGATATTTTTGACCGCTGCGCCTGAGGAAAGAGCAAGAAGAAGATATATTGAGCTGATTGAAAAGGGTCAAAAAGCAGATTTTAATGATGTTTTGGCTGATGTCATTAAAAGAGATGAACAGGACTCCAACCGTAAGATTGCACCCTTAAGACCTGCAGAGGATGCAATAATAGTAGATACAACCAATAATAACCTAAGTCAATCAATTGACCTTCTTTTAGAAGCAATTCGGGAGAAAATATAATGGCAAAGATACTACTCGCCAAGTCTGCCGGCTTTTGCTTCGGTGTTGACAGAGCCGTTAAGCTCGTTAATGATTTAATTGATGACAAAAAAGAGGTTGCGATGCTCGGTCCGATTATTCACAACCCCGGCGTTATTGAAGGCTTTAAGAAACGGGGGGTCGAAACAGTTAACTCGGTTTCCGAGTTGAAAGAGAATAAAATACTGGTGCTTCGCACTCACGGAGTCGAGAAGGAAATTATGTCCGCACTGAAAGATGGCTCAGTTCAATATGCGGACTCAACCTGTCCCTTTGTTAAAAAAATTCAGAAAATAGCCGATGAAAACGGGGTGGATGCCACCTTAATTATTTGCGGTGACCCTACTCATCCTGAAGTCAAGGGAATAAAAAGCTATGCACAGGAACACGTGTTTGTTGTCAGCAATGTGAGAGAGCTTGAAAATCTTATAGAAAAACATGACAATTTAAGGGATACACCGGTGGTTTTAGTAGCACAAACAACTTTTTCCATAAAAGAATGGGAAAATAGTGTAAAAAAAGCAAAATTACTCTGTACAAATTTAAAAATATTTGATACAATATGCTCTGCAACTGAAGAAAGGCAAAAAGAGGCATACGAGCTTTCGTTAAAATGCGACGCTATGATTATTGTCGGCGGCAGACAAAGCTCAAATACAGCAAAGCTTGCTGATGTCTGTCGTGAAAATGCCACAACCTTTCTTGTCGAGGATGCGTGTGAGTTAACTAAGTACGACTTTCGCGGCTTTGACTTAATCGGTATATCTGCGGGCGCTTCGACTCCTGCCGATATTATTAAGGAGGTACTTGAAACCATGTCCGAATTATTAAACGAAACCAATTCAATAATTGAAGAGGAGAAGACTCAGGAATCCGCACATATTTTTGGCGAGGAAGCTTATGATTATGAAGCCGCGCTTGAAGAATCACTGAATAATTACGGCAGTGACAAGCTTGTTGTGGGAACAGTCATCAGCGTTACTCCTACAGAAATTCAGGTGGATATCGGAAGAAAGCAGACCGGCTATATTCCTTATGATGAATATAGCAGCGACCCTAACATAGACCCAAAGAGCGAGCTGAATCCCGGGGACAAGCTCAATCTTATAATTATGAAGACAAATGATCTTGAGGGCACGGTCGTGCTTTCAAAGCGCATATGTGATGCGGCAAAGGTCTGGGATGATATTGTTGCCGCACAGGAGAGCGGAGAGACTCTCGAGGGAACAATTTGCGATGCTATTCGCGGAGGTGTTCTTGTAAGAACAAAGGGTATAAGGGTTTTTGTACCCGCTTCCTTAGTTGGCGCAAGCCGTGACACCGACCTTGAAACTCTTATCCATAATCCTGTAAAACTTAAAATAATTGAAGTTAACAAGCAACGCAAAAGAGCTGTTGGTTCTATTAGGGCAGCGTTAAGAGATTCCCGCAAAGAAGCTGAGGAAGCCTTTTGGGCACAGGCGCGGGAGGGACAGGTTATTAACGGAACTGTCAAATCTCTTACTAACTACGGTGCTTTTGTCGATATAGGCGGAGTGGATGGTATGATTCATATTTCAGAGCTTTCCTGGAAGCGTATTAAACATCCGTCCGAG
>CAZPPO010000165.1:0-3909 GCA_964588475.1 uncultured Eubacteriales bacterium
CACTATGCTGCCCGTTACAACCGCCATCGCCGGTACCATGGGAATTGACCCGGCCCTTTTATACTTCGGACTGCTCATAGGCGCAACCTTAGGCGGGAATATTACACCTATAGGAGCCTCTGCAAACATAGCGGGAATAGGTATCTTGCGTAAGGAGGGGCACGAGGTAGGCGTTAGTGAGTTTATGAAAATCAGCATTCCCTTTACGCTGACAGCGGTCGTATCCGGCTATATTATGGTTTGGTTACTATGGCATTGAGCGTATAGTAAAAGAAAAAACTGTTCCGAGAGATTTTCGGGACAGTTTTTAATTGATATAACTTTCAAAGGTTAAAGCGATATTGATTTGAACAAATAGGTTAAGATATTTAGTAATATCGACATTGTACGCAGAACGCCAAAATCCTGAAGGGCTACATTCACATCATACGGGATATACTCGACATAAGACTCGTTTAGGTCCGTATAAGGCTCCTCGATTTCATAGGCAGGAGCTTCACCGTTATCAATAGTGAAGTTAAGCTTCCTTTCGTTTAAAAAGGTCGCAGTCCCGCTTAGCATATAAGTAACCGTTACATTGCAGTAGCTTTTGCTTACTTCAGGGACATTTCCGCTAAAAGGAACACAAATACTTCCGCCGACACCTAAATCTCCTATACCGTTCAGATTAAAGGAGATGTCCATTCCGTTGCAGGTTATGGCAACTAATTTCATAGAGTACTCTTTAGAGAGATTTGTGATTATCAAAGAGGTATCACTTGAGCTGACGCGGCCTTCAACGCTGTTGTTAAACTGCGCGAATACCGATAAGGCCGGGTTAGTGGTTGCGTGGAAGCGCGGAAAATCAGAATCGGAGTATACGTCTTGTATTTCCTGCGTTAAAAGTAAATGTAAAAGGAGTAAGGCTGAATATCTGTCCTTAAATTCCATGCCGTGAAACATTCCCTCAACAAACCACGTGGTTTCGGGAAGATAAGCCGTTGAAGCGTCTACAGTCATAGAGGGTGAAACATAACTGTTATCATTATTTATAGCTGTATAGCCATTAGAGAAACGCTTTGAGTAAGGGGCAACAGTAGCACCGGTTGAAGAAGCCGTCGTGATAATACCGTCAGAATTCTCTTTAAGACCGGTGACTATCTGAATATCAGTACCCGCGATTATTGAGATGTGCATATCATACTCATTGTTACATTTTTGCAAGCTTGTGTTAAACATAGGTAAAATCGAATAATGGAAAAAATCACTTGAGGCTATTAAGACGGAGTTGTTGACAGAATCAAGGTTCTGTGCCTTTGTTTCTTCGTAATACGGCAACGGGACAAAATCCCAAAGGCTTTCCCAATTACCCATAACCTCTAAGACATAAGGCTGAAGCTCATTGAGTACCGCATCAAGGAAGCCTAATCTTTCTGCCTCAACAAGCCAGTTGTAATCAGTCTCGTTTACTAAGCCGTATTCAAGGAATCGAAGGAGCGTTATTTCATCAAAATCAAAGTCGCCCTTTAAAACGTCATATGCCAAGCCTGCGCCACCTATCGCCGGAACATTGAGAACGGCATTATTGACCTGCTTTTTGTAGCCGTACAAGGATAGGTAAGTTGCTGTAACCTGTCCACCGTGACTTACAGCCACGATATTGACCTTTTGAGCACCCGTGAAGCCCAGAACATCCTCAATATATGCGTCAAGAGCTATGGCACAATCGACAGCGCTCATTCTGAAATCACAGTTAAAATTAAAAATCATATCGTTGCCGGTATACTGAGCCACTTCGTTCATTATCTCAACCTCGTGGCGAAAGTTTCCGTTTGGATACTTTTCCATAAGAACAGCGCTGTTTGTTTCCTTGGCAGAGGAATAATAAAGAGAAAGATTGTACATACTTGAGCCGTCGTCATTACAGGCTAACTTCCCGTATAGCTCAATAAATCCCTCTCCCACAGCTTTGGCGATGCTTTCAGGATTACCTAAAACAAGGTCATGCAGACCTATTCCCACATCGGCGATTCTTGAGAGAAGCTCGGTGACTATATCACTCATCACAACACCCCAGACATGTTCAACAGAGCCGTCCTCAGCCGTATAATACATCTGACTTGCGCTGTAGCCCGGGACGATGACAACGGGAAGCTCTGACATATCCTCAGACTCAAGGGCAAAAGCTTCAACGGATAAAGTGCAAAAAAGCAAGGTAAAAGCCACAGTCAAACTTATTAATTTTTTCATTTAATAGTACATTCCTTTTACTGTGTAATGGATATTTATTACTTAAAATGATATCATATACAGCTTAAAAAATCAAGCGCTTTTAGGTATCTGCTGTTATTGTGTATGGAAGCTTACAATGGTAAAACAAAGCAATTCATACATAAAAAAATACTGATTATAATTACAAAGCATTGCATGCTATTGACAAAAAGCGTTTTCAGAATTATATTTATTTTAGCGGTCAGGAATAAACAAATAAAAAGTATGGAGAGTAATATGTCAAAACATCTATTTACATCGGAATCGGTAACCGAGGGGCATCCGGACAAAATATGCGACCAAATATCGGATGCCATTCTTGATGCTATTCTTAATAATGATAAAAACGCGCGTGTAGCGTGTGAGACCTTTTGCACAACCGGAATGATAGCTATAATAGGGGAAATTTCAACTGACTGCTATGTGGATATTCCCAAAACTGCACGGGAGGTTGTTTGCGCTATAGGCTTTGACAAGCCTGAATACGGCTTTGACGGGAACACCTGTGCTGTTATAACCTCTATTGATGAACAGTCGGCGGATATAGATATGGGAGTCAGCAAGTCCCTTGAAATGAAAAACGGCGAAGCGGATGTCTACAATCTTCATGGAGCGGGCGACCAGGGCATGATGTTCGGTTATGCCTGCAACGAAACAAAAGAGCTTATGCCTTTACCCATTTCCTTAGCCCATAGGCTCTCAAAGAGGCTTGCCGATGTCAGAAAAGACGGGACACTGCCATATATTCGCCCCGACGGTAAAACACAAGTTACGGTAGAGTATGATGATGACAAGCCCGTAAGGGTTGATACTGTTGTTGTTTCAACACAGCACAGCCCGAATGTCACCTTAGAGGAAATCCGAAACGCAATTATAGAACATGTAATAAAGCCCATTATTCCGTCAACGCTTATTAATAATGCCACAAAAATCTTCGTTAACCCTACAGGCAGATTTGTCGCGGGAGGGCCGGCAGGGGACAGCGGTCTCACGGGGAGAAAAATCATTGTTGACACTTATGGCGGATATTCGCGTCACGGAGGCGGAGCTTTTTCGGGAAAAGACCCAACCAAGGTTGACAGAAGCGCCACCTATGCGGCTCGTTATGTAGCGAAAAACATTGTTGCCGCTAAGCTTGCCGATAGGTGTGAGGTTCAATTAGCCTATGCCATAGGAGTTGCTCATCCTGTATCAGTAATGATTGACACATTCAAAACAGGTATAATGGCCGATGAAAAGCTTGAGAAAATTGTAACGGAATGCTTCGATTTAAGACCTGTGGCAATAATCGAGGCACTCGATTTGAGAAAGCCGCAATATAAATCGCTCGCTTCTTACGGTCATATGGGCAGGGAGGATTTAGACGTCGCGTGGGAAAAAACAGATAAAGTACAAATACTCAGAAAAGCCGCAGAAAGCTGCTGTACAAATTAAAACAAACTCCCGATGCTCATTTAGCGTCGGGAATTATTAAATAAGGCAGTATTATGCGTTAAGGTACTTTTTGTAGATTTCGGTATAAACAAGAGCCGTGCTTTTCCTTTCGCTTTTCATTAGTGATATTTTCTCTATCCTCTGAGTTATAACAGATACCTTTGGTACTAAGTTTGTTTTGTCAAACCCGGGCGCAAGGATGAGCTCTTTAACAAGTGTTATATG
>CAZPPO010000166.1:0-780 GCA_964588475.1 uncultured Eubacteriales bacterium
TGATTTATTAAAACGCAATGCAAAGGGCGAAGAAGAGCTTGAAATGAATCAGGTGATTTTATCTCCTACTCAGCTTGTGATGAAAAGATTCGCAAGAAATAAGCTTGCAATAGTGGGCCTGTGCGTTCTTCTCTTTATGACACTTTTCTGCTTTCTGGGACCTGTAATATCGCCCTTAGGGTACAGTGAAACAGAGCTTTTTTACGTTGACCCGGACAATGGAGAGGAAATCAGAATGAGCGAAAAGGACAGGTTGTCGACCGCCATTCTTTATACTAAGGGAGAGCTATCCCTAAGACATCCTCTTGGAACGGACAAAGGCGGAATGGATATGCTCACGCGTCTAATGTACGGCGGAAGAGTATCGCTTTTAGTAGGATTGTGTGTCGTTTTCGTTGAGCTTTTAATCGGTGTAACGCTTGGGGGAATAGCCGGCTACTATGGCGGGAAAATAGATATGCTGATTATGCGTCTTGTTGAAATATTCTATTCGGTGCCGTTTATTCCTTTAATGCTTATTTTATCCTCTATTATGATATCGCTTAAGATATCCCCTCAATACAAAATTTATTATATTATGTTCGTAATGGGAGTTCTTTATTGGGCGAGCGTTGCAAGAATGATAAGAGGAAACATTCTCTCACTTCGTGAGATGGAATATATGCAGGCGGCGGAGGCGATGGGAATCAGGACGTCGCGAAAGATATTCCGTCATCTGATTCCAAACGTTATGCCCATAATAATAGTGGGAGCCATAGTCAGCATATCTACGTTCTACAT
>CAZPPO010000166.1:790-3867 GCA_964588475.1 uncultured Eubacteriales bacterium
GTTATGCCCATAATAATAGTTATGGCTACTATGGATTTGGGTGCAATAATTTTAACAGAATCAACAATGAGCTTTTTGGGAGTCGGAGTCGCCGCGCCTTTTGCATCCTGGGGTAATATGGTTCAAGCTGTAACGGATAAAACTGTTATGGGAAACTACCTTAACATATGGGTGCCGCCGGGAATATGTATTCTTCTTACGGTGCTGGCATTCAACTTTGTGGGTGACGGTTTGCGTGACGCGTTTGACCCGAAAATGAAAAGGTAGGTGAGGGTATGGAACATAAAAAGAATAATACCGCGCGCCTTCGAAAAATCAAGCGGTTCAATAACAAAAAATACAAGGAATACACTAAGCTTTCCCGTCGGAAACATATTGACCCTTCGCAGTATCTTACACAAATGAAAAGTCCGGACAATATCCTTGAGGTTGAAAATCTTTGCACGTATTTTTACACGGATGTGGGAACTGTTAAAGCGGTTGACGGAGTAACCTTTGATGTTCCCAAAGGGAAAACTGTCGGAATTGTGGGGGAGTCGGGCTGCGGAAAATCCGTTATGAGCCTATCGGTAATGCGTTTGTTACAGGAGCCTCAAGGTCAGATAGCCTCAGGTGAGATAAGATTCAGACAAAGCTCGGAAAACAGAGCAGTTAATATCCCAAAGCTTCCCTTAAAGGAAATGCAAAAAATTCGCGGCAATGAGATTTCAATGATATTTCAAGAGCCGATGACGACCTTAAATCCGGTTTTCTCAATAGGAGCACAGCTTGATGAGAGCATACTGCTTCATAACAAGGATATGAGCAAGAAGCAGGCCGCAAAACGAAGCATAGAAATGCTTGAGCTTGTAGGTATAGCAAGAGCAAAGGGTATTTATAAAAGCTACCCTCACGAGCTTTCGGGGGGAATGAGGCAGAGAGTCGTTATTGCTATGGCGCTATCTTGCAACCCCGAGATAATTATTGCAGATGAGCCGACCACTGCGCTCGATGTTACTATTCAGGCACAGATACTCGACCTGATGCGAGACCTTAAGGACAAAATAAACGCTTCAATTATTCTTATTACTCATGATTTAGGGGTTGTAGCGGAAATGGCGGATATTGTAGTCGTAATGTATGCCGGCAGAATAGTTGAGCAAGGGACCGCTTCGGAAATATATCACAACCCCCAGCATCCGTATACGATAGGGCTTATGAAATCAAGACCAACCGCCCGCAATCAGCGGGAAAAATTATATTCCATTCCGGGAAGCGTACCAAACCCCACCGAACTGCCTGATTTCTGCTACTTTAAGAACCGCTGCGAGTTTTGTATGGATATTTGCGCTCAAAAATATCCGCCCTTGTACAAGCTTTCAGACACCCACAAAGTAGCTTGCTATCTGTGTAAGGATGAAAAATCAAAAGCTGAGGGAGCGTTTTTAAGTGAATGAAAATATTATAACGGTAGATAACCTTAAAAAATACTTTCCCATAAAATCCGGAATTCTTCAAAAAACCACAGGCAATGTAAAAGCCGTTGACGATGTTAGTTTTTCTATCAAAAAGGGGCAAACCTTTGGATTGGTCGGAGAGTCAGGCTGCGGCAAAACCACAATAGGAAGAACGGTTTTAAGGCTTACAGAGCCAACTGAGGGCAAATGCATTATAGATGGTAAGGATATATTCGCTCTTAAAAAATCACAATTGCGCCCGCTGAGAACTAAAATGCAAATAGTTTTTCAAGACCCGTATTCCTCACTTGACCCGAGAATGCCGGTGGGTGAAATAATAGGAGAAGCGGTAAGAGAGCACAATCTTGTTTCAAAAAGCGGTTATCGCGATTATATTGTCGATGTTATGAAGTCATGTGAGCTCAGGCCTTATCATATAGATCGTTACCCTCACGAGTTTTCAGGCGGGCAGCGTCAGCGAATTTGTATTGCTCGAGCTTTGGCGGTAAACCCCGCTCTCATAATATTGGACGAACCCGTTTCGGCGCTTGATGTTTCCATTCAAGCTCAGATAATCAATTTGCTTAAGGACCTCCAGGCAAAAAGAGGACTGACATTTTTGTTTATTTCACATGATTTGTCAGTTGTAGAATACATTTCGGATGTTGTTGCGGTAATGTATTTAGGCTCAATAGTTGAGATGGCTCCCAAGACGGAGCTGTTCAAACATACCATGCACCCGTACAGTAAAGCACTCCTTAGCGCTGTACCTGTGCCGAATCCCGACATAAGGATGGACAGAGTAATATTAAAGGGTGACATTCCATCCCCTGCAAATCCCCCGCAAGGGTGCAAATTTCATACTCGTTGTCCTGATTGCATGGAAATATGCAAAACCAAGGTCCCTAAATACAAGGATTACGGAAGTACTCATTACTGTGCGTGTCATTTGTATAACAAATGATATATCAGATTTATAATATTTAATATCTGCGGCGCGATGACCTCATCGCGCCTATGTTATAAATAAGGAGAATCACCCTTGTGTTAATTGACATAACAGCGGCATTATGTTATTCTTTTTTTGTATTTTGGGAGGCGGTAAAATGGTTAATAGGCTCAAGGAAATTCTTTGTTGGTCCCCCGGGAATGCCAATAAGGACATCGGACCTTATTCAAACAAAGAGCGAAATTTTTATCTTTTGGGCATGTTAGGACAGAATATAATTTATTCAATAGTCGGTTCGGTTGTTCAGGTTTTTTATACCGACATATTGTTGGTGCCCGCCATTGCGATAAGCTTTGTAATGGGTATATCGCGAATTTGGGACGGAGCAAACGACCTTTTTATGGGGACTGTTGTGGATAAAACTCACACAAGGTGGGGGAAATGCAGACCTTATCTTAAATTTGTGCCGGTACCTGTTGCTATAGCAACAGTTTTAATGTTCCTACCCGTTACCAACACTTCCGCAACATTCAGAATAGTCTATATAATCTTCAGCTTCCTTCTTTGGGAGACGCTTTACACTCTCGGGGACATTCCTTTGTGGGGAATGACCTCTCTTATGACATCGGATGAACAAAAAAGGGCAAAGCTCATTTCAGCGGCTCGTATTGTCGGAAGCTTCGGGGCAATCT
>CAZPPO010000167.1:0-1884 GCA_964588475.1 uncultured Eubacteriales bacterium
TGAAAGGACTGCCCCAGTATATAAGCCCGTCGTCGTCCATTCTTATTATATATGCGTCGTATTCTCCCCTTGCGGATAACTCACCGGAAAAGTAGCCGTCTGTTGAATTTGAACGGCCGACTATAACACAGCCGTCCCCGTCACTTGCAGGTGTGATGCCCGGAAAATATTCAATATTGGAGCCGGAAATCGGCACGGTCCACAACAATTTACCCTTATTGTCAAGCTTTATAACGGCGCAATCGCTCTTGCCCATACACTCAAAGAAAAAGTCTGAGTAAATAACCGCAGAAATATAAAAGCCCCCGTCTTTAGCGGCGCATATGCCTACAAAGCGGTCTTGCGCCCCGCCTAATATGTTTGCCCAAAGCTTCTCTCCCGTGGAGGAGTATTTCACGATACTGCAGGACGAGTCAGTCAAAGAACGATTAAATTCAGCAACATCTGCGTCATTCGTTCCAACGGAGCCAACGCACACCACGCTGCCGTCGGAAAGCACCTGAATATCTATAAACATGTCGGTTGTAGAGGTCCCAAAGCTTTTAGACCAAAGCTTTTCACCGGCTTTATTTAGCTTGTAGACTACTGCGTCATAGGAGCCGCGCCTTTTTTGACCGTCTCCCGGAATCGTAGAATAGCCTGCGGCATAAATACTGCCGTCTTTTCCCACCTCAACGGTTGTAAGGGTCAATACTCCCGAGCCGCCTACAGCGGTTTTCCAAACGATATTACCGTCCTTGTCGTATTTCACTACAGCCGTTGCAGGAGTGCTGAAACCGTCCAGAAGACCCTTAAGGCTGCCATCTGAGGAATTTGTGACGACAATAGCTATATTGCCGCCGTCACTTGTGGCGGCAACATCCGAAATATAGTCATAAAGAGACCCGCCGAAGGTTTTTTTCCAGCTGGTGATGTTGATTTTTTCGGTTGTAAAGGGGGGGTCGGTCTCAACCCTTGTATATGTTATAAGGTCTCCGTTAGTGTCGGTTTGTGTGTTTCCCAGTCCGTCAGTAAGAGGAACCTCAACTATCTTTGTGGTCGGGGGCATTTTCGAAGTTGTTTTATTATTATTGGGATAAGTAGGCTTTACTACAACAATTTCTGTAACGGCATTACCATCCTTATCGGTTACGGCCTTTCCGTCCTTGTCGGTTACGGGAATAGCAACAGACACATCATTATATATTACGGTTGTCATGGCGTTGCCGTCCTTATCGGTAATGGCGACGCCGTTTTCATCCGTTACCGTTATAACCTCAGTTTGAGGCATTACGGTTATTTCTTCCCCGTTGGCGTCTGTAACAGGATTTCCGTATTCATCCGTAACGGGCACTCCCCCGTTTGGTTTTATACAGCCGGCAATTCCTACACAAAGCAAAAGAAGAAGAACTGACGATAATATTATTTTATTAGTGTTTTTCAAAAAAAAACCTCCGAGAAATAATTGTTATTGTAAGTGTATAAGTATCCTTATAAATACTATCATACTTTTAGAAGTAATTCAACGGTCATTTTTAAAAAAGGAGCAAAAATTTTCATTGATATTATTATTCACTTGTGATACAATTTGTTCATATACTTGCTTAAGGTCCTTAAATTAGGGCGCGGCAGGAAAATTTTAATATTAAGGCGAGAGGATTTTTTCCTTTATGCCTTAAAGGAGGAAATATATTGAAAGCATATACTGCGGGCAACATTTTGAACATTGCGGTTGCGGGACATGGCAGCAGAGGGAAAACATCGCTTTGCGAAGCAATGCTTTATGTTTCGGGCGGCACAGACAGGCTTGGAAAAGTAACCGACGGCAACACGGTTATGGATTATGACAGCGAGGAGAAGCGAAAGGGAATCTCAATTTCCACCGCTGTCGCGCCTGTTGAATGG
>CAZPPO010000167.1:1894-3862 GCA_964588475.1 uncultured Eubacteriales bacterium
GATACGTAATGTGGCATTGATAGGCCACAGCGGCGAAGGCAAAACCTCGCTTGCGGAGGCGATATTATTCAATGCAAAGGCAATAGACAGACTCGGACGCGTTGACGACGGCAATTCCACAATGGACTATGATGCGGAAGAGATTAACCGCAAGATATCAATAGGGCTCGGCATCGGATACGCCGAGTGGAAGGGAACAAAACTCAACGTTCTCGACACTCCCGGATTTTTTGATTTCGCAGGCGGAGTAAGCGAAGGCGTACGCGCGGCGGAGAGTGTTCTTATAGTAACGGCGGCAAGCACAGGGCTTGATGTAGGAGCGGAGAAGGCTGTGAAAGCCGCTGATTCGCGCTCAATTGCCAAACTGTTCGCCGTAACGAAGATGGACGCGGAAAATGCGGATTTTTATAAAGCGTTTGAGTCTCTTAAAGCAGAATACGGCTCTAAAATGTGTCCTGTAATAGTACCGGTTATGGAGGGTCGTGAGGTTAAGGCTTATGTAAATCTTGCGTCTAACAAGGCCTACGAATATTCCGGCGGCAAAAGCAAAGAGATTGAAATAATATCAGATTCAAATGTGGATTCCATGAGAGATATATTCAAGGAAGCCGTCGCTTCCACCGATGAAGAGCTTATGGAAAAGTTCTTTTTGGAAGAAGAGCTGACCTTTGAGGAAGTGTTAAGGGGGCTCGCAAATGGGGTGCTTAAAGGCGAAATATATCCGGTATTTGCCTGCTCGGGTACTAATCCCGACGCAGTCGATATTATGCTCGATATTCTTTCCGAAATAGCCCCTGCAGCATCAACGGCAAAAGAGGTTGCGCTCAATGCAAGCGATGAAACGAAGCAGCTTGTTTGTGATGAGAATGGGCCACTTGCCGCCGTCTGCTTTAAGACTATAGCCGACCCGTTTGTAGGAAAAATGTCATTTTTTAAGATTGTATCCGGAAAAATATCATCAGACACTCCGATTTATAACGCCGCTACCGGAGAGACAGAGAGAATGGGGAAGCTCCTTTTTGTAAAAGGGGCAAAGCAAGAGGAAACCGATGTTGTAGCAGCGGGAGATATTACTGTTCTTACGAAACTTTCCAATACAAACACCGGAGACACCATATGCTCTTCAAAGGAAATTCTTAAGCTCAAGGGGCTTATGGAAGAAGACCCTACAATGAAATTCGGGACAAATGAAGAAACAAGGGAGCAAATCCTTTCAGGGTTAGGAGAGCAGCACCTTGATAATATTGTCAACAAGCTTAAGAACAAATTCGGGGTAGAGGTTGATCTTTCAGTCCCAAGAGTCGCTTACAGAGAGACAATACGCAAGGTTGTTGATAAGCAAGGTCGCCACAAGAAGCAATCGGGAGGACACGGCCAGTTCGGTGATGTAGTCATTCGCTTTGAGCCTTATTCGGGCGAGGAGGAGTTCGTGTTCACCTCCAACGAGGTTGTGGGTGGCGCCGTTCCGAAAAATTATTTTCCCGCAGTTGAAAAAGGACTTCGCGAATGCATAGCAAGGGGAATGGTTGCGGGTTATCCTATGGTTGGAATTAAGGCGGCGCTCCACTTTGGATCCTATCACCCGGTAGATTCCTCCGAAATAGCCTTTAAAACGGCCGCTCAGCTTGCTTTCAAGGCAGCGATACCGGAGGCTAATCCCGCAATCCTTGAACCCATTGGCACACTTAAGGCATACATGCCGGATGACAATCTCGGTGATATAATGAGTGATATTACAAAGCGTCGAGGCAGAGTCATGGGCATGGGTGCTGCAGACGAGCCAAAAATGCAGGAGCTTGTTGCGGAAGTGCCGATGGCGGAAATGGGCGACTTTACCACAGTACTGCGCTCCGTAACACAAGGAAGAGGTCATTTTACAATAGAATTTGCTCGCTATGAAGAGGCGCCTGCAAATATAGCTCAAAAGGTAATCGAAGAGGCTAAGAAGGCGCAGGAAGAATAAGTAAT
>CAZPPO010000168.1:0-1307 GCA_964588475.1 uncultured Eubacteriales bacterium
AGCTTACGCAAAGCGGAATTAGGCTTTTTTGGGGTATCGGTCTTAACTACTGTGCAAACGCCTCTCTTTTGCGGAGAATTATTTTCCGTGATTACATTTTTCTTTGAGTTGAAGCCGTTGCCCAAAGCGGGAGCCTTGGATTTCTTTTCGAGCGTTTCTCTTCCGTTACGGACGAGCTGATTAAATGTCGGCAAGTATTACACCTCCTTATCTGAAATTATATGTGAAACGGGTATTCCCGCAAACACAACAAAGCTTAGAATATCATTTTCCTGTTTTTTTGTCAATACTTTTAACATAAGGTTTTAACCGCCGATTTCATCAAACGATATTTCGTTAAAGGCGTCGGGCCTTAAATAATTAGAGCGAAGACGCACATCGGAATAGCATTTCATTCCTGTACCCGACGGGAGTAATTTGCCTATTATGACATTTTCCTTAAGTCCCAGCAGCGGGTCTGTTTTTCCCTTGATAGCAGCGTCGGTAAGAACTCTCGTCGTTTCCTGGAAGGACGCTGCCGACAGGAATGAATCCGTTGCAAGAGAGGCTTTTGTAATGCCTAACAGCATCGGTGCGCTAACTGCGGGAACAAACTCCTCTCCTTTTAAAGCGCACTCTTTCTCGGCCTCGGCATTGGCGGCGGCAAGCTCGCGTTTTTCAATCACCGATCCGGGTAATAAGCTTGTTGAGCCCGGCTCCTCAATCTTGTCCTTCCTCATCATCTGACGAATAATAACCTCTATATGCTTGTCGTTTATGTCAACGCCCTGCATACGATAGGTCATTTGAACTTCCTTAATAAGATAATTATGAACGGCTTCAACCCCTAATACCGCAAGAACATCATGCGGATTTACAGAGCCCTCGGTGAGGTAATCGCCTTTTTTAACCTGAGTGTTTTCTTTAATCTCCGGACGCAAACGAGCGTCATAAGGAATGAGATATTTCTTTACGGTATCCTCTCCGGTAATTACGACATGCTTACTTCTCTTATTCTCCTCAAACAGGAAGGAAACCGTTCCGCTGATTTCGGAGATTATCGAAAGCGTTTTAGGCTTTCTTGCCTCAAACAGCTCCTCAACTCTCGGAAGACCGTGGGTAATATCGGCGGAGGATGTTACACCGCCTGTATGGAATGTTCTCATCGTAAGCTGTGTACCCGGCTCTCCTATTGACTGGGCTGCAATTATGCCTACAGCCTCTCCTACAGTTACAGGTTCAGCAGTTGCAAGATTGGCGCCGTAACACTTAATGCAAACTCCCTGGCGGGCTTCACACGTAAGAAGAGAGCGTATTTTAATTTTACC
>CAZPPO010000168.1:1317-3856 GCA_964588475.1 uncultured Eubacteriales bacterium
GTGGTCTTTTGTACATAATTTGCAACTATTTCCGCATCGTCATCACTGAGTATATTCTCGTCAGACGCTATAACCTCACCCGTTTCGGCATTTACAAGCGGTTCAAACAGGAAACGTCCCGTAAGCCTCTCTTTAAGCGGCTCGATTATGTCGTTTCCGTCCTTAATATCGCTGATTTCAATGCCTTCCTTGCAATGACAGTCATGCTCTCTTATAATAACATCCTGCGAAACATCGACAAGACGCCTTGTCAGGTAACCTGAGTCCGCAGTACGAAGCGCGGTATCGGCAAGACCCTTACGCGCTCCGCGTGAAGAGATAAAGTATTCGATAATATTAAGGCCCTCGCGATAGTTAGCCCTAATGGGTATTTCAATCGTTCTGCCCGCTGTGTTGGCTACTAAACCGCGCATACCGGCAAGCTGGCGAAGCTGTGAGTCCGTTCCGCGTGCTCCGGAATTGAGCATCATAAAAATCGGATTATAAGGGTCCATACCCTTTGTAAGCTCTGCGGAAACCCTTTTGGTGCATTTCTCCCAGGTGTCTATAACCTTGCGCGAGCGCTCCGTATCGCTAATAAAGCCTGCCATATAATCATCATGTATGCGGTCGATTTCTTCCTCGGCTTCTGCAATAAACTGCGCCTTGCTTTCGGGTATCGTAGCATCGCTAACTGCAACGGTTATACCGCTTTTTGTTGAATATCTGTACCCCTGGGCTTTGATATCGTCAAGAACCTGCGCAGCTTTCGAGGTTCCGTGGATTTTTATACAGCGGTCTATTATCTTGCCCAGCTGCTTTTTATCGACAAGCGTATCAATTTCAAGAGCAAAGAGATTGTCGGGGTTCTTCCTGTCAACAAAACCGAGATCTTGAGGTATTGGCTGGTTGAATATAACCCTGCCGAGCGTTGCAGGAAGAATTTTCGATACACTTTTTCCGTTGATGTTTTTTGTCATGCGGATTTTTATTTCGGCATGAAGCCCTATATCCCCCTCGTCATATGCCATAATCGCTTCCTCGACATTCATAAACACCTTGCCCTCGCCTATTTCGTCGGGCTTTATAAGGGTCAGGTAATATGAGCCCAATACCATATCCTGTGTGGGAACGGTTACGGGTCTGCCGTCTGAAGGCTTAAGAAGATTATTTGCCGCAAGCATAAGAAAACGCGCTTCCGCCTGAGCCTCCGCAGAAAGCGGAACATGAACAGCCATCTGGTCACCGTCGAAGTCCGCGTTGAATGCGGTACACACAAGCGGGTGCAGCTTAATGGCTCTGCCCTCGACAAGAACCGGCTCAAATGCCTGTATTCCGAGTCGGTGAAGTGTAGGCGCACGGTTGAGCATAACGGGGTGGTCCTTAATAACTATTTCAAGTGCGTCCCACACCTCTGGACGTGCACGTTCTACTATTTTTCTTGAAGATTTTATATTGTTTGCTATGCCAAGCTCCCAAAGTCTTTTCATAACAAACGGCTTAAACAGTTCAAGCGCCATCTCTTTAGGAAGACCGCACTGATATATTTTAAGCTCGGGTCCGACGACTATTACGGAGCGCCCGGAATAGTCAACGCGCTTGCCCAAAAGATTCTGCCTGAAACGCCCCTGCTTACCCTTGAGCATATCCGAAAGCGACTTAAGAGCACGGTTATTTGGTCCTGTAACTGGTCTGCCGCGCCTGCCGTTATCTATTAATGCGTCAACTGCCTCTTGAAGCATCCTTTTTTCGTTACGTACTATAATTTCGGGAGCGCCTAAATCCAAAAGCTTTTGAAGGCGATTGTTTCTGTTTATTACACGGCGATATAAATCATTGAGGTCTGAGGTAGCAAACCTTCCGCCGTCAAGCTGTACCATCGGACGAATGTCGGGCGGTATTACGGGTATAACATCAAGAATCATCCACTCAGGGCGGTTGCCTGATTTTTTGAAAACATTGGCAACCTCAAGCCGTTTTAAAATACGAGCCCTTTTTTGCCCCGTAGCATTCTCAAGATCCTCGCGAAGCTGCTGGCACATTTGGTCCAAATCTATCTGTGTAAGAAGTTCCCTGATTGCCTCGGCTCCCATGCCCGCTCTGAAGGAATCCTCATATTTCTCAACCATATTGTCGTAATCTTTATCAGAGAGAATCTGAAGCTTTTCAAGCGGGGTATCTCCCGGGTCAACAACTATATATCTTGCATAATACAGAACCTTTTCAAGGTCTCTCGGAGAAATATCGAGTATAAGCCCTATCCTTGAGGGGATGCCCTTGAAATACCAGATATGAGATACCGGAGATGCAAGCTCGATATGCCCCATTCTTTCCCGTCTGACCTTCGCTTTTGTGATTTCAACGCCGCAGCGTTCGCATATTTTACCCTTGTATCTGATTCTTTTATATTTACCGCAGTGGCATTCCCAATCCTTAGTAGGACCGAAAATCTTTTCACAGAACAGACCGTCTCTTTCCGGTTTCAGTGTACGGTAATTGATTGTTTCGGGTTTTTTAACTTCACCGTTTGACCAGCTTCTGATTTGCTCGGGCGAGGCAA
>CAZPPO010000169.1:0-3821 GCA_964588475.1 uncultured Eubacteriales bacterium
TCGGAACTATGCCAAGTTATTAGCCATTGCGGCAAAGCACAAAATACCGCTTTATGTGTACGGGGGCGGCAGCAGTGTGACAAGAGGGGTTGAGCCTATTAAGGGCGGCATCTCACTGGATATGCGAAAACGCTTCAATAAGGTAATAGCGTTCAACGAGATTGACCAAACGATAACCGTTCAAGCGGGAATGTCAGGTCCCGTGCTTGAGGAAAATCTGAATAAGGCAGTTGAGAGATTCGGCGCCAAGAGGGCGTACACATGCGGCCATTTTCCGCAGTCATTCGAATACAGCAGCGTAGGTGGCTGGGTTGTAACACGAGGAGCCGGTCAAAACAGTACATATTACGGCACAATAGCAGACATTGTTTTGTCTCAAAAATATGCCACATTAAAAGGTCCCTTCAAGACAAGTCATTATCCGAGGGAGGCTACGGGACCGGATCTGAACCAGATAATGATGGGCAGTGAGGGAACATTCGGAGTGCTTACGGAGGTTACGCTTAAGGTTTTCAGATATATGCCCGAAAACAGAAAGCGATTTTCGTATATATTCAAAAATTGGGAAACTGCAATGGATGCCGCAAGGGAAATGATGCAAAAGGAGTGCGGCTTTGCCTCCGTCTTCAGACTTTCCGACCCTGAGGAAACAAATCTTATGCTGCGCCTTTACAATGTTGATGAAACTGCGCTTGCAAAGGTATTTAAAATTAAGGGCTATAAAGATATGGAAAGGTGTTTGTTCCTGGGCTTTACAGACGGTGAAAAGGGCTTTTCCAAGAACATTGCAAGGAATATCGCTAAAATAGCAAAAAAGCACGATGGTATGAGCATGACTTCAATTGTTTGCAAAAGCTGGGAGCACGGCAGATTTACAGACCCCTATCTGCGTGATACGCTTATGGATTTCGGAATTACAACCGACACGCTTGAATGCTCTGTCAATTGGTCAAATATGGCAAAGGTTCACAAGCAGGTAAGGGAGGTTTGCCACGCTCTGCCTAATACGGTGGTTACCACTCATATGTCCCATTGCTATGCACAAGGCGCCAATTTGTATTTTATATTTATTACAAAGATGGATGACGCCGAAAAGTTTAAGAATTATCACTCCACAATACTCGATGCCATACAAAAATCCGGAGCGGCGATAAGTCACCATCACGGAATAGGTAAAATGTTTGCCCCGTGGCTTGAGGGTTCCCTGGGAGAAACAGAATACGGTGTTATTAAGACATTAAAGGATTATTTTGACCCCGACTTCATTTTTAATCCCGGCGGAACGCTTGGCCTTGACCTTCCTCAAGAGGATAAGAGGTTTTTGAAAACAGCAGATTAGTAATTTAGCGGTCACGACAAATAATTAAGAATAATAATTAATTTTTCTGCCTTCAATAAAAAATGAAGGCAGAAATTATATATATTTGCCAAAATTTAATAAAATATTTAAATTATTTTGGTAAAAGTACTTGCAAACGTGAATAAAACGTGATATAACTGTAAACAGTACAGGAAATTGTAGCGAATTAATAAAAGAAAACATATATTGTAATATCCTTAAAGACAAACCGTAGTAAAGGGGGTCAAATCAATGGAAGAAAAGAAAAAGAAAATACTTGTTGCAGATGACAACAGCCTTAACAGGTTCACAACAAAGTCAATCCTTGAAAAAAACGGATTTTTAGTTGAATGTGTTCAAAACGGTAAAGAGGTGATTACCGCCTTCACCTGTTCTGACGAGGGTGAGTTCTCTGCTATACTGATGGACACAACAATGCCGATTTATGACGGAATAAACGCAACGAAAATTATAAGAGGATCATCTCAAAGCGACGCTGAAAGTATACCGATTATTGCTGTCACGCTGACCGATAGTGAGCTTGAGCGCGAAAATGCCGCCTTTGCAGGTATGAATGATTATTTAGTCAAACCCTTCGCCGCCGAAGCATTAATGAGTATTCTTTCAAAATATATTAAGTAAACTCTGAATAAAATAGTAAAAACGCATATATTTGTGAATAATAACCACAAATATATGCGTTTTTTAGGTAATCATACAAAAACCCCAAAAAAGAACAAATGTTCTATTTTGGGGTTGAAATTTACATAATTTGGATGTAGAATACGAGCATCGATAGAACAAATGTTCGGGAGGTTAAAAAATGTCTAAGCAAATTGAGGCTCGTATCCTGTGCCCGTATTACTTGAGAGAGAGCAAATCAACAATTATATGTGAGGGCGCAATAGACGGAACAATTTGCGCTCAAAAATTCCAAAGCATTGCTGCAAAAGCAAGGCATGAGGTTGATTACTGTAGCAAGGAAGGGGGAAGAAGATGTCCGCAATTTCGAGCGGTAAGTATTAAATATTTTAACGGGAGTTGACAATGCTTGTCCAAAATACCGAAGAAGGAAATAAACAAATTGACGCCGCTTTGCTCGGCGGCAGAAAATATGACGCTTTTGATAGAGGATTTAATTGAAAAGCTAAGAACAATAGTAGCCCAAGAAAATTCAGGTGAAGGTCTTGATGCAAAGTATATTAAGGAACTTGTAGCCGCAATGAAGGATTTAACCTTTGTGATTAGAAACCTCAATGATTTACCAACGTATTCGGAACGCTTTGAAATGGAGATGGTATGTAAAAAACTTGAGCTTGACAAACTGAAGCTGAAGGAAAACGAATCGGTTTTAGAGGAGATAAATATATCAATGAACGAACCGGTAAACAAATGGAGCGAATAAAGCGAATTAAAACTCTTGCTATCAACAAGCCCAATCCTAAACAAGAGCTGTTTTTCAAGAGTAAAAAGCGTTTTATCGGATACGGAGGGGCAAGGGGCGGAGGTAAAAGCTGGGCGATGAGAAACAAATTCATTTTGCTTGCTTTGCGGTATGACAAGCTCAACTTGCTTTTATTGCGTAAAACCTTGCCGGAGCTGCGAGAAAATCATATTTTACCGATGTTGGCACAGCTTCACGGTATCGCAAGATATTCAAAGGACGAGAGAGCGTTTACTTTCCCGAACGGTAGCCGGATAAGAATGGGATACTGTGACGCCGAAAGTGATATTTATCAGTATCAGGGGCAAGAGTACGATGTAATCGGAATAGAGGAATGCACTCACTTTACTTGGCAAATGGTGCAGTTTTTAATGACCTGTAACCGCACGACAAGAACAGACTTTAAGCCGAGAATGTATTTTACAGGCAACCCCGGCGGAGTGGGTCACGATTGGTTTAAACGGTTATTTGTCAAAGGTCAGTATGAAAAGACGGAAAATCCCGATGACTATGATTTTATTCCGGCGACGGTTGACGACAATCACGTCCTGATGCAAAACAATCCCGAGTACGTTAATATTCTTGACAGTTTGCCCGAGGCAATGAAACAAGCTCATAGGTATGGCAATTGGGATATATTTGAAGGACAATTTTTTGAAGAGTTTAGAAACATACCCGAACACTACAATGACGGCAAAGGAACGCACGTTATAGAACCGTTCGAGATACCGGCGGACTGGATTGTTTACCGCTCGTTTGACTTTGGCTATAGTAAACCGTTTTCGTGCGGTTGGTGGGCGGTTGACTATGACGGCAGACTTTACAGGATATTAGAGCTTTACGGTTGTACCAATAACCCCAACGAGGGAGTTAAGTGGACGCCTGACAGGATATTTTCGGAGATTGCCAAAACAGAGGCAGAACACAGATGGCTGAAGGGAAAAAACATTATGGGTGTTGCTGATCCGGCTATTTGGGATGCAGAGACAGGCGAATCAATTGCAGATGTAGCAGCAAAGCATCAAGTGTTTTTTAGCA
>CAZPPO010000170.1:0-3701 GCA_964588475.1 uncultured Eubacteriales bacterium
GGCGGCAAGGGAGTTTATGTTACAAACGGAACATATGAAAATATTACCTGGAAAAAGGGAGATGACCTTTCAAAGCTTAAGTTTTACTCCTCAGACGGAAGCGAGCTTAAGCTAAATCCGGGCAGAAGCTATATCGGCATCGTCCCGGCGGGCAGGGAACCCTATACGGCAATAACGTGAAGGGAGCGTTACTTTTGAAAAAAAGCTACAGTATCGACACATACGATATTTCACAAAGAACAGACCTCCAGACGCTTGTGGATTATGAGGAGGGTCAATACCTCGGTCATGTCACCACGGTTTTATTAGAGGATGACAAAACCATTCTCGCCGTCTACCCGAAGGGTCACGGCTGCGGTCAGATCGTTCTTAAAAAAAGCTTTGACGCAGGCATAACATGGAGTGAAAGGCTCCCCGTTCCAAAGAGCTTTACCACTTCTATGGAGGTTCCCACGATTTTTCGTACAGTTGATAAAAACGGCAAAAAAAGACTCATCCTCTTTTCGGGCTTATACCCAATAAGGATGAGTGTAAGCGAGGACGACGGCAACACCTGGAGCGAGCTTGAACCGATAGGTGATTTTGGCGGTGTTGTTGCAATGGCGGATATCGAGCAAACCGCGCCGGGCGAGTACATAGCAATGTTCCACGATGACGGCAGATTCTTTTCAAAGCACGCATTCCAAAAAACCTCAATATACGCCACGGGCGAAGGCGCCGACAGAAGAACAAAATATACTCACAGCTTTTCTCTGAACGGCGGCAAATCTTATTATAACCCTAAAAAAACTCAGATTTTCGGCAAAGAGCGCCCGGACGATTGCTGGGAGCCTGTGTACGAGTCCTTCAGGGGTAAGATAAGACCTTTCCGCGCGTTCAGGCTGTATCAGGTCAAATCCGTTGACGGGGGGCTTACCTGGAGCGAACCGAAAATCATCGCGGCGCCGAAAAACGGCGCGTGTATCTGCGAACCCGCGATCATCCGCTCGCCCGACGGCAAAACGCTCGCGGTTTTATTAAGGGAGGACGCGAGAAAATATAATTCGTTCCTCATCACGAGCGACGACAACGGCGAAACCTGGAGCGATATAAAGGAGCTGCCCGCCTCGCTGACGGGCGACCGCCACTGCGCGAAGTATCTGCCCGACGGCAGGCTGTTCATCAGCTTCCGCGACACGACGCTCATATCGCCCACCAAGGGCGACTGGGTCGCCTGGGTAGGCACGTTTGACGATATCGTAAACGGCAGGGAAGGCGAGTATCGCTTAAGGATCATGAAAGACCGCGGCGGCAAAGGCGACTGCGCCTATCCCGGCGTCGAAATCCAGAGGGACGGAACGATCATAACGACGACGTACGGTCATTTCTCAAAAGAACACCTTGACGCCTATATCATGTCGGTAAGATTTAAGGAAAGCGATATTAACAAGACAAAACCTTTAACGACTCGCTGATCGGTATAATAAAACCGGGGACTGTAACAATGTAAATTTGTTCAGTCCCTGAAATTTTTATGTTTGTTATTATTAATATCCCTTTACCGCTTTAATGTTCGCACTGAGCAATTTTGATAATTATTAAATTATATGTTGACACATCCCCTTTATTGCTGTATTATACTATCATTGGTAATATTTGGTTGCCATTATTAGAAAAGGAGAGGTAAAAATTGAGAAGATTTAAAAAAGCTGTTGCATTCATAATTATAAGTTGCGTTCTTTTATTATTTTCACAACCGGTAAACGCAGCTTCAGCAACGCCGGTTGACGGAAAAACCTATTTTGTCAGGAATGTTGGTACCGGTAAATACCTGACCTGTGTTAATACGACTAATCCAAATCGAAATATTGTTCAACAAGGCTTCAGATACTTAGAGAGTCAAAGATTTACACTGGACCATATAACTACATATAATAATAATAAATATTATGAGATGATTTCAAATCATACGTCAGATGAATATCGAATTGATGTTGACAATGCTAATGACGCAAACGGTACAAATATTAAACTTTTTGATGACAACCCTGATTACCCCAACGCCCAGTGCTTTGCGTTTATTAGTAACGGTGACGGAACATATAGAATTATGCCGCGTCTAAGCTCTACCCGAGTTTTTGAGGTTGTAAACGGCAGTACCGCTGAAAATGCGAATGTACAGCTATGGACATATAACTCCTCATTGAGCTATCATAAATGGGAATTGGTTGAGGCAACCATAAGTCTTTGGGGCGTTGATCTTGTGGATTCCGGTAAGCATTTAGACTGGGGCGGAAACACATCTTTACAATCGGAAGTCGCTACCGCCGCTGCTATTTGGAACGGTTATAAATCAGGTGTAATAAGAAAAGATACCATATTTACATTACAAGATGTAGAAATAAGTGATAATAATAATATATTGTTCGCAGGAGTTACAAATTCTAACGGTACAATTCTTTTAAATAAAAACTATCTGGATGCCGCGGGCTATTTTACAACAATAAATGTCATTACGCACGAGTTGGGTCACGCTTTGGGACTGGGGCATGTAACGGATAACAATTCTATTATGTATCATACTAACAGTTACAATAATACATTAAGTCAGCATGATAAAAATTCTTACGATTATGCGTATTCAAATTATTAATCATTGGAGGTTTGTATAATGAAAAAAGCAATACTGTTAATTCTTGTTTGTTTAACCGTTGCGGGCGCCGTATCAATAATAGCAATAGGGGAATATAAAAATAACCGTTCTAAAGAAAAAACTCCTTATTGTTCAAGCAGTATATTTGATTTAAATGATCTTAATAAATGCGTCGGTTTCGTGGATTATGTTTTTTCGGGACATATTGAAAGGGAAGCCGGTATGTCATACCGTGTAAACGAAACATATTATCCTATCGGCGAAAATCCAAGCGCGGAAACTTCTTTTTGGTACAAAAAATACGAGATAACGGTTACGGAAAACATAAAGGGAACGTTGCAAACGGAAATGTCCATTGAAGTTATTAAGGATGTAATGATCAGCAAGACCACCAAAGAAATAACGTTGCTTGAGGGTGACATCATGCCCGAGGAGGGTAAGGATTATGTATTTCTCTGCAACGCTCATAAGGACGGCAAGCTCGTTATTGTCGCCCCTGTTGGGAATATCCCGCTTAGTGAAGATACAAAAGAAGATACCATTCAATCATACAAAACAGCCTTTGAAAACGAAGAAGTCGTTTATGAAAGACCGAGGTATAAAGCGTCTTATGATATAAGCGCGGAAGAAACGCAATAAACAGTAAAAACAACGCAATAAAAAAGAGGCGGGTATCGCTTTTTTATACCCGTCTCTTCCCTTTTTATGCCAAACTTTTAATACGGCTTTTTTACTTATACCTCGATCTCGCCTTCTCTGAACTTCTCAAGATAATTGATACAGTAATCGTCAATGCCGAGCAACGCTTCCGTCGCGTACAGAAACGACATCAGCTTTTTATCGAGCGGGTCGAGTATCGCCCCGTCCATACCCGAGGTGAGCGCGGCGACTAAGAACGCCTGATTGAGCAGCTTCCTGCCCGGAAGCCCGTAGGAGATGTTGCTCAGCCCGCAGACGATATGCGCATCGGGGTATTGTGATTTGACAATACGCATCGTTTCAAGCGCGACCTTTCCGTAGTGCGAGCCTGTTCCTATCGGACGTATCATCGGGTCAATATAGATGTCCT
>CAZPPO010000171.1:0-3689 GCA_964588475.1 uncultured Eubacteriales bacterium
CGCCGGTCTTGAAGGTTCTGTTATAATTGATGCGATTATCAGAAGCGGTAAAGACGGTTACGGTTACGATTTTGCCAAGGAGGTTTATACCGATATGGCAAAGGCAGGAATTCTTGACCCGACTAAGGTCACTCGCTCTGCTTTACAAAACGCCGCCAGTATAGCGGCAATGGTAATAACCACTGAGTCACTCGTTGCCGACAAGCCCAACCCACAGGCCGACGCTGCAGCAAATGCCGCGGCTATGGCAGCACAAGGCGGCGGAATGTACTAATATCCGCTAAAACAAAAACCCGCAGGTTGCCTGCGGGTTTTCTCTTTAGTAAGGTATATATCCGCTCCCGAACTCATATGTTGCATCATTTTTAAAAATTATAACCTGCTTGTCAGCGGGCATAAAGAACTTATACTCACAATCTGCCTGATAATCGTAATAGTATATGTATAGTAATTCGTGCTTCTTGTTAAAATCCAAATTGCATTTGGGCACAGATATTGTCAGGCCGTCAAAAACAGCCAAAAACGGCTTAGAGTCTGCAAATACTATTTCCCCTTCCCCTACAAAATCCATTTTTAAGGGCTCATACCAAATGGTGTCGGGGCTTGCCTGCTTAAATGACAAAGTAAACGCTTCAACATAATCGGGCGTTACGGATATCCTGCTCAAACCGACGTCTGTCAGAGTATAATTTAATGATGTATACTCATATGCCTGTGATTGGTTTGCAGTATTATAAGAATAGTCGTTATCCCAGTAATCATTATGCGACAGGATATTAGGAATTGTAAACACAGCTGCAATGATTAAAAATATTATAAAACCCGAAAAGGAGTTTCTTTTTTTCACCGTTTTTACAGGTTGCCGTTCACTCCTGTATTGCGGCGGTCTGTCAGAGGTGTTTTCACGAGGTATGTTAGGAGGTCTTTGCTGCGAGGGGCTTCTCCCGCTCCCATAGAAAGTCCCCCCTTGCTCCTTCTTTCTTATTATAGTGTTTTGCTGTTGCTTAATAATTTCTTGTACTTCCTTCCAGGCCGAAGGGAGCTGGTTCCCCAAAATATTCTTTTCAAAGGGTTTTTCCTTCACATAGGAGCTGTTACTAAATCTGTTTTCCCCATAAATATTATAATTCGCATATTTTGCAACATCCGAATTTTTACGAGGCACCAATGCGCCACACTTGAGGCAAAAATCATTTTCTCTTGCTGATAATGCTTTACACGCAGGGCAGGTCATTAATCGTTTCCTCCTTTGGTCTTCATAATACGGTTATATATACTCTCGGCTTTTGACTGTGAAACATTGGCTTGATAAGAATTTTCAGAGGATATCAGGGATTTAAGGGCCTCTCCTTTAAGCATCCTCAAGGCATACAGATAATTGTTGTTAAAGTAATCGCTTTTAACCTCAATATTTTCTTTAATTACAAGAAACACGTTTTTCTCACATACGACAACTACCGCCGTGTCGGCTTTTGCGGCGGCAACCTCGTCAAAAAAGCTGTCCGGGTAATAAGGGCTGCCCTTTTTTAATATAACCGTTTCCGGTGAGTTGACAATATGGTTTTTGCTAAGCTTAGCTGCTGCTGCCTCGAAGGTAAGTTCTCCCGCGTTTATTTGCTTGGCGGCTTTTTTATAATCAGCCGTAAGAAGTTCCTTATCAAGCTCGGAAAGCTCCGACGCTACACCATTTTGTGCCGTTTCGGTAAAATAACCGTTAATACTTTTAAATACGATAAAATACCTGTTCAAGCACGAGAGAACCTCTTCGTTTGATACCTGCTTTTGCCCGCCCTGTGCGTAATAAGCTTTTAATAACGCTGTTTCATAAGCTTCGCTTTCAAAAATTTTATGCACGGTCTGCTTTGAAATACCTATTTTATTGTAATACTCGCCGTATACCGCCCAAAAATCAGAAAGCCTTTTTGACAGCTCGGTCTTTTCTGCCCGTGACAAAGCAATTCCCTTTTTTGCCGCAAAGGTGTTAACCTTAACATAATATCTTGCGCCTTCTGCGGCCTCTATTATTGTTTCCGATGATGTTTTCCCCTCTTCTTTGTCTATCACCGAATTTAAAAAATACGCATAAACCTCATCATCTACGGGACTGTTTCCAATAAGGAGCGCGGGAGCTCCGGCGCCGCAAGACGAAAAAAGAAGTATTGCGACAAGCAGTAAAAAAAATATTTTTTTGTGAGTTTGCAAGGTAAACAAATTCTTCTCTCCCGGCGTTTTCTAAAGATATTTTACACCATTTGCTCTTTTTTGTATATAGCTTAGGGAAAATCAAAAAAAAGAACAATTTGTTAACAGACCTTTTTTCTATTGTAATAAATTTCTTTGTCTGTTATACTTCAAGCATATATAATAGCATATTTATCCCATCGGGAGGCTGAAATGAATAACAATTGCGCGTTTTATGAAATCCGAGAAATCGAAAATTTCAGGCAGCTTTTTGAGCAAAGCGCCGCTCTTTTCCCCGGGAGACCCGCATTTAGACTAAAAGGCGAAAACGGTTCGTTTACAGATATAACCTTCCCCTCTCTCTTAAATACTGTTTTTTCTTTATCAACGGCTATTGTTGACTTGGGACTTAAGGGTAAAAAAATCGCCGTTATAGGTAAAAACTCTTTTAATTGGTGCTGCACATACCTTGCGGTAACCTTCGGTGTAGGTGTTATAGTTCCTATTGACAAAGAACTGCCCGCGGATGAAATCACCAATATTATAAGCATTTCAGGTACCGGTGCAATATTTTTTGATGAAACCCAGGAAGAAAAGCTCGCCGCGGTTATGGGAGAGCTACCAAAAGATATAATACTTGTCGCCTTTCATAAACAGGAAAACGAAGGAAATTGTCTGTCTTATGATAAGCTGTTAGAATCGGGTAAAGCTGTAATAAACTCCGGCGACGACAGTATACGAAAGCTTCCTATTGATAATAAGGCAATGTCCGTTCTTTTATATACCTCAGGCACTACCGGAATCGCCAAAGGGGTTATGCTCAGTCAGTATAATATTTGCTCGGATATAATGATGCTCTCGGGAGTTGTTAAAATCTATCCTGAGGACGTCCTTCTTTCTATTCTCCCTCTTCACCATACCTATGAATGCTCCCTGAGCTTCTTGATGATGATGTACTGTGGGGGTTGTGTATGTTTTTGTGAAGGCTTACGGCACATTCAAAGAAATATGCAGGAATACGAACCCACGCTTTTCGTGACCGTCCCTCTAATGCTTGAAAAAATCCACGCTCGTATACTTAAAAAAGCTAATGAAACTAAAGTAAGCAAAATAGCTCTTTCTGTGGGAAAGGCTTTATCCACGGCAACATCGGCATTTGGTGTTAATATTAACGATAGAATTTTCCACGAAATAAAAAAGAATTTCGGCGGAAAGGTACGTATGATAATAACCGGTGCCGCGGCAATTAATCCTCAAATAGTTAGGGACTTCAAGACCTTCGGGATGCCTGTATACTTAGGTTACGGGCTTACCGAGTGCTCTCCTCTCGTAATTGGTAACAATGACCGTCTTCAGCTGGCTGACAGTGTCGGCGTGCCTTTGCCCGGAGTCAGCGTAAAAATCAGAAACCCCGATTCAAACGCAGTCGGAGAAATTCTTATTAAGGGTCCGATGGTTATGCTCGGTTATTATGAAGATGCAAAGGCTACCGATGATGTGTTTGATGA
>CAZPPO010000172.1:0-3634 GCA_964588475.1 uncultured Eubacteriales bacterium
ATATTTCCTGTCATAACAGCGAACCGCGATGTTTTCGTCTGCAAGAAGCCATGCCGGAAAACCGCCGAAATCCCATTCGGCGCAAATATACGGACCGGGTCTTATAATAACATAAAGCCCGACCTTTGAGGCTGTTTCAACAAACCTTACAATGTCAAGCATCCCCGAGAAATTGTAACAGCCCTTCCTGGGCTCGTGAAGATTCCAGCAAACATATGTCTCAACAGTATTAAGCCCTGCCGCCTTAAGCTTTTTAAGCCTATCCTCCCAATATTCGGGCAGCACTCTGAAATAATGCATAGCACCGGAATAAATATTGAACTTTTCTGCGTTCAATAAAAAATCCTTGTCCACAATTTTAAGGCTGCCTGAACTGCCGGTGTCCTTCATAAAATCAGACCTTTCTAAAGGATTACTTCTTTTCCTGTTTCGGCTGACTCGTACATCGCCATAAGAATCTTTATCATATTTATGCCCTGTTCAATCGTAAAATCGGGCTTTTCACCGTTTTCAATAACATTAATAAAGTGGCTTAAATTTGCCCCGTGAATGTTTCTGTATTTGCTGTACTGCCCCACTCTTTTAACGGTGTTTTTCAGGCTCGACCCTTTGCCGCCGTCATACAGCTCATACGAACCGTTTGACCACTTTACGCCCTTCTTTGTACCTCGAAGCTCAACAAAGGTGGTTTCCCTTTTGATGTTTGATGCCCAGCTAAACTCGATTTGCAAGCTGGCACCGTTTTCGAATTTAATAAATCCAATAGCCAAGTCCTCAACATCAAACGTCCCATCTTTCACTGCCACACCGAAGGTTGCGTTTATACTGTCCGACTTTTCGTTATTATCTGCGAATTTACTGTAGGTACAGCCGGAAACGGCAACGGCACGGGGATTTCCCATAAGATATATGGCAAGGTCTATCATATGCACGCCTAAGTCAATGAGCGGGCCTCCGCCCGATTGAGCCTTTGTTGTGAACCAACCGCCCTTTCCGGGAATTCCTCTCCTGCGAATCCAGCCGCATCTGCCCGTATATATCTCGCCAAAATCACCGTTGTCTATCATCCTTTTGAGTTGCTTGGAGGACGGCCAATATCTGTTGTTTCGCATCACCATAAGATGCTTGCCGCTTTCCTTCTGCGCGCGCTGCATATCAAGTACTCTTTGCACCGATATGGTGTCGGGCTTTTCTGAGAAGGCGTTCAGCCCGTGCTCAAGAGCATAAATCGCTATATCCGCATGCAAATAGTTCGGGGTACAAATATCAACCATATCAAGCTTTTCTTTTTCAATCATCTCTTTATAGTCGAGATATTTGCTCACCTTTTTTCCGAGCTTTTTCTCAGCCTGATCCATTTTTTCGGGGAGAATATCACATATAGCGACAACCTCGCCGTTCTCTATATTCCTGTATCCCGGAATATGCGCACCCTGAGCTATTCCTCCGCATCCTATTAAACCTATTCTTACCATTATTCATTCTCCTTTCAGCGCTTAATCGGAAGCGATATGTTAATGTCCTTGGGCATTGCCATGGGGCAGGAATCCTTTACAAAGGTTTCCTTGACAAGACTGTCCTTTTGACCTGCCCAAAGCACGGCGTTGTAAAGAATTTTTTTAACATTTTCGTTGTAATAAATCGGAAAGGTCTCATGCCCGGGCTGAAAATAAAAGACTCTCCCCTCACCGCAATGATATGTAAAGCCGCTTCTGAATAGCTCTCCCCCGGGGTACCATCCTAAAAAGATTATCTCGTCGGGAGTCGGAATATCAAAATATTCGCAATACATTTCTTCCTTTTTTAACAAAAAGCTCTCAGGCACACCGTTTGCTATTGGGTGATAAGGACTTACGGTATAAATTCTCTCATGCCTTCCGTCCTCTCTCCATTTAAGCGAGCCGCTTGTTCCCATAATCCTCTTAAACGGCTTGCTCACATGCGATGAATGTAAAAACACCGCTCCCATACCGCCCTTTACAAAACTACAAACTCTTTCGGCAGTATCGTCCGAAAGCTTGTTGTGGAGCGTATGCGCCCAATAAATCAGAACATCGGTTTTTTTAAGAAGCTCCTCTGACAGTCCATCATCCTCTAAATTCTGGGACGAAACGGTTACGTTAAAATCATCTCCCGTGAAAATTTCCGCAATAGCGTTTTGCATACCGTTAGGATAGGCTTTCCTTTGCTTGCCCTTTTGCTCCTGGGCGGCACGCTCGTTCCATATTGTAATATTCATACGGCATCTCCTAACTCCGATTATTTTATTAAACGATATTATCAGTATAGTAAATAAAGGACGCATTGTCAATCAAAACCAAATGCCTAACACAACAAAGCTTCATGCAGAGCTTTACAAGAGTCCGCATAAATTCACAGCAAATTATATTGTGAATTTGCTGAATTTATGTTATAGTGATTTTGCCTTAAAGCTATAATTCTTTGTGGGGTTTGAAAGGAGCTTTTTATGGTTCATCTAACACAGCATATCGACTTACTCATGACAAAGATTCGTCTGCCAAAGGAAGCGGTTGACAAGGTAACACAGGTTGAAAACCGCCTTGACCTTGACAAGTTTTTTGCCGATAAATTTGATAGCATAGTTCATGAGTATATGTATGAAGATTTGGTGATTGACGACGCCTTAGCGTCTTTAGGCAAGCTTGCGCAGGAGTTTAACGAAAACGTCTTTACGCTGAATTTCGTTTTTCTCATTAATAATACCGAGGAGCTGTTAAACAGGTATAGACAGGAGGGAATTTCGGACGAGGTCTATTGGGACACTATGGATGATTTACGCTGCAAGCTGCTTGAGTGCATGGAGTGCGAAAAAGTCCCCGGAATTTTCGTGCCCGGCTGGTATAACGGGTTTTTCAGGATGTCCCGCTTCGCTCTGGGAAGATTTCAATATGAGGTCTCCGTATTCAAGCACCCAGGCGGGTACACTACAAAAAACGGTCATTTTTTAGCTGACGGCTCTCCTATCATCAACTTCCATATCCCGTCCTCCGGTATCAGTCTGACGGACGATGTCAGGTATGATTCCTATAGAAGAGCCTTTAATTTTTATAAGGATTTGTTCGGTGGACAAAAGGTAGTACTTTGCTGCGGCTCGTGGCTGCTTTACCCGAGGCATGAGGAATTTTTGCCCGCAAACTCAAACATACTGCGCTTTATGCGCGATTTTGAAATCGTACGCTGGTCCGAAAGTGACGACTTTGGCAACGCGTGGCGCGTTTTCGGCAGATACGCTGATTTGCCTCCCAAGCAGCTTCCTAAGGACACCGCGCTGCGCAAGGACATGGCGGAAGGCCGCCTGGCCAGGGATGGGTTTCTGGGCGATGATCACCGCCCGCTCCTTGAGATTGTGGATGCTGATAAGGCTGTCCTGGACGCAATGGGCGTTACCCAAGAGCACCTGGGGCAAAAAATGCGGGCGCTAATGGAAAAGGGCTTAACCGGCATGGGCATGGAGATTGCTTCAGGTCACCTGCTGGTGAAAACAGAAGAGTACATGGGGCGCATGGGCTGCCCCTTTAAGGACGCCCGCCGCGCCGCCAAGCGCAACACCACCCTGACGGATATCCAGAGCGGCAAGAGCCTGACATACAGCGACCTGAGCATCCACCTGATT
>CAZPPO010000173.1:0-3605 GCA_964588475.1 uncultured Eubacteriales bacterium
TATAGCGGCAAAATTATGGTCAAAGCGCCTGTTAAAGCCAACCTGAAACTTCGTTGTCTTGCCGTTTAATGCTTTTTTAACATCAAGTATTTTGGCAATTGTCTGGTCAACGGGCTTCTCACAGAAAACGTGTTTGCCTGCATTTATCGCTTCTACCGATATGGATGAGTGAGTATCCGTTGATGAGCAGATTAGAACCGCATCTATCTCTTTGTCTTCAAGTATTTTTTTATAGTCGCTGTAAATATCCGTTACACCCATACCTTGTATGAAGGCTCTTGTTTCGTCATCAATGAAAGGATCCGCAACAGATTTTACAAGAGCGTTTTTAACCTGATATGTTATTGATTGCAGATGAACCTTTCCTATACGACCTGCACCTATTATTCCGATTTTAACCATTTATTTATCCTCCTTTTATTCTAAAGCTTACTTCTTATATTGTTCCGTCCCAGGTGGATACCTCCGTATTTTTCATTTCGTCCTCGTCAAACCAACGAGTCGTTACCGTTTTGCTCTCAGTGAAGAAACGGTAGGAATCCTTTCCGAGACAGTGAAGATCTCCAAAGAAGGAGTCCTTATGCCCGGAAAACGGGAAAAAGCCAATCGGTACGGGTATACCTACATTAACGCCTACCATTCCACCGTGTGTATGGCGGGCGAATTCCCTTGCATAGTAGCCGTTTTGAGTAAATATGACAGAGCCGTTAGCATAACGGCTATTATTCATAATTTTAAGGCCTTCTCTGAAGCTCTTAACTCTTTTAACGGAGAAAACAGGCCCGAATATCTCCTCGTCGCCTATTGACATCCCTTCAGCCACATAATCAAAAATTGTAGGTCCGATGAAATAGCCGTTTTCAAATCCCGGCACAACGCAGTCTCTTCCGTCAAGCGCAAGCTTTGCGCCCTCCTTAACACCTTTTTCAATTGTTTGAATTATTTCCTCATAATGCGATTTATATGTAACGGGACCGAGTCTTGAATCCTTGTCATACGCAGGACCTGTTTTTAGGCCCTTAGCTAATTTTACAAGCTCTGCCACGAATTCGTCGGCTATGCTTTCCTCTACACAGCATGCGGCAAGAGCCATACAGCGTTGACCCGCACAGCCGAAGGCTGAATTAACAATTCCTGCGGCAGTCCTTGAAATGGGGGCATCCTCAAGTATTAAGGCATGGTTTTTCGCCTGGGTAAGACACTGGACGCGCTTGCCTGCCCTCGCTGCCCTCTCATAAATCAGCTTACCCACGGATGTAGAGCCGACAAAGGTTATGCCCTTTATATCCGGATGATCGAGTAATGTGTTAATCTCATTTCTCGAGCAGGTCACAATATTGAGCACACCGTCGGGAAGTCCTGCCTGTTTGTACAGGGCGGCTATTTTTAAGGCGGTTTTGGGAGTTAGGCTTGCCGCCTTAAGCACAAGGGTATTTCCGCAGGCAATACAAACGGGAGCCATCCAGCCAAAGGGTATCATAGCAGGGAAGTTAACAGGAACTATTCCCGCGAAAACACCGACGGGTTCTCTGTAAAGCACGGTGTCATAGCCCTTTGAAGCATCCATCATACTCTCGCCCATAATCTGAGTTGTCACCTGAGTAGCAAGCTCAGTTCCCTCCTTGGCTTTGAGGACGTCGCCCTCCGCCTCGCTCCATACCTTGCCGTTTTCCGTGGCGACGCTGAGTGTTAGCTCCTCTAAATTTTCCATAATCAGCTCGCGCACCCGAAAGAGAATTTGAGCTCTTTTTATCGGGGGTGTGGCACTCCACCCAGGATAGGCAGCCTTTGCCGCCCCGACAGCCTCCAAAACCTCTTCATTAGTACAGCAGGGAGCCTGTCCGGTTATTTCGCCCGTGCTCGGATTGTAAAGGTCGTACCAAACGTCCGTCCCTGAGTGCCTAAACTCTCCGTTAACAAAATATTTAAGTCTTTCCGACATTATGTTACCTCACAGTCCTGCCTTTTCGGCAATGTATTTCCTTGCTTTTTGCGCATATTCAAGGGGATTTGCTATTGCCGGGTCCTGTTCTGCCTCAACAAGGACATATCCCTCATAACCGCTTTTTGCAAGCTCATCAAAAATCGGAGCAAAGTCAATTGCACCGTCGCCGGGGACGGTAAAGGTACCCATGCGAACGCCCTCTAAGAAGCTTTTTTTCTCCTTTTTAACCCTTGCTATGACCTCGGGGCGGATATCCTTAAGGTGAACGTGCTTAATTCTTTTAATATACTTTTTAAGAACATACATATAATCCTCGCCGCAGTATGCAAGATGACCGGAATCATAGAGCAGACCGAAAAGCTTCGGGTCGGTATTTTCCATCATTCTGTCAATTTCCGCGGCGGTCTGCACCACCGTTCCCATGTGGTGATGAAAAAGAAGAGAAATACCCATATCAGCGGCAACTTTTCCAAGCTTATTAAGCCCTGAGCAGAGCTTATCCCATTCATCGTCGTTCATAATATGCTTATTGTTAAAAATCGAAAGGGATGTGCCTTGTATTGAGTTTCCCTGTTCTGACACTCCTACAACCTTAGCTCCCATTTCCTTAAGAAACGTGATATGCTTTATAAAATCCTTTTCTGTTTGCTCATAGGGCTTTGTAGTCAAAAATGTTGAAAACCAGGCGTTGCAGATTTGCATTCCCCTTAAATCAAGAGCTTTTTTAAGGATTTTCGTGTCCTTCGGATATTTGTTACCTACCTCGCAGCCGGTAAAGCCGGCAAGAGCCATTTCGGAAATACACTGCTCGAACGTGTTTTCACTTCCCAAATCAGGCATATCATCATTCGTCCAGCCGATAGGCGCAATCCCCAGCTTAACCTTATTCTTATCTAACATTAATACTTCCTCGCTTTACTTAATATAATTTTTTTAATTTTGTACGCTTCTTTTATCTTCCTGTTGTTTGAAACACTTGCTATTCCGACGTGCCACCAAGCGCCATAGCCGTCAGTCATTGTTTTAGGCAGAACCTTAATATCAATAAGAGTCGAGACCTTCTGCTTTTTACTGTCTGTTAAGGCAGCTTCAAGCTCCGCTGGTGTTCTTGCAAGATAGGTTTTAACCCCGTAGCCCGAAGCGCTTTTAGCGTAATCGATATACATCAGCTCGCCTAACAGCTCGTTGTTTTTATCTCTCTTGCGAAACTCCGTGGCAAGATTTCCGATTCCGTTTGACATCTGCAGGTTGTTTATACAGCCAAAGCCCGCGTTGTCAAACAGCAGCACGTTGACTTTTTTGTTTTCCTGTATCGAAGTAACAAGCTCACTGTGAAGCATAAGATAGCTGCCGTCACCGACAAAAGCATAAACCTCCCTGTCAGGGCAGGCAAGCTTTGAGCCTAATGCGCCCGCTATTTCATAGCCCATGCACGAATAGCCATATTCCATATTGTAGGAGTCGGGGCAGTCTGTAGTCCACATTCTTTGCAGGCAGCCGGGAAGGGAGCCTGAGGAGCCAACGGTGACGGCATCCTCGTCAATGATTTTCCTGATTAGCGCGATTGCGAAGGTCTGGGTTAAAACTCCGCCCGTCTTCTTTACGAATTCGGGTATTGTTTTCTTGTATCTTGCCTTTACGATAGGCTCAAAGCCTTCCT
>CAZPPO010000174.1:0-1655 GCA_964588475.1 uncultured Eubacteriales bacterium
TAAACGTTGTACCACACACCTTGATAACGTAGTCATTGATAAATACGAGGGTCTGCTAACGGAGTATGCAAGAAAAGTTAAGGCAAACGCTGTAGTTAAGGGATTAAGAGCAGTATCGGATTTTGATGATGAATTTAGACAGGCGCTTGCAAATCAGAGACTTAATCCAGAGCTTGAAACGATATTTTTTACTACAAGCGCCGAATATATGTTTTTAAGCTCAAGCGTTGTCAGGCAAGTTTGCGAGCTTGGCGGAGATATTTCGGCTTTTGTACCACCGCAAATTCGTGATGATATAATAAAAAGATTGTCAAAATCGGGGAGTGAACAAGCTCCTTGTGTTGAAAGGGAGAGATTACTTTGAGTATTGATACCTTATTGGGCGACATTGATGAGATCCTCGAAAACGCAAAATCAGTTCCGTTTTCTAATAAAGTTATGATTGAAGCGGAACAAATTATGAATATCGTGGAAGAAATCCGTTTTAATATGCCTGAGGAGTTTACTAAGGCAAGAAAAATTGCCACAGAACGGCGTGATATACTAAATGACGCTCAAAATACCGCCGACGATATCGTTACAAAGGCTGAAGAAAAGGCTAATGAAATGATTCAAGAACATGAAATTACCGCAGGGGCAAGAAAGGCTGCCGAGGATATTGTACAGCAGGCAAGAGCCCAGGCAAGTGAGCTTTTGGAAACAACAAGGCGCGAGGCTAACAGTATAATGGAGCAGGCACACAAATGGTCTACAGACATCAGGACGAGCGCCGGTGACTATGTGGAAGAGATTATCAGCACTTCTGATGAGGCTTTAACGAAGAGTGTTAACGAAATTCGCAGGGCGCGCCAACAGCTTCGCGTTGCTGCGGCAAAGAAAACCGAGCAGAAGCCAGATCTCGGCTGAGCTTTTCCTATACGAAAGGAAAGACAGGTTTATGGCAAATAAAAACCTCTGCATGGGGTGTATGAATGAGCTCGGAGAAGAACGCATCTGTTCTGTTTGCGGATTTTCTGTTTCAAGCGTTCAAGACGCTCCATATCTTTCACTGGGTGTCGTAATGGGCGGAAGATACCTTATAGGTAAAGTTCTTGAGCACAACGGCGAGGGAGCAACATATATAGGGTATGATTTAGAATCGCGAGCAGTTGTAAATGTCAGAGAATTTCTGCCCGAGGTTTTGATTTCAAGAAATTCGGATAACAGTGAAATTTCTGTATTAAATGGGTGCGAGCTTGTTTTTTCGGATTGTTATCAAAGCTTTCTCGAATTGTGGAGAAAGCTTGCAAGAATGCGCGGATTATCCGCTCTTGTATGCGTTATAGATATTGTTGAGGATTACAAAACAGCTTACGCCGTATTTGAGCCTGTGCACGAACATCTTACCTTAAGAGAGTATTTGCTTGATACACAATCGGGGTATATACCCTGGGAGCAGTCAAGGCAGATGTTTATGCCTGTTTTGTCAACGCTCGGTACTCTTCATTCGTCCGGAATAATACATCGAGGTATATCTCCCCATACTTTACTTGTTACAAAAGATGGAAAAATGCTTATCTCAGGCTTTTCTATCGGTCAAGTAAGAAGTACGGGCGGCGACCTTCCTGTTCAGATATTTTCGGGTTATGCCCCAATAGAGCAATATGGCTTTTCAG
>CAZPPO010000174.1:1665-3584 GCA_964588475.1 uncultured Eubacteriales bacterium
GGACCGATATATATGCTTTTGCCGCAACCCTTTACCGCGCTCTTGTGGGCAGCGCTCCGGTTGAGGCAACCTCTCGTGTTCTCAATGACAAATTGATGATTCCCGCAAAGTTTGCCGAATTGCTCCCTGCCTACGTAATTAACGGACTTGTTAAGGCGCTTCAGATTCAACCGGAGGACAGAGTCCGCAGCGTTGAGACGATGAGAAACGATTTTTCCGCTTCTCCTACAGCTGCCGTTCAGTCCGGATATTCAACCTTTACAACCTCGACCCGTTCAGATTCGGACGAAGAAACCGAAATCATTGACCCAACCCCCCCTAAAGACCGAACCGCGAAAAAAACGGCGTTACTCACATTTTTGATTAGTGCTATTATTTGCTTTTCAGCTTTAGGGGCAGTGCTATATTATATTTATATTGAAAAAATCGGTGAAACATCCAAAACAACAGAGTCATCTTATATGGGTGAAACATCTGTGCTTACGGTTGTTGATTTTGTAGGAAAAACCTCTGAAATCCTATACGAGCCTTATTACACGACGAATTATGATATCAATGTAAATTTTGTGTTCAGCAATGATGTAGAACAGGGCTTAATTATAAGGCAAAGCGTCCCTGCAGGAACTACATTTTCAAGTGGGCAAAAGCTTCCTATTACCGTAGATGTAAGCAAGGGAATAGAATATATTAAGCTTAAGCTTTCGGATTATGTAGGCAAGCCCTATGATTCAGTCAAGGCTCAGCTTGAAGGGCTCGGTCTTAATATTACGATTAATGACTCTTCATATAAAAATGATTCATTAATCGGAACTATTGCTCTTATTACAGGCGGTTCTGTTAATAATAATGAGCTTAACGCAAAACGAAAAGACCAGATTACTGTGTATATTTACGGTTCAACTACTACGGCAGCCCCGATTGAACAGCCCGAAACAGACATATTCGGTATAGAAATTACAAATGCGACAGATAACGAGTAAATCTATTGATTTTCCTTCAATTTCATACAAGGTTTTTGCTGTTTTGCTTAAATATGCAAAAACCTTTTTTATTGCTTAAATTATCAAAATGACTGTGCTCAATATTACAGCACAGTCTTAGCTTAGATTATATTTTATACTCTTGAATAATCCACCTCGGTTGCCGCTGTTTCAAGAGTCTTACTTGGATTATGTGTGTTTAGCCATTCATCATAAGAATTTTGCAGAAAAATAACAGGCATCCTTTCATGTATAAAATTGATGCTTTTTGATGCTGGACGGGTGAGTATTACAAAGGTTTCTTCGTTCGTCTTAGGGCTTATTCTCGATATTCCCGCAAGATAAAAAAAATTACATTCAAATGGTGACAGCTTATATTTAATTTTTTCAGTCTTTTTCTTTTCCCACTCGAAATAATAGGAGCAAGCAATAAGGCATCTTCCCGTTTTCATAGGAACACGAAACATTGATTTTGTTTCTGAGGTTTCACTGCGGGCGTTAATTATAATTCCCTTTTTGTCAAACCTTTCAAAGCCCCATCGCATAGGTACTATCTCTCCGCGTGAGGTTAAAACAGGTGCTATATCTGAGGGGAAAATTTCGCCTGTCTTAACCTTGGATTTTTTTTCGGCTTCTTCAATTACGGAGCGCATAATTCTGTCTTCGGTTTCTATATAATATCTTCCGCACATATAAACACTTCTTCTTAATATTTTTTTGATTATAAATTTATTATGCTGAAAAATCAAGTGTCAATATCAAGAGTACTGTATTTTTGCGCCGTAAATTATTGATTACTATTATGAGTCCTCCTGTTTTGTAAAAGCTTTTCGGTTTCCGATAACAATAACGGCGGAACACAAAGAAAACCGATTACAAGCCACTGTTGCCGGTTTAAGGGGACTGTGTCAAATATTCTGCATAATGGAGGTACTAAGA
>CAZPPO010000175.1:0-3583 GCA_964588475.1 uncultured Eubacteriales bacterium
ACGGATTTTGACCTTGGTTTCGAGCGTTTGAGGCTGCTTGTCAAAGGCTATCCAGTTAATGTTTTTTACTAAAAAGCTCTTTGTATATAAATCTTCTTCTTTCCCGAGGACGACAGTGTTATCCTCCGGGCGCTTTTGGCATACATAAAGCGGCTTTGGGTTTGAAATAGCGAGTCCTTTGCGCTGACCTATGGTATATCTTATGATTCCCTTATGCCGTCCGAGCACGCGCCCCTCTTTATCCGTAAAATCGCCCGAAGGGTAGGATTTTCCCGTCATTTCCTCAATGATTTTGGCATAATCGCCGTTCGGCGCGAAGCAAATGTCCTGGCTCTCTTTCTTGTGAGCGTTAATAAAACCCTGTTCTATTGCGATTTTGCGCGTCTCGTTCTTTTGGAGCTCTCCGAGCGGGAACAAGCTGTGCTTAAGCTGCTCCTGTGTCAAAGAAGCCAAAAAATAACTTTGGTCCTTTATAGCATCCAATCCCTTTAATAAGCAGCTCCTGCCGTTCTCGTGCTTTACCCGTGCATAGTGACCTGTGACTATATACTCGCAGCCAAGCTCCCTTGCAAATTTCAGCAGACTGCCGAATTTTATATATTTGTTACATTCGATACAGGGATTAGGCGTGTCACCTTGTTCGTAGGCATCTATAAATCTGCCCATAACCTCTTTTTTAAAATCGTCCGACAAATCTACGGTGTGGTGTTGTATTCCCAAGGCACAGGCTATGCGCTTCGCGCTTTCCGATTCGTCAAACGACAGGTATGAGGAATCGCTTTTTGGACTGTGACTTAGGAGCATTGTAACCCCGACACAATCATAGCCGCTCTTTTTCATCAGATATGCGGCTACCGAGGAGTCGACTCCTCCGCTCATTGCTATTAGCACTCTACTCATTGCCCAGCCTCAGCATTTCATCTATACAGCGTCTTGCCTTTTTAAGCGTTTCCTCCGGCAGGGTAATCTCCTCGCCTCCTTCAAGGCGTACACACGAGAGAACCTCCGGCAGCGTCGTCAGCCTCATATCGACGCAATGGCAATTGCTTGAAAGGGGATAAAAAAGCTTATCGGGATTACTAAACTGCAAGTGCTGTACAATACTGTTTTCGGTACCTATTATAAATTCCCCTTTGCCGCTGTTTTGCGCATATGACATAATACCCGTAGTACTGCCGACATAATCGGCCATTTCCGAGACTTCGGGACGGCATTCGGGGTGAACAAGAAGAAGCGCATTGGGGTATGCGGCGCGCTTTTGCTGCACATCCTGAGCGGTTATATATGAATGCACGGGACAACCACCGCCTATGAGCTTTATATTTTTTTGCGGCAAATGCTTTGCTATATAGGCTCCCAAGTTAGGGTCCGGTATGAACAGAATATTTTTTTCCTTCATTCTTCCGATAATTTTTACGGCAGAGGAGGATGTCACGCAGACATCACATATGGTTTTAAGCTCGGCGGTTGTGTTTATATAGGCAACGGTCGCATAGCCCGGATACTGCTCCTTTAATCGGGATAATTCCTCCACGCTAAGTTGCTGCGCCATCGGGCAACCCGCTTCGCGGTGTGATAGAATAACCTTCTTTTTCGGAGACAGTATTTTTACGGTCTGTGCCATAAAGCGTACACCGCACATAAGAACTGTTTGACGGTCGTCTTTGGCGGCAGCTTCACTCAAGGCAAACGAATCACCAGTAAAATCAGCAATTTCAAGTATATCCTGTGCCTGGTATACGTGCGCAAGTACATAGATGCCGTTTTGCTTTTTTAGCTTTAATATTTCTTGCTGCATATCATAAGTGGTCATGTATGTTTCTCCCTTGTCTTGTAGACTCGTCTCACCCTTCAAACAACTCGGTTGACATATATTTCTCACCCGAATCGGGCAAAAGAGCAACAATCATTTTGCCTTTGTTCTCCTGTAATTTTGCCAGTTCCTCCGCCGCCTTGAGCACAGCGCCCGAGGATATTCCCACAAGAATGCCGTCGGTTTTGCCTACTTGCCTTGCACAAGCAAATGCCGCTTCATCTTCAACCGTGAAAATTTCATCAATTATTTTGGTATCGAGTATCCTCGGCACAAAGCCCGCCCCGATGCCTTGAAGCTTGTGTGCGCCCGCATAGCCCTCTGACAGGATTGGAGAGCTTGACGGCTCTACTGCAACAATCCTGACTAAGGGCTTTTTCATTTTCAGGTACTGTGAAGCACCTGAAATGGTTCCGCCGCTTCCGACGCCTGCTACAAATATGTCTATTTCACCCTTAGTGTCCTCCCATATTTCCGGACCCGTAGTTTCAAAATGCGCACGCACATTGGCTGGATTTTCAAACTGATTCGGAATGAAGCTGTCAGGGATTTCTTCGGCAAGTTCTTTTGCCTTTTGTATAGCCCCCGCCATACCCTTTTCTCCCTTTGTCAATACAATCTGTGCCCCGTACGCACTTATAAGCTTGCGACGCTCCACAGACATCGTTTCGGGCATAACAATAATGATCTTGTAACCGCGCGCAGCGGCTATTGCGGCAAGCCCTATTCCCGTATTTCCGCTCGTAGGCTCGATTATTACCGAGTCTTTTTTGAGGAGCCCTTTACTTGAGGCATCGTCGAGCATATATTTTGCCGCACGGTCCTTAACACTCCCCGAGGGATTGAAATACTCAAGCTTAGCAACAATCCTTGCCCCAAGCCCTTTATACCTTGCATAATTAACAAGCTCTAAAAGCGGCGTTTTTCCTATTAATGTGTCAATACCCGTAAAGATATTCGGCATAGTCCTTGCCTCCCCTCCTAATAACTTTTTGTCATTTTGTTCAGTTTAACCTACTTAATTTATTTTCGTAATTATATCACGGTTTATAGCTCTTATCAAGAAGTCAAAGCTACTAAGGAAATATTGTGTTGAAAAAAATGAACTCTGTGTTAAAATAAAATAAAAAAAGGTGTTTAATATGAAAAGAGTTTTTCTCTTGGGCGATTCTATTCGGGAAAATTATCAAGGAAGTGTCAAGGAGCTTCTTAAGGATGATGGCTTTGAGGTTTTCCATCCCGACGAAAACTGTCGTTTTTCACGCTACACTCTGAATTCTCTGCGTCATTGGCTTCCTAAATGCCCTAATCCTGATGTAATTCATTGGAACAACGGCTTATGGGATGTGATGACTATTTACCCCGAGGACGGCTGCTTTACGGAGCTGTCCGATTATATAAGGGATATGGGGCGTATTCTCAGGGAGCTCAAAAAGACAGGCGCAAAAGTGATTTTTGCCACAACTACTGCAGTAGGGGACAAAAATCCAAACAGACTAAATGAGACTATCGAGCTTTATAATAAAACCCTGATAAGCACCATAGGTAAAAAGCTTGACTGTGTTAACGATTTATATTCCATTACAAGACCGATGAATAACGTTTATATACGACTTGACGATAAGGTCCATTTGACCGATAAAGGAATTGAGGCGTGTGCAAAGGCTGTTGCCGACAAGATAAGATTTTTGCTGAAATAATACATTCTTGCCTTGCTTTTATGTCTGTGTTATACTTATTTTATAACAGTAAAATGAGGATTAATAATGA
>CAZPPO010000176.1:0-3577 GCA_964588475.1 uncultured Eubacteriales bacterium
CTCCGGGGTAGATAACTACATCCGGCAAGCTTTCAAGCTTTCCCTGACGCATTCTCAGCAAATCATATGCCGTACTCCCATATGCTACAGAGAGACGCTCGTAATCGCCTTGGCTGATATTATTCTCGCCAACAATGGCCTTCAGGGCATCTATGTGGTCACTCTCAAGCTTTGGCAAAGCATCAAGCTTTACCTTGTCAAACCCCGGGTCTAAACGGTAATCCTTAAAATCCTCGTCGCTCATCACGAAAATTTCTTTCATCATTTTATAAAGGCTTTCTTTGGGATATTTTACAAACTCGGGGTCACCCCAGCGGAAAATGGAGCGGTAACTGTCGGCGGGAGCCGGCTTTGTTACCCATTTAGGCTCGAAATCCTTATACGGCTTAGTACTCATGAAATCACTCCTCTATTAGATTTTTATAAAGTCTTTAATATATTGCTCGTGGCTATTATATCGGCACCAAGACCAAGAACATCTTGTATAATAACCTCCCCGGCGCCTATCCTTTTATCAATACAAACCGCGTTTATTTCCTTCATAACATCGAATATTCTTGTTTTAGGAATTTCTGCCGAAACCCTGACCGGAAGAACCGGAGCATCGGGGAAAACGGTTTTCACTGTGGAGCTTATTGTTCTTTTCGGACAAAGAAGCTCTGTCCTTGCAAAATCCACGCTCTTTTTGCATTTATTATTGCGTACGCTTATTTCACCGTCTACATTTTCAACCTCAAGCTCACAGCCGTTGGGACATACTATACATACAATGCTTTCCATCTTAAGCCCCCCTTATTCTATAAATAATTCAACCAAACTGTTTTTATTAAGGTTAAATTTGCTAAAATCCATTACAAGCCTTTCCATCTCGGGCGGACGCAGAAAAACGTATTTCTTTTCAAAAACCGTCTTTCCGTCAACGCTTGCGTAAAGCTTTTTTCCGTTATATAGGTCACTGCTTCTAAAATATACAATAACCTTCGAAAGCTCACTTGTCAAATCCAGAGATTGCGGAACTACATACATCAGATTCCTGCCGACCTCTATCTTAACCGTTTCTCTTTCCCTTTTGACGAAATTTGCCGCCGCTTTTCCTGCCTGTGCGGCGTTTTCGGACACATAGTCGACAAGGTCGTTTACATGCAAGGCGTTTCCGCACGAAAACAATCCGGCTACAGACGTCATATTAAGGTTGTCGCAAATCGGACCTTTTGTCCTGCCGTCAAGCTTTACACCTAAGGACTCGGCAAGCTCGTTTTCCGGAATTAACCCGACAGAGAGGATGAGCGCATCGCACTCTATTGTTTGTTCGCTTCCCTTTATGGGAGTCATATTTTCATCTACCCTGCATATCTGTACACCCGTAAGACGCGAGTGTCCATAAACCTTAGTTACCGTATGCGAAACGTGAAGCGGAATATGATAATCGTTAAGACACTGATGCACATTTCTTGTAAGCCCCGAAGGCGTAGGCTTCGCCTCATAGACGCCGACTACCGTCGCTCCCTCTAAAGTTAAACGCCTTGCCATAATGAGACCTATGTCTCCGCTACCCAAAATAACGCACCTTTTCGTCGGCAGCTGCCCGTAAATATTAGTCAATGCCTGCGCCGTACCTGCCGTAAACACACCGGACGGACGGGTTCCATGAATAAAAATCTGTTTTGCCGTCCGTTCGCGGCAGCCTGTTGCAAGAATTATCGTCTTTGATTGAATTTCTTCTATTCCTGAGCGGCTTACCGTGCTTATTTTGAAAATATCGTCCTCCTTTGTAATGCCCGTTACAAAGGTTAAGGTCATTTTCTCGATATTGGCGCACTCGAACATATCCATATATCTTTCGGCATATTCGGGTCCCGAAAGCTTTTCTCCGAAACGCAAAACACCAAAGCCGTCATGTATGCACTGCTTCAAAATTCCGCCAAGGCGCGCTTCGCGCTCAATAAGCAAAGTATCAGCCCCTTGCTCCCTTGCGGAAATAGCCGCAGCAAGACCGGCGGGGCCGCCTCCTATTACTACCACATCGAATTTTCTCATGCTCGTGCCTCCGATTGTGTCTTTTTTGTTTCCCCGTATGTTATTTTTGAGTCATCATAGCTCTTTTTAACTTCACTTTGAGGTACACCTAAATAGTCTGCGATAATTTTGATAACAAGCGGTGAACAAAAGCCTCCCTGGCATCTGCCCATCCCCGGTCGAACTCTCTTCTTAACCCCATCCACCGTCGGAACGCAAATGGGCGAACGCAGGGCATCCAATATTTCGCCCTTGCTTATTTCCTCACAACGGCACACAATAACTCCGTAGTCCGGATTTTTCTCAATTAACGCGGCTCTTTCAGCAGGCTTCATTTCTCGGAGCACGGGAATTCCTTCTCTTCTCGGATTAAATGATTCGTTCCTTTTGACAATATTCTCACCGCCTAACATTTCGACCGCCATTTTTTCAATTTCAATCGCGAATACGGGCGCACAGGTAAGACCCGGGGACTGTATACCCGCACAATGTATAATGTTGCGGGTTTTCCTGCCCTTTTCTATTATAAAATCTTCCTCAAACGTAGGTGCGCGAACACCCGTAAAGTATGTAATTATATCCTTTTCAGTCAGCTCGGGTATAGTCATTTTCTGCTTTTCAAAAATTTTCTTTATACTCTCATGCTGTGTTGAAACATCTTCTTTTTCATATGTTTCCTGAGCATCCGGCCCTATAAGAAGATTTCCATGCACCGTATGGACTATGCCGCCTCCCTTTGTATTGGAATGCTCTAAGGATAAACCTTTAAGAGATGCTATTGCCGTAAAAAGGTTGCCCGCTTTTTTGTCGAGAATTAAATCCGTGCCCTTCCTTGGGTGAATCGAAAAAAAGCGGTCGTTTGCCATTTTTGCGATTTCCTCGGCAAATACGCCTGCGGCATTTATGACTATTTTTGGGTATATCCTGCCTCTGTTAGTGATAACGCTTTTAATCTCATTATTCTTTACCTCCATATCCAAAACCGCGGTATTCAAAAACGCTTTGACGCCGTTTGACACGGCATTTTCGGCATAAGCGGTCGTCAAGCCGTAAGGACACACGCTCCCTGCGGACGGATTATACAATGCGAACTTAAATTCGGGGTTTAGCTTTTCGTGTGCCTTTTGAAGCTTTTTTTTGTTCAAGACCTTAGTATCAGTAACCTTGTCAAGCCTTCTTTTTTTAAGTGCGTAAAGCATAATTATTGGATACGCCCACCCTTGTTTAAAGCCAACATACTGACCTTTTCTTTCAAAGGGAACCGAAAGCTCACGGCAAATGTTATCATATATTCTATTGCCCTTAAGGACATATTCCTGCTTTAGAGGTCCTTTGCTTAAATCAACTCCGGGATGGACCTCTCCGTCATTCCTTCCCGATGCCTGCATAGCAAAATCAGGCTCCTTATCAACAAGTAAAACATCCAAATCCCATTTTGAAAGCTCGCGCGCAATGCTCGCTCCGGATATACCTCCTCCGATAACAAGAACATCCCACAAGCTCCCCTCAAGCGACTTATCCGAAACGGCGGGCAACCGCATCGGAGGAATTTCTGCCGTTG
>CAZPPO010000177.1:0-3559 GCA_964588475.1 uncultured Eubacteriales bacterium
CTCACGCCGGCAACATGGGTTCGAATCCCGTACGGGTCACCAATAGTTAATAAGCGCAAAAAGCGTTTATATAGTCGGTGTCTATAGCAATGAGGTCCCACCCGTTCCCATACCGAACACGGTAGTTAAGCTCATAAGTGCCGAAAATACTTGACGGGCAGCTGTCCGGGAAGATAGGGCGATGCCGACACAAATCCGGAAGTGCGATAAGCATTTCCGGGGACATTCCTCCTTAGCTCAGTTGGTAGAGCATGCGGCTGTTAACCGCAGGGTCGTTGGTTCGAGCCCAACAGGGGGAGCCAATCATTTAAGTCCGAACGCTCACCTTTTTTAAGGGGAATCGTTCGGATTTATTTTAATAAAAATGTTTCAGAAGAGCTATGAAAAAATATAGTTTAATAATGGAGGTTGGTAGATATGGAATTTCTGGATTATGAAAAAAGAGAGGATGCCGCAGAAATCACAGCTATTATCCGTAAATTTGAAAGCGGGGAGCTTAAAGACAAGGATAAAATCACCGTGAAAGGCACAATCCACAGAATAAGGGAGATGAGCGGCTTTGCTTTTGTAATTTTGCGCTCTCCTCGGATTGTATTTCAATGCGTATGGGATGAAGAGAAGTCCCGCTGTGATTTGAAGGATTTTTCCGTGGAGGAGTGCGTTACGGTTGAAGGGATAATCATATCCGAAGAGCGCAGCCGTCTTGGCTTTGATATTCTGATTGAAAATATGACGCGTGTCTCAGGACGCGCCGAGGTGCCTCCCGTTGAAATCGGTAACGACCGTAAAATTGAAAAGCTGAACCTGAACACATTGCTTGATAACCGTGTTATTACCCTTAGAAACACCAAGGTCAGAGCGATTATGAGAGTTTGTGACGGGGTAATGCATGCCTTCAGGGAATTCTTGCGCGGCGAGGACTTTGTAGAATTTATTCCTCCGAAATTGGTGCAGTCCGGCGCAGAGGGCGGAGCGGATATGTTCGAGGTCAATTATTTCGGTGAAAAGGCATATCTGAACCAAAGTCCGCAGATGTATAAGCAGATTATGGTAGGGGTTTTTCAAAAGGCATATACCGTAGGTCCTGTTTTCAGGGCGGAAAAGTTCAGCACAAACCGTCATATCAACGAATTTCTCGGACTTGATTTAGAAATGGGCTTTATTAATTCCTTTGAGGACCTGTTAGAGCTTGAGGCGCGAATGTTCAAGCACATATACAAGGTCTTAAACGAGGAGTATGCGGCAGAGCTTGAAATGTTTTTAGGCAAGGACGCCCGTCTTCCCGAGCTGGAAAAGTTCCCAAAAATCAAATTTACGGAAGCAAAAGAGCTTTTCGCCAAAGCGCACCCTGGAGCGCAGGGCCAGCAGGCTCTTGCGGAACCCGATTTTTCTCCCGATGAGGAAAAATGGCTCGGAGAATACTTCAATAAGCAATATAACTCTCCCGTTGTTTTTGTAACTCATTATCCTTCGGTCAAAAGGCCGTTTTATGCCATGGACGATCCCGCAGACCCGACATATACGCTCAGCTTTGATATGCTGCTGAACGGCCTGGAGGTCACGACGGGCGGACAGAGAATCCATGACTATAAAATGCAGGTTGAAAAAATGAAGCAGCGCGAAATGAACACGGATGATTTCGAGGATTACCTTACCATGCATAAATACGGTATGCCTCCGCACGGCGGCATGGGGCTGGGTCTTGAAAGAATCGTTCAGAATATCTTAGGACTCGACAACATTAAGCTTGCTACGGCCTTCCCCAGAGACAGGGACAGACTAAACCCGTAAATATGTCGTTTCGGCAGTGAAGAGGTGAGGATTATATGAAAATAATAGCCCACCGTTGCGGAACAGACAGGTTCCCCGAGCTTACGATAGCAGCTGCACGGTACTCACTGGAGCTTGGAGCCGATTATATTGAGCTTGATATCCGCGTTACCGCAGACGGAGCATTTGTTGTGTGCCATGACGGCAGCGCAAGGCGGCTTTTCGGAGTCGACAAGAAAATTAAGGATATTGCATTGAACGAATTCTTATCCTATAGACATATAAAAGATGCCGCTTTTCCCTCACACACGATGGAGCATTTTTTAGCTGCGGGCATAAAGAAAAACTTGTATCACATAAAGGATTGCGGACGCTCATTAACGGACATTATAGATTTAAGCGAAAGCTACGATTTTGAGCAAGAGGCTGTATTTGGACTGCAAAGTGTAAGGGATATTGAAATCCTAAATTGCTACAGACCGAGCATTAAAGCTCTCGCGTTTATGCCGGACCCTGAGCATATCGAGGATTTCGCGAAGGCAGGCGCAGACTACATACGTCTTTGGGAAAACTGGCTTACCGCCGAAAACGCTGATATTGTTAAAAAAACAGGAAAAAAGCTTTGGGTTATGTCCGGCTCATTTATTGCCCCGGGTTATACGGATTATGAAAATATCAGGTTATGGGAAGAAATGGGCGCTGACGCAGTTTTAGTTAACGAGTGTGAGAAAGCAAAAAATGTGCTTTTTCACTCTAAGTAAAAAAGGAGCGGTATATGAGTGCTAATATTGAGATATTCCCGGATAAGAAAAGACAGACCTTTGAAAGCTTCGGGGTAAGCGGCGCATGGTGGGCTCAGGTTGTCGGAGGCTGGAAGCATATAGATGCTCAAAGCAAAAGGCCGTGTCGTGAGAGAATAGCTCAATTGCTTTTTTCCGAGAAGGACGGTATCAAAATCAGTTGTTACCGCTATAATTTAGGCGCAGGCTCAAAAAATTCGGGCAGCTGTCTTTTCAGCGCCGGCAACAGAGGGGCCGAAAGCTTTGACTTAAATGACAAGGAATATGACTGGTCGCGTGACGCAAATGCCGTTTGGATGATGAAGGAAGCTGTAAAAAACGGGGTTGACGAGGTTATTCTCTTTAGCAATTCCCCACCGGAAAGGCTTACAAGGAACAAGAAGGCTTGCCTTGATAAGCCGTGGTTTAGCAATTTATCAAAGAGAAATTATCTTTCCTTTGCCCGTTATTGCTTTGACGTCGCAGAACACTTCATTTCACAAGGTCTGCCTATCCGATATATTTCGCCCGTAAACGAGCCGCTTTGGGTATGGACCGAAAAGCATGGTCAGGAGGGCTGCCATTATAAGCCGCACCAAGTCGCGCGGCTGTTCAGTGTATTCGTAAAGGAGCTTGAAAACAGACCGAAGCTTGATGCAGTAAAGCTTTCAGGAGCCGAAAATGGCGATATTCGCTGGTTTAACAAATCATATACAAGAGCAATTATGAACAATCGTAAGGTTCGTCAGCGCATAGATGCCATTGACCTTCATTCCTATTTTCTTCCCATTGTTCCGATTGGTTTTTTTAATGACCGAGCGGCTTTTATGAGACGCTTTAAGAATTGGATGGACAAAAAATATCCCAATATGCCGCTGAAAATGAGTGAATGGACCCATATGCAAGGCGGGAGGGATTACTCAATGGATTCGGCGCTTGTTCAGGCGACGGTAATGACAGAGGATATTGATACCTTAGGTGTTGTTTCCTGGCAGCACTGGATAGCGGTA
>CAZPPO010000178.1:0-3476 GCA_964588475.1 uncultured Eubacteriales bacterium
ACAAACAGAGAATATTCGTTGCACCATGACGGTATTCTCATTGCGACACGCTTAAATGAGCCGCAAACCTCTAAGCAGAGAGAGCCGCTGTTGGGGTAATCGCCCGTGAGCGTTATCTTTGCGCCGTTTATTTCAGCTGTGTTTGCAAAATACTGATGGACAAACAATGTACTGTCGGAGTAAGTGTATATATAATCACCTAAAGAAGCGATAAAACGTGTAATATTGGGAGGACAGCATGAGCACTCAAAAACCTTAACTCTCTGTGTTATCGGAAAACGCAGCTTATACCCACCTGCCTTTGAGTTCTCGCGTTCAACTTTACTTATCTCAAGCGGATTTTCATAGAAGAACGATTCACCGTCAAGAGAAATTCCGGAAATAATCGAATTAAAGACAGTTTTCTCGACAATGTCGGCATATTTCGAATTAACCTCAAGCAAATTCATTCTTTGTGCAAAATAACAAAGCGAAATCGCGGCACAGGTTTCTGCGTAAGCAAGGGAATTGGGAAGATCCCAATCACGGGTAAATCTCTCTCCGTTATGAGTTGAGCCTATTGCTCCTGTAATGTACATCCTATTGCCTGTTATGTTGTCAAAAATAAGCCTACAAGCGTTTTTCAGCTCATTGTCGCCGGTTATCCGCGCAACATCAGCCATAGACGTATAAAGGTAACATGCCCTTACGCAATGACCAACAGCTTCCTTTTGTAGGCGAACAGGCTCATGCGACTGGCTGTAGGCCGGTTCTAAAAACGAAGTCTCAACGCTCTCTTGTCTTCCTCTCGCATTAATAAAATGAAGCGACAGACTTAAATATTTTTCCTCCCTTGTAAGCTCATAAAGCTTAACAAGGGCAAGCTCTATTTCCTCGTGTCCGGGTGTTGTAAACTCCGCCGTCTTTTCTAAAACGAATGCTTTTTCGATACAATTTACATATCTGCACATTAAATCCAAAAACTTTTTCTTTCCGGTTGCCTTATAATAAGCAATGGCGGCCTCAATCAAATGACCTGCACAATAAAGCTCGTGAGCGTCTCTTATACAAAAGCGGTTGTCCGGCTCGACGACAATAAAATAAGTATTGAAATAACCGTCCTCTTGTTGATTTTTTTCAATTAAATCAACAATATTATCAATATAAGCCTCCAGCTGAGCATTTTTTTCCTTGTGAAGAATATATGCCGCACTCTCAATCCATTTTGCGATGTCCGAATCCCAAAATATATGAGGTTTATTTGGCATGCCCTCTTCCCAATCACACCTAAAGGCGTCAAACCTTCCGGTCTCCTCAAACCTGCTTTTAACCGCATCCAAGGTAATGTCTTTATTTATTTTTTGCCTGCGGCCAAAAAAGCCTCCTTGCAAATCAACGCTTTCGAAAGAAACTGTTTTATAATCCATAAATTCCTCCACTATCAGTCCTCAGGTAAGAAAATCATCTGAGTCATTGTGGTTACTCCCATACTGTCAGCCGTCGGAAGAATGGCAAAATTAAAAATCTGATATTGCTCTTGTGCGGCAGAGCGAACGAGTACTCTCGCTTTACAGATAACATTTTTATGATTTCCCTTTGCTTTAGCAAGACTCGTCTGAATCGTTTTAATATCATCCTTGTGTATAAAGCTTTCAAAATCAAGCTCTTTATTGGAGACACTGTCCTTCAGGCTGTAGCCCAAAACTCTTTTAGTGTTGTTGGAATATGTAATAACACCCGTTACATAATCCTGCTGGATAATTAAGCATTTGCTTTTATCAAGGGCAAACACAAATGACAGTGGATTGATAATAGATGCCTTCTCCTTCTCACGGCTTACAATATCTTCTTTCGTATATTGCTTTGAGAAATGCTCCAGCATATTATCAGTACCGATAATAATGGACTCATAGGTGCTAAAACCGGTACAGTCATAACTAAAGAGCGTTTCAGTGTTAATTTCGGAAAGAATTGTGGGGATTGTAACGGTAGATGTATAAAACGAAAGATTATCAATCGTATGGGAGAGAAAATCGGGAGGGAAAAACCCGGTGAATCCCTTTTCGGCAAACTCACCCGCCAAAATAATTCTATCAAATATGCCCTCACTCATACAAAGCATACTAAGGCTTTTATCGCAAACAAGATAGACCCCCAAGGAAAATCCGAAGGACCTTACACTGTCCGCAAATGACCTGAGATTTCTCCAGGAAATGTTGTCAAGGAAGGTTTGCGGGAGACAAAGACAAATGTGATTGCAAGCCTTTGGATATGTATCGTTAAGAATGCTAAGCTGCTGAAGCACGGCGGGTATATCAGACTGAGATAAGTAGGTGAAAATTGAAAAAAGAGGTGATTCTCCCGTTTTTTCAATAATTTCATTAGTTTTTACTACAAGCTCCTTGATTTGAATTATAGAAATATGCTTTTTGTTCTTAAATAGGGTGAGAGCCTCTCGGAAAAAATCGGACGGTATCGGAAGCACATCATTGAGAATTGAAAAAGGAAGATAATCATAGCCAATAAGAGAGTCCGACTTCTTATCATACACGGGAATGTAACGCGGTTCGTATTGTAAGGTGTTATCTTCGCCTTGCGATTGTAAATCATAAAAAAACGAATTTTCAAAATACCTGTAATTATCGATTGAAGAATTGTAAAAGGCATACATATCGTTTCCGTTAAGCTTAGATATATCGGAAGCATATGAGGCTCTTGTCACAAGTGTTCGATAATCCTTTCCGTCTTCGGGATAACGCGAGGCACCTATCGTAACAGTAACAAAATTAGAACCCGACGCGGTTACATATTCTTTTTTCAAATTTTTATGAAGGCTTTCAATGAACAATACTGCATCTACCTTGCGTTTTGCATCCTTGATAAATATTCCGAATTTATCACCGCTTAGCCTGCATATTATACAGTCCTTTTTGCCAACCGTCTCCAGAATTCGGTCTGCTACGCCCTTGATTATTTTATTTCCGAACTCATAACCGGTAGTGTTGTTGATATATGTCATCCCGTCAATGTCAATGTACAGCATAAAGCATACTGCGTCTTCGGGTGCGTCGTTAAGAAAAATTTCAACTTCCTTTTGGAACGCGCTTTCAATGAAAAGATCCGTCAAAGCATCATGTGTTTTAAATTTCGGTTTGGCTTCCTTAACATATACAGAGCTGTCATAACCGTTAAATGTGGCACATATGCTCTTGAGTTCATTTTTATCGTCAGTCAGCAAAATAACAGAGCCTTCGGCAAGAAGCTCTTCTCCGTTATTGGCATTTATTCTGAACTCTGCCCGTACCTTTTTACGCCCTTCCTTAGCGTGCGTTCTAAACTCATCTATAGAAAAATTGCGGGTGAAGCTTTCTAAATCATCGGGATGGCAACAGGAGGAAACCTGAGATAATGCTTCAATCATATTTCTCGGTATATAGCCGAATAAATCTGACCAATTGCCTTTATGAAGAGTAAATTCATCGCTTTCAAGATTGGCC
>CAZPPO010000179.1:0-3447 GCA_964588475.1 uncultured Eubacteriales bacterium
ATTTGAGCTTATACTGATAAATTCCCACAGACGCTGCAGTGCCAATCAAGGTTGCAAGAGCAGATGAGGAAACGGCAAGTACAATTGTGTTTTTAAGAGCGTCAAGCGTAGCATTGTCATACATAAGCTCCCTATACCAGCCAAGTGAAAAACCCGCAAATACAGAGGTACTGTGAGAAGCGTTGAAGCTGAACAAAATAAGAATTAATATAGGGGCGTACAGGAAAAGCAAAATCAAAAATGTGTACAATTTTCCCATGGTTTTTACCCTATTCATTTTACCCTCCAAAATCCTAAAATGTTAAATCAGAACCTCTCCGTCATCGTCCGAGAATTTATGCATAACAGCAAGGCTTATAAAAATCAGAAGCATTAAGATAAACGAAAGCGAGGCGCCGAGGTGATAGTTATTTGCAGTCTGAAACTGCATCTCTATAACATCTCCAATTAGCGTTGCTGAGGTTCCTCCGAGCTTTTGAGAAATATAAAATGTGCTTACAGACGGAACAAAAACCATAGTAACTCCGGACACGATTCCCGATATGCTAAGCGGTAATACAACACTCTTAAAGACGGTAATCTTATTTCCTCCAAGATCCTGCGCAGCCTCAACAAGAGAATAATCCATCTTTGTCATAACTGAGTACAAGGGCAAAATCATATAAGGCAGGAAGTTATAAACCATACCCAAAACCACAGCGCCGCGTGTGTTTATTAAATGAAGCGGACCTATGCCCAAAACCTTCGTCAAAAACATATTTATGAAACCCGTATCCTCTAAAATCGACATCCACGAATACGTTCTGATAAGAAAGTTCATCCACATAGGAAGCATTGTGAGCATAACAAGAGTTCGCTGAACCGGAGCGCTTGAGGTAGCTATTATATAAGCTATCGGATAAGCGATGACAAGACAAATGCAAGTCGCAATTAATCCTAACCAAACAGACAATAATATAGTCCCCGTATAATTCGATATAGCAAGAATGTTTTTAAGAGAGAAGACGCCCGAGGAATCGGTAAAGGCATAGTAAACCACCATGAAAAGGGGAGTTACAATGAATAATGCAGCCCAAAAAACATAAGGGGCTGAGACAAGCCTTGCGGCAAGATTTTTTTGCTTTACCAACTTAACTCACCCTTTCTCTATTCCTCTTCAAGTATAATCGAGGCATCGGACATCTCTTCAAACTCCTCGCTGAAGGAGCTGTAATCGCCGTAAATACCCGAATACTCGGATTTTTTCATAATGTGAATTGCGTCGGGTTCGATATTTAAACCGATAATGGACCCCGGCGTCCGATAATCAGTTGACTGAATCATCCACTTAAACCCTTTGATTTCTACAATTATTTCATAGTACACGCCCTTAAAGGTTATAGAAGTAACCTTGCCCGATATCATTGCTCCTTCCACGGGAACAACATCAACATCCTCCGGGCGAACAACAACATCGACGCTTTCGTCTACCCCAAAGCCTTTGTCAAGGCATTTGAATTTATGCCCTGCCATCTCAACGCGAAAGTCTGCGCGCATTTTTCCCTCGATTATATTGCTTTCCCCGATAAAGTCAGCCACAAAAGCGTTTTTCGGTTCATTATAAACATCCGTGGGTGTGCCTATTTGTTGAATTTTCCCGTTGTCCATAACCACAATTGTATCGGACATCGAAAGAGCCTCTTCCTGGTCGTGTGTAACATAAATAAAAGTGATCCCGAGCCTTTTTTGAATGCTTTTGAGCTCTATTTGCATATCCTTTCTCAGCTTTAGGTCAAGCGCTCCCAACGGTTCATCTAAAAGCAGCACCCTCGGGTCTACCGCAAGCGCGCGTGCAATCGCAACTCGCTGTTGCTGACCGCCGGAAAGAGAATTTATATTGCGTTTGTTAAAGCCCTTAAGGTTTACAAGCTCAAGCATTTCTGAGACCTTTTTCCTGATTTCCTTTTCAGGGAGCTTTTTTATTCTTAAACCGAAAGCGACATTTTCATAAACATTGAGATTGGGAAAAAGAGCATAACGCTGAAAAATGGTGTTGACCTGCCTCTTATGAGGCGGCACACCATTCATTTTTTTGTTTTCAAAAAAAACCTCACCGAAATCCGGCTCAATAAAACCTGCAATTAATCGCAAGGTGGTAGTTTTCCCGCAGCCGGAAGGACCTAAGAGTGTGATGAATTCCTTATCACGTATATACAAGCTTATATTATCTAAAACGGTTTCTCCGTCAAAAGCTATTGAAATATTTTTTAAATCGATAATGACATCGGACAATTATGCAGCCCCTCTCCCTCGTTATTCTATGCAAAAGACAATGAATATACTATAAAAAAAATCGTGTCGATTGTCAATACAAAAAGTAAATTTTGTCAGGGAAAACAGTATATGACCGCAAAGCAAAACAACTGTAAAAAAATAAGGCAGCCGCAAGTATAAGCGCAACTGCCTTTTTTATTATTTTTGCGGTTCAATTAACCATATTTGCTACTTCGTCAGCGAAATTATCTTCTCTCTTTTGAAGCCCCTCACCCTTTGCAAAGCGAACGAAGGATATAAGCTCAATTTTGCTTCCTGTTTCCTTTGCGGTGTTTTCGATATATTTGGCAACGGATATGCTGTCATCCTTTACAAAGGTCTGTTCAAGCAGACAAACCTCCTTAAAATATTTTGCAAGTCTGCCCTTTACTATACCATCGATAACATTTTGAGGCTTAGAAGACATTTTGGGGTCTTCCTTAATCTGAGCGATACAAATATCTTTTTCATGCTCTAATACATCCTGTGAAATATCCTTTACGCTTACATATTGGGGCGACATAGCGGCTATTTGCATCGCTACATCCTTACCCATAACCTTGAACTGCTCGTTATCAGGCTTTTCGGTTTTGAATAGAACCAAAACACCCACTGTTCCGCCGCCGTGGATGTAGGATGAAACAACTCCCTCAACGCGTGTGAAACGACGGATTTTAATATTCTCTCCTATAGACAAAATTTTATCATGGAGATTTTCCTGAACCGTTCTGTTTGTGCCAAACAGGTCTAAGCCTAAAAGTGCGTCTATATCGGCGGGGGAGTTATCTGCAATGGTCTTTGCGACTGCGTTGCCAAAGCTTATAAATTCATCGTTCTTAGCGACAAAGTCAGTTTCCGAGTTTATTTCAACTAACACGGAAACGTTCGAAGCGCTGTCCGTATATGCAATAATAGAGCCTTCAGCTGCTATCCTGCCTGCTTTTTTTGTAGCTGCGGCAAGACCCCTTTCACGAAGGTAGTCTATCGCCTTATCCATATCACCGTCAGTCTCAACAAGAGCTTTTTTGCAGTCCATCATACCTACGCCTGTTTTCTCTCGAAGAGCCTGAACGTCTTTAGCTGTAAAAGCCATAATAAATAATCCTTTCTTCTTAAATGTGTTATATTTTAAGATATCTGTGCACTATCAGCGTC
>CAZPPO010000180.1:0-3426 GCA_964588475.1 uncultured Eubacteriales bacterium
CACATTGAGGTTTACTTCTCATCTTTTTTGGGTCATATCATTTTAACACATACAAAAAATTTCATAAGGTATCTATTTCATCTAATTTATATGTTTTTGTTATTAACGGCAACCGTTATTATATCAAAGAATCTCACTGTACTCTGATTTAAGCCTAGAGCAGACGATGGGCAAATTACCGTTTTTAGTTCTAATCTCATCAATAAAGGGCTTTTGGCTGTTTTCGTCCTTGAACTTGATGCAGTATGTCAGCTCAAAAAGACTGCCTAAATTAGTAGTCTTGACTCTTTCAAGAGAACAGACGCTTAAATATTTCTCAAAGGTATCATTGAAAATGTCGTCAATGTTAAGCTGCTCGGGTATCGAAATCTTAAGACTGTGCATTTGATTTTTTTCGGAAGCGCCAAAGCTCGTGAGGTTAAACAGGAGAAGAACGGTACAAAGAATTGCTGTAACAATAAACGCAAATGCCACATAACCCGTTCCGGTTGCAAGTCCTACTGCCATAGACATAAATATTGCACAAATTTCCCTTGCCGTTCCGGGAACAGAACGAAAGCGTACAAGACTGAAAGCGCCCATAACGGCAACGCCTACTCCTAAGTTGCCGTTAACCATAAGGATGACTACCTGTACAATAAGCGGAAGCATGGCAAGAGTCATTACAAAGCCTTTGGAATATGTATTTCGCACCATATATACAAGCGAAATTATAATTCCCAGTACAACAGAAGTACCAAGGCATATAGCGGCTTCTATATATGTTAAAGAGGCAGAATCTGTAATAATTGATCTAAACATAATAACCACTCCATATTTTTTGCTTATAAACCATGCCGTACTTTGAAAAGGGCGCGGGATATATTTCATTTTTGCTGAGAATTCCTGTTAACCACAGGGGTATGGTTGAATTAGTTTTTATCTCCATAATACAATGGCTTTTATCAAGCAGCAGGTCTCCTTTGTCGCCCCTCTCAAGAGAAAGCTCGTCTTGCCTGCTTCGGATATTATAATCAAAGGTTATCCTCAAATCCTTGTCATTTACTCCCCAGAAGGCCGCTCTGTCATATGCAAGAAAAAGCTTTGGGCTTAAATTGTAAAACCTCATCATATAATCGATTTCACGGAAAATCTGAGAGTCCTTTGAGGGTGAAACGCCCTGACACAAATAGCGCTGTGCCTCCCATAGCGGAAGGCTTATTCTTCTCTTGGATACGACGCCCTTGAATTTTCTCTTAATCTCGAAGAAAACATCTGTTTCAGGTGTGGGGACTCCGTAGCTTCGAAGTCTGAGCTTTTCCTTGAAGAGCGGCTTTTCAATGGATTTGCTTATTATGGAATAATCATCTGTGTCAAAGTACAAATTACAAATAGTGCTTTTTCCAAAAATGTCCGGCTTTACATTGTCAGACATTTGGCAAAGCAAGTCCTTGACTGTATTTCTGTTAACGCTGTATTTTTTTTCCGTTCTTTGAAACACGTTGACTATCAATGAAAACACACCTCGTAACGCAGAAAAATTAAAGAAAAGGATAGGATAGGATAGGTATAATTTGACAAACAGGTGTTATAAAATGTATAATATCCACAAAAAAAGAAAGGCGGTTGTCAATTGAAACAGGTTGAAATTCTTGAAAAAACCCCTCTTCTTGATGAAAAGGGAGAGGTTTTAGCCCCGGGCTACTGCGTCTATAATAATTATATATATAATCGCGAAGATGTCAAGGCAAATCCGATGAGAATTAAACAATGGGATTTCTATCAAATATCCGATAGCCGGTATACCGTTCAAATGACGGTGGCGGATATATCATTTGGCGGAGGCGGAAATGTTTCTGTGATAGACAGGGAAACAGGAAAAAGGGTTGACAGGCTGAATCTGTCAATTATGCCGCGCGGAAGTCTCGTATCATCAAAAGACGGCTTCACCCCGCACTTTTTACATAATAAGGGTAATAATTTCGATATGAGAATTCAAGTGACTCCCGAAAAGCGCTTTTTGACCTTTGAGGGTTTGGATTCCAAAAAAAAGCCGCTTAAAATTTATATAGAGATGGATATAATGCCCGATTTGCAATCACTTACAATGGCGGTACCCTTCAAAGAAAAGGGTCATTTCTATCTCAATCAAAAGGTCAATTGTATGCCGTCAAGGGGACGTATAGAAACGTCCTTGGGCTCGTTTGATTTTGACGAGTACACGGCGTTCGGCGTGCTTGATTGGGGCAGAGGAGTCTGGCCGTATAAATGCAAGTGGTACTGGGGCAACGCAAGCACTTATTTACCCGACGGGAAAATATTCGGATTTGAGATTGGCTGGGGCTTTGGAGAGATGTATGCCTGTACAGAGAACACATTGTTTTATGAGGGAAAAGCCCATAAGATTGGGATGGTTTTTCTTGAAAAGGATGAAACGGACTATATGAAGCCATGGATATTCACATCAAATGACGGGCGTTTTGAAATGACGATGACGCCGATGTATGACAATTATACTTCCTCAAGGGTCGGGCTTATCGGAAACCGCTGCCATCAGGTGTTCGGGAAATGGAACGGAGAGGTTACGCTTGACTGCGGCACTCGCTTAAAAATAAATAATATGACAGCCTTCTGTGAATATTCGGATAACCGCTGGTAAAGGAGAAAAAATGACATTTGAAGAAAAGCTTCAGGAATACGCAAAGCTTACAGTCACAACGTGCGGCAACGTAACACAAGGGGAATATGTGTTGCTTTCATGTCCTGTACACGCCGCTCACTTCGGCAGAATGATTTCTCAAAAGGCGTTTGATGCGGGCGCCAAGGACGTGATAATGCTTTTTTATGACGAGGAGATTTCACGGATTCGTTATCTTAACGCGTCTTTGGATGTTTTCCAATCGGTTCCCGAATGGCAGAAGCTGCAGCGTAACTACTATGCAAAGGAAGGCTGTGTGAGCATAACGGTGCTTTCGGAGGACCCCGACATTTTCGAGGGTGTTGACGACAAAAAGCTCATGGCAAATGCAATAGCGAGAAAAAAAGCCTTCAAGGAGTTTTACGATATTATGGACAAAGGCGGCTTAAGGTGGACCTTAGTTGCCTATCCGTGTGAAAAATGGGCTATGAAGGTATTTCCCGACAGTAATAAGGATATTGCTGTAAAAAAGCTTTGGGATGCTATATTCACAACATGCAGACTATCAGATACGCATACCTCGGATAAGTGGGAAAGTCAGGACAAGCTTCTTAAAAGGCGTGCGGATATCCTAAACAAGTACGCATTTAAAAAGCTGCATTATAAAAATTCTCTGGGAACAGATTTTACGGTAGGACTTGCTGACGGTCATATCTGGGCGGGCGGTAGCGAGACTTCAACCGACAATGTAAAGTTTATGCCGAATATGCCCACCGAGGAAATATTTACAATGCCCGATCGTCAGCAAG
>CAZPPO010000181.1:0-3417 GCA_964588475.1 uncultured Eubacteriales bacterium
TATGCTTTCGGATATGATGGTTTCAACATCTATCAGTGTATAAGCGATATTTCCCTTTGACTTGTTTACTAAATTTTCAATATTTACATTTTCAGCGGAAAATGCGGCCGTTACTTTGTTTATCATATTCGGGATATTATCGTGAATAATCGCAATTCTTGCACCGCTGGCTTTGGGAAGCTCTACGTTTGGGAAATTGACAGAATTTGTGATGTTGCCGCTTTCTAAAAAGTCGGCCAGCTGCAATGAAGCCATGGCAGCACAGTTTTCCTCGGATTCGGGAGTGGACGCGCCAAGATGGGGGATAGCGATTACCCCGCTTTGCTCTATTAAGGAGTCATCTGGAAAATCGGTTGTGTATGCGGCTATTTTGCCTTCCTTTATTGCATAGAGAAGGTCTTCGCTGTTGACAAGCTCGCCTCTTGCGAAGTTCATTATACGTACACCGTTTTTCATTTTTGCGATACTGTTCGCATTTATCATATTTTTTGTATCCTTATTAAGCGGGAGGTGAAGAGAAATATAATCGGACTTTTCGATTAGTTCATCTATGCTGTTTATGTGCTTAATCGAATGAGAAAGATTCCATGCAGCATCTACCGAAAGGAACGGGTCATAGCCCAAGACCTCCATTCCTAAGGAATGTGCGGCATTTGCAACAAGAACTCCTATCGCGCCAAGTCCTATAACACCGAGAGTTTTTCCGTAAATCTCAGGTCCTACAAACGCGCTCTTTCCCTTTTCAACGAGAGCTGCCACCTTATCGCCCTCACCCTTTAGGGTCTTGCACCAATCTATGGCAGGAATGACTTTCCTCGAGCTTATAAGAAGCGCACAAATAACAAGCTCCTTAACTGCGTTAGCGTTTGCTCCCGGTGTGTTGAACACAACTATTCCATTTTCCGTGCATTTGTCAATCGGGATATTATTTACTCCGGCACCTGCCCTTGCCACTGCAAGTAGATTCTTTGGAAGCTGCATATCGTGCATGGCGGCCGAGCGCACTATAATGCCCTCGGGATTTTCAATATCATCGCCGATGACGAAGTTTTCTTTCTTAAAGCTTGAAAGACCGTTTTTAGATATTTTATTGAGTGTTAATATATTAAACATACAAAGCTCCTTATAAATTCTCTGCTTCGAATTTCTTCATAAATTCAACCAGTTTCTCTACTCCCTCGTAGGGCATTGCGTTATAAATAGAGGCTCTCATTCCACCTACAGAGCGGTGTCCCTTGATATTTACTAAGCCCTCGGCTGTGGCGGCTTTAACGAATTTTTCGTCAAGCTCCTCGTTTCCGGTTACAAACGGAATATTCATGAGGGAACGATCCTCGGGTACAACGGTTCCCTTAAACATTTTGCTGTTGTCGAGAAAATTGTAAAGAAGATTTGCCTTTTTCAGGTTTCTCTCTTTCATTGCCTCAAGACCACCTAAGCCTTTTATCCAATCAAGTACGAGCTTGCATATATATATAGTGTAGCAAGGAGGAGTATTATAAAGAGAGTCGTTTTCCGCCATTATTTGATAATTGAGCATCGTAGGAGTAATATCACGAGCTTTGCCGAGCATATCCTCGCGAATTATCGCAATAACAAGTCCGGCGGGAGCGACATTTTTCTGAGCGCCGCCGTATACCATGGCAAATTTAGATATATCTAAAGGCTCTGAAAGAAAACACGATGATATATCGGCTATGAGAGGAATGTCGCCGGTATCGGGAAGCGTTTTGTAAATAGTTCCGTAGATTGTGTTGTTAAGACAAATATAGACGTAGTCCGCATCCTTATCAAAGTCCTCCCGAGTTGTCTTGGGAATATAAGAAAAGGTTTTATCCTTAGATGAAGCGACGGCTCTGGCATCTCCGTATTTTTTTGCCTCTTCAAATGCTTTTTTAGCCCACTGACCGGTAATTATATAATCGGCTTTGCCTGAACCGTTCAAAAAATTAAGCGCAATAGCTGAAAACTGGGCAGAGGCGCCGCCTTGCAAAAAAAGCACCTTGTAATTGTCCGGAATATTCATCAGTTCCCGAAGCAGTGCTTCAGCTTCTTTAATTATGCCATCAAAAAGCTTTGAACGATGGGACATTTCCATAACAGACTGCTGTGAGCCGTGATAGTCAAGCATTTCTGATGCTGCCGTTTTCAATACCTCCTCGGGAAGCATTGAAGGTCCTGCCGAAAAGTTAAAAACTTCTCTCATTGATAAAACCCCTTTCATATTTGTTAAATAAATTAACAAAGTTATACTATAAAATCACCGGCGTTGTCAATACATTGTTACATAAATAACAATAAATTGCCGTTATATACAAAATATATAACGGCAAAACAATGAGTATTGTATTAAATTACGTTCTTTCTACACCGATTGTTATCTTTTCTGCGTTCACATCCCATTGCTTGATATATCCGCGGGGAGCCTCGCAGGAGATTTCATCCGCCAAAACATCAAGGCTGATTTCATCATAATTATTATCGAAAACAACCTTGAGAACCTGATTATCGGAAAAGGTGACTTTAATTTTGTCCATAACATTAAAGCCCGCTTCCTTACGCATTGTTTGAATTTTTGAAATAAGCTCTCTTACAAAACCCTCTTCAATAAGCTTTTCAGTTAGTTCTGTGTCGAGAACAACGAACATATCGGACTCTGAAACGGTAAAGAAGCCCTTAAGCTGATTGGTTTCAATAAGCAAATCCTCCGTGTTAATTTGAATTGCCTCATTACCGATTTGCAATTTTATATAGTTGTTTTCGTCAAGCTCTTTTTTTGTCGTACGGGAATCGAGATTTGATAAAGCAATTCGTATATCACTTAATTGTTTACCGAATTTAGGGCCGAGTGTCTTAAGCTGGGGCTTAAAGGTATAAGAAATATATTTAGAGGCATCGTCTATGCATTCTACCGCCTTAACATTAAGCTCCTGCTTGATTATATCAAGAAAGCTCTCCGGCAATCTGTGTTTTGATGAAATTAGAAGCCTTGAAAGAGGCTGTCTGTTTTTAATGTTTGCACCGTTTCTTGCACTGCGCCCAAGAACTACAGTTTTAAGAACCCCCTGCATATTGTTCTCTAATTCCACATCGATTAAAGAAGGATCGGATACAGGATAATCGCAAAGATGAACACTAATAGGAGCAGATTTGTCAATCGAGCAGACAAGGTTTCTGTAAATATCCTCTGACATAAAGGGTATCATGGGAGCCGCTAATTTTGCCAAGGTGACAAGCGTTGTATAAAGAGTCATATAGGCATTGATTTTGTCTTCGGGTAAACCCTGTACCCAAAAACGCTCGCGTCCTCGGCGGACATACCAGTTACTCAAATCGTCTACAAAGGTCAAAAGGGCCTTTGCAGCTTCCGGAATAGAGTATGAAGCAAGGTATCCGTCAACACTGTAGATTAAAGTA
>CAZPPO010000182.1:0-3405 GCA_964588475.1 uncultured Eubacteriales bacterium
CAAAAATACCACCCTGACCGTTACGGTTAGGGTGGCAGTGATTTAATCTTCTCTTGTGTTTCGTTTTTCGACTATTATGTTGTCTATTTGACAATGATGATCTTTCCGATTATTGGCAGCGGCTTGGCTTTGCTCATCATAACATTAATAATACCCAGTATGCGTAGCCCATAATTTATTACCCAGCCAAATACATTGAATATATCATAGAGGACCGCTTTAATATCCGAATTAACCGGTAGTATATATGACAGAAGCAAGTCAAGGATAACAAAGAACACATAAAAGGATAAACTAGCGATAAATAAAACCGCCCCTTGATTGGTGTGGTATTTAACAAAGGACGACCTTGTATAGCTACCTGTAAGCAGAGGGATTAAAAAGGCTATGTATGCTAATATCGCCATGACCTTGTTTGATCGCGCATTTTCATTATGTCCGCAAAAAGGACAAAATTTTACTCCGTCCTGAATATTCGCTTCGCACTTTCCGCATAATGCCATGATAAATTTCTCCTATCATTATGTGTTTTTCTTGTCGTCTAATTATTAAACAATCCTTGGATTGTCAAAATCAGTATATCCAAAATAGTCTTTTATCACGGTAACTTCCTTAGATTCTCCAAACTTTGATATAATAAATTTGTAATATTCAGCGTTATAAGGATTCATTTTGATGACGCTCAACATTGCATCTAAAATTTTTTCTTTTGGGAAATTAGGGTTAGATAAATTTTGGAAAATGTTTGCCGCTTCTTGGTCTGTTTCGGATATAGGCCACCATATATCACATCCGTTTTGTTTTAGTACATTGACAAGAGATAGAAAAACACGCCAATAATCTAGAAATACGTGTTCAATAATAATTGTAGGATTTAAACGGTTATACAACTCCAGTTGCTGTAAAGCGTTGATATTCAATGCATTTTTCATTACACTTGATTCTATACCGTCCCTAACAACATTAAATGCTGTCGCTCCGGCAATGCCTTTAAAAGCGCCTTCTAACCCAAATCCGCCGCCAATTAAGTTTGGAACAACTGACATGATAGCTTTTCTTTGCTGGTTTGCTTTCATTGTTAGAGTCACGCTTTCCCATGTTGCTTCGTAAGTGTCATATGCAAGGTGAAAATCCGTGATATGTTGTTCCATAAACAAATCGTATGCTACAGTATAAACCTCTTCTGCAACCAAAATATCTATTGCCCTTTTTATAAGAGTGGCAAGGTTTTTTTTATAAATTTTCGGAAAGAAAACCATATAAGTTTCAAAGCCATGCACTTTAGCATAGTATTCTTTCTCAAAATTATCGGCACACTTTGAAGCCAATTCCCGGAACTTTAACCTATAAGTATTAAAAGCATCAATGTTTTCCGGCACTTCAAGCACCATATCAGAAATCGGGAACTCCCTCGCAACGCTTTTTATTGGTTCCCAAAGCTCATGTTCCTCCGGTTGTGCTTGAGTGTTAGCCTTGTCGGATTTACGAATTTCTTCAATGTAAGCAAAAATTTTTTCTGCTAATTCTCTGTTTTGCGGATTAATCGGTATGGAATACTCGTCAATAACCAGAGTGTCCATATTAAATTGAATCACAGCCAAATCCTCAAACATTATTACCTTACCGGTAGAACCGCCTTTCATTATATTGCTAAAAGGCCTAGATACATTTACGGCACCATCGAGAAATCGTGAACCCATATCCTTCCTTTCCTTGCAAATGGTGCTGCCAGCACCTGTCTCAATATAGTACAGGATAAGATAATCTTCATAAATCTCCAGTTTCGTGCCTGTGTGTGACTGTAATATATATTTATATTTTTTACTGTTTCCATGTGCCAAGTCAATTTGCTCGTTCGCATAGGTTACAGCGGCGGCAAAACGCTCGTTATCCACAGGCCGATAACTTATCGTCAGTATCTTTCCGTTTGCCGTTACTTGCGCAACACCGTTTGTAAGCCGCGTAGCCGCTGTCAGCATACGTATCGGGCTCAACTGGGCATATGGGTATTCATTGTTTCCATGCACCAATGATTTTTCCTTAATAATAGAACGCTTGCCTAACCCAAACGAAATTGAAAACTCCTGAGGATATGGGGCATACCCCTGTATTACCGTATTCTGATTTGCAAAAACCCCCGCAACAATTTGTCCACAGCAAGGGCAGAACTCTGCCTCTTCATATAATCGATTGCCGCAGTTTGTGCAAAACAACATATAAATTCTCCTCAAAATTTTTTATCATTATGCATTCGCTTATTCACAAATATAATCTTCAGATTTCATTTTTTCAGTATCAACCACGTTACTTCCCCGTTATTACAATGGATTATACGGCTTAAAGACCTGCCAAAGATATTTGTCGATTTCTTTGAAAGAAAATTGCTCCAATCCATAATATTCCCGGAACTTCTGCATAGTCGATTTGAAAATCAGATAATCCTTTAAGTCCTCGTTTTTAAAATTAGCAAATTTATCCTTTTTCCGGAAGTAGCGAAACCCTCTGTCAACCGAGTAATCATAAATGGGATACTGCTCTGGATTACTGAAAGAACAATACTTCGTCGCAAAAGAATAGAATCGGTATTCCTTGTGTTTGCCGGATATTCCGTGTCCTCTTGCAATATCATCAACCAGTGACATATCGGCTTTTTTAATCCGATCGTCTATGCCCGAATCTGTGATATGTTCGGCCATGCGATATATGCCGGACGAGCTTCTTATATTTGTACTGTAAATCGTGTTCAATGCGATGACTTTCAAAAGAACCCCGGAGATATCCGCATTGCGCGGGCAGTCCGTAAAAAGCGTTTCGAGAACCTTTTCCGGAATAACATAAGTAACGTTGTCCTCCCATTTTTGCAGGTATTGCCGGACAATCTCCACGCTTGGAGTTTGAAACGCATTTGTTTCCATGCCATTAATCCTCCAGTCTTATATATTTAATTCATATTACAACGTTTTTATCGTTTTGTCTACTATTTTCTCGTTTTATTTCCGTATAGCGCCCCTCCTTCCTTTAGAATATATGGAAGAGGTGATACAATGAATTTCGGCGATGGATTACGAACTCTTTTAGAAGAGAGAAATATAACCCAAAAACAGTTGGCAACCGATTTAAATATCGCTCCGTCAACGATAGGCGGCTATGTTCAAAACACCAGTGAGCCGGATTTTGAAACACTGAAACGTCTCGCAAAATATTTTGATGTATCGACCGACTATCTGTTGGACTATCGCTTCGGTAAAGCGGCTACACATCAGGAAGATGATCTTTTGCGTATCTTCCGCTCTTTGTCATCGGAACAAAGAGACATCTGCATTGAGCAATGTAAAGTCTTTGTTCGGATAAACCAAAAAGAAAAGGTAAAATCATCATAGTTGACTTTGGAAAACAGAATTGAAA
>CAZPPO010000183.1:0-3380 GCA_964588475.1 uncultured Eubacteriales bacterium
GGGGCTTATCGACGGAGATATGTATGAAATGAACCTTCGTACTGTATCTGATATAATTCATCGCGGCGGAACTATATTATATTCTGCGCGTTGTGATGAATTCAGGACACAGGAGGGTATAAATAAAGCTGTGGAAGTGTGCCGTGAGATTGGACTTGACGGTTTAGTAGTAATAGGCGGAGACGGCTCATTCAAAGGAGCCTCCGATTTATCAAAAAAAGGAATTCCGTGTGTCGGAATTCCCGGAACAATAGATAATGATATTGCCTCGTGTGATTATACTATAGGCTATGATACGGCAATGAATACTATTATGGATATGGTTGACAGAATTCGTGATACCACAGAATCTCATCATCGATGCTCTGTGGTTGAGGTAATGGGAAGGAATTCCGGTTTTCTCGCTTTAAATGCCGGACTTGCTATCGGCGCTACGTGCATTCTCGTTCCTGAAATTGAACTTGATATTGAAAATTACGTTATTGACAGAATGCGCCGCACTCAGAAAACGGGGAAGGAGCACTTTGTAATCTTGGTATCAGAGGGTGTAAAGGGAATCGGCAGCGTGGATGAGCTTGCGAAATATATTCAAAAGAACACCGGTGTTGAAAGCCGCGCAACCGTTCTCGGGCACGTTCAAAGAGGCGGCTCTCCTTCTGCACGCGACAGAGTTCTCGCAAGTCAAATGGGAAACCGCGCCGTTCATATTCTGATTAATGGAATCGGTAACAGAATAGTTGTTATCCGCTCGGATAAGATTTTAGACCTTGATATTTATGAAGCGCTGTCAATGACAAAAACTATTGATCTTGACCTTTACAGGGTTGCAAATGAAATTTCAATATAAAAAGACCCGCGATATACGCAGGTCGTTTTGTCGTTTTAGTACCAACCGTAGTCAATCTCATCTCCGTCAGCAAGCTGTACCTTGCCGGTTGTTGTTATTGAGTTTTCTGTAGTATTAATATTGTTAGTGTTATTCGTGTTATTCGTGTTATTATTACTTTGTTTTTTCGTTGTGCTGTCCGAATTTACAGGAGATTCAGACTTTTCCGAATACGCTGAACTGTTTTGTTTTGAATCTGTTTTTGTTGTAAATGGAGTGGTACCGGAATTTGAGTCAGTATCCGAAGATAAGGCGATGACATCCTGAGTTTCGCTTTGCGTCAAATCAGTGCTTGAAGTATCCGATTGAGAGAAAGATTCTTTATCATCATTCTTTTTCCCGCATGATACCATGCACAAGATAAAAAGCAAAGCAGCAAATGCGGCAAACAGTCTTTTCATAAAACCATCCTTTCTTTTTGATTTTATCACAGTATAGGCTGTTATGCAATAATAATTATATACCAAACTTTTGTAAACAAAACAAACAAGAATATTTGACAAATTGAATTTAATGTTGTATGTTAAAGGGTATGAAAGACGGTGATTCGTTGGGCGACTTGTCTGATAAAAAATTTGGCCTTGTAGGACATTCTCTGTCTTACTCATATGCCCTATATATAAATTCAATAATCGGCAATTACGAATATAAGCTTTATGATATTGAGCCATATAATTTTCAAGCATTTCTAAGAACCACAGAACTCAAGGCACTCAGTATTGCATCTCCTTATAAAAAGATTGCGTATGATATGGCTATGTCTGTTTCAGGCTCGGCTATTAAAACCCATTTTGTAAACTTTATAACTAAAGACGAGGATGGAACGATTAAGGGATTTAATACTGATTATGATGCCTTTAAGGCCCTTCTCAAAAAACATACAATAGATGTAAACGGGAAAAAAATATTAATTCTCGGAACCGGCGGCGCAGCAAACGCAGCACGCGTTGCTTTAAATGAAGAGGGCGCCGCCAAGGTTGTTCTTATCTCTCGCCACGGTCCCAACAATTATGATAATTTAAGCGTTCATTATGACAGCGATATAGTTATTAATGCCACTCCCATAGGAATGTATCCTAATAACGGGATTTCCCCCATTGACCTTGAGGGCTTTAGCAGTATTACACATGTTATTGACTTTGTCTTTAATCCGTTAAGAACGGCTCTTCTACAGCAGGCTATGGAGCGTAATATAAAAGCTATCTCAGGTTCATATATTCTCGCCGCCAGCAGTGTGTACCAAGCCCAAATGTTTCTGGATGAACAATTTGACAGCGCACTGATTGATACAATCAAAAAAAAGCTGCTTGTCGACAAAAGAAACATCACACTTATCGGTATGCCCGGCTCGGGTAAATCAACTATCGGGCGCACCTTGGCTAAGACTCTTGAACGCTCCTACATTGATATTGACCACGAAATTGAAAAGACTGAAATGATGTCCGTTTCTGATATATTTTCAACAAGGGGCGAAGCTTATTTCAGAGAAGCGGAAAGAAATGTAATGCTTAAATTCTGTAAGGAAAGCGGCTATATTATTTCCACAGGCGGCGGAGCTGTTCTGTCAAAAGAAAACAGAAATGCTATCAAAGAAAATTCCTTTGTGGTTTATATTGAGCGAAATATTTCTGATTTGTATACAGACGGAAGACCCGTTTCAACATCTATTGAAAATTTGCAAAGAATATCTGAAATTCGCACGCCTATTTACGAAGGACTTGCAGACACAATTATAAGAGCCCACAGTTCTGTTGATGCTAATGTCAATATGGTATTAGAGGCGTTAAAAAATGAAAATATTAGTTATTAACGGTCCCAATCTCAATATGTTAGGCATAAGAGAGCCGAGTTTGTACGGAAGCAAAACTTATGGTGATTTATGTCTTTACATAACCGATTGTGCGCGAAGCCTTGATATTCAGATAACCTTATTCCAATCTAACCATGAGGGAGATATTATTGACGAAATACAAAAATCGCTTGGAACCTTTGATTCAATAATTATTAATCCCGCCGCCTTTACTCACACAAGCGTTGCTATTCTTGATGCCTTGAAGTCCGTTAACCTCCCATGTGTTGAGGTGCACCTTACGGACATAGATAATCGTGAGAATTTTCGAAAATATTCCTATGTATCGCTTTATTCTCAAAAGTGTTTTTCGGGACTCGGCTTTGAGGGTTACAAAAAAGCAATGGAATATTTAGTTAAGAGTAAAGGACAAGGAGATTTGGCAAATGGGATTTAAGCATAGAATAAAGAGCTTGGCGGGTATTGAGGGTAATACAAAGGAGTACTTAAAGCCGATAATAAATTATTCCTCAGCAAATATAATGTTAGGCGGAGCCGGTTACCCCCTTAGTCTTTATCATCTGCAATTTCTAACCTTTGTCGAAGGTTTGGGCACAAGGATTGCGGGAACCATATCCTTAATCAGCGGTATTATGGACGCTTTTATTGACCCGCTTATGGGTTACATAACAGACCATACTCGTT
>CAZPPO010000184.1:0-3365 GCA_964588475.1 uncultured Eubacteriales bacterium
GTCGTTCAGCTCTACACCGCAGCGCACACAATATGACATTTTAACTCTCCTGTTCTCTGTTGCTTTCTATCTTTACATGAACGCCCATTTTTACTATACGGGTAAAAAACTCGCGTTCTATATCCTTGTCCTTATATATATTGGCAAAGGATATCGCAAGAGTATTTTCAAAGGTAATTGCCCCGAGTCTTGCCCCGTTAAGAACCCCCGGACCGGTCATGAGCATAATGCTTTTAATGTGCTTTTTCATCTGCTCGGGAATATGAATCTTGCCGACATTGGAAAAAAGCGCGCTAACGGTTTTCTCGCCCGTCAGGGCAAATGTGGAGTAAATGCCTGCTTTTTTTATAAACAACGGCATAATTCTCATAAAGAGGTTTTTTTCGAGCGCAAGGTTTTTGGTCATCATGGCGTTAAGCTCCTTGGCATTATTAACAAGCCTTAAGCTGAGCGCAACATGCTTTAGAATCTCTTCAAACGTGTATTCTCCTCTATTTGGGTCAAGCTTAATGTTAAAGCAAAGCGAAAAATTCCTCAGAGTTTTTGACGGAAAATGATTTCTGAGATTTACCGGTATTTGTACGCTCACGATTTTTTGACGTCTGTTTTCGCGAAGCTGCTTTCTGTAATGAATATCAAGCAGTATTGCCGCCGCAAGCTCCGTTATTGTCACCTTGTATTGCTTAGCCTTTTTATAAAAGGCGTCACAGTCTATATAACCGGTTGTTACGTTTATTCTGTGTCTTTCAAGCCTTTCTCCTTTTGCGTGATAAACAAAATCAGAGGACCTTTTGACCTTAGCTTTTGAATCGGCAAATCTTATGAACGAATCCTCAAGCTCCTCCCTTGACGCCTCCTTGTTTAGACAAAGCACCATGCCCTCCTCGGGTATTTGGGCGCCCTTAAGCCTCAGGTATTGAGCGGTAAGCGTCATCAAAAACACACATGCTCCGTAGGCGTCCGTCAACGCATGGAAAAATTCCACTGAAAGTCTGTTGCCGTATACATACAGTCTTATAAGAAAGCGGTTGTTTTCCCTGAAGTTTATCCGGTGACAGGGATTGCCTATATCCTCCGAAATAGGGGGATGTACCCCATGCTGTTTTTCAAAATAATACCAGAAAATGCCCCTTCTTATTCTCACATCATAACAGGGAAACCGGGGAAGTGTATCCTTAAGGGCTGTTTCAAGGATGCCTTTGTCAATATCCGACACCAAGGAAACCGATACTCTAAATACATTAGACCATTTGCTGTTGTTTTGTCCCGGAAAAATCTTTCCCGCATTATCAATCTTGAACCATGTCCGCTCCTGCAAGGGCATATTCTTGTTATCCATAAAAATACCTCAAAAACCGAAAAGTGTTATCTGATCACTCTCCGGCAGAGTGTCAAAGACTCCTGCGTTTCTAAGTGATTCTATAACCGTCGATGACGCTCCCGAACGTTCGCGGAAATCCTCAACCGAAGAGTATTCTCCGCCTTCCCGGGCATTTTGCATTGACTTGGAGGCATTTAAGCCTACACCGGGTATCGCCGAGAACGGCAACCTTATACATCCGTCTTCAGGGAGATATCTGTTAGCGTCAGACTTATAAATATCTATAGGTAAAAAATCAATCCCTCTTACCATTGCCTCATATACTATCTGCATGGTTTCCTCCCTCTCTCGCTCGTTAGCGGAGGCTGTATCATTCTTGGCTTTGGATGACTTTAAAAACCTTAAGACGGCGTTTTTCCCCCCGGTTATGGATTCAAAATCAATATTTTTTCCTCTAACTGTCATATAGGTGCAGTAATACTCAAGCTTTCTGTAAATCTTGAACCATGCCAGTCTCAAGGCTGCGCTGACATACGCCGCAGCGTGCGCCTTCGGAAACAGATACTTAATCTTCAGGCATGAATCTATATACCATTCGGGCACCCCGTGCTCTCTCATTATTTTTTGCATTTCTTCGCTTAAATATTTATCCTTTTTCCGTACCGTTTCCATTATACCGAACGCGTCCTTGGCTTCAAGACCCTTATGAAGCAGATAAACCATTATGCTGTCTCTTGTTCCGACAACCTCGGATATGGTACACACCTTGTTTTTGATAAGCTCCTGCGCATTGCTTAGCCAGACATCCTCTCCATGTGACAGTCCCGAGATCTGAAGTAGGTCGGAAAAGGATTTCGGCTTTGCTTCCAAGAGCATTTGGCAGACGAATGGAGTGCCCATTTCAGGAATTGACAAGGTTCCCGTCTCCCAATTTATTTCCTTTTCCGTAACGCCCAAGGGCTCGGGAGAGGTAAAAAGTCTTATTAGATTTTTGTCGCAGATATCTATACTCATAACATCAATACCCGTAAGTTCTGTCAGCTTCTTATACATCGTCGGAACATCATGACCCAGCTCGTCAAGCTTCAAAAGTGTATCATGCATTGAGTTGAAATCGAAGTGAGTCGTAATTATATTTTTATCTGCACTGTCGGCAGGGTGCTGTACCGGTGTAAAGTCGCATATATCATACTCCTTAGGAACAACCACCATTCCGCCCGGATGCTGACCTGTGGTTCTTTTGACTCCCTGGCAGCCACTTGCGAGCCTTTGTATTTCGGCTTTTGAGGCTACAATGCCTCTTTCCTCTAAATACTTCTTTGCAAAACCGAACGCGGTTTTATCCCCGAATGCGGAAATCGTACCCGCCTTAAATACATTGGATTTTCCGAAAAACTCCTCAGTATACTTGTGGGCTAAGGCCTGAAACTCACCTGAGAAGTTAAGGTCAATATCCGGCGCCTTATCGCCGTCGAAACCAAGAAAGGTTTCAAAGGGAATTTCATGCCCATCCCTGTTAAGAGGAGTCGAGCATTCAGGACAATTTTTCTGTTCAAGATCATAGCCGCTGCCAACCTCATTGTGCCGGAAAAATTCGGAGTATTTACACTTCGGGCAAACATAGTGCGGCGGAAGCGGATTAACCTCCGATATCCCCGCCATAATCGCAGCGAAGGATGATCCGACGGAGCCCCGAGAGCCGACATAATAGCCGTTTTCCTCTGAGTTTTTAACAAGCAGCCTCGCGATCACATAAAGCCCGGCAAAGCCGTGTTTAATTATTGAGTTAAGCTCACGCTCAAGCCGTTGAGAGACGAGCTCGGGCATATTTTCACCGTAAATCTCCCTGGCTCTGCTCCAGCACGCCCGGGTCAGCTTCTCCTCTGCCTGCTCAACCTTGGGAATAAAGGTGCCCTCAGGAATCGGGCGAACACCCTGCTCAATCATATCGGCAATTTTATTGGGATTTAAAATTACTACCTCCCTTGCCGCTTCCTCACCGAGATACTCAAATTCCTCTAACATAATATCCGTACTCTTGAAA
>CAZPPO010000185.1:0-3338 GCA_964588475.1 uncultured Eubacteriales bacterium
AAAAGCGTTTTATACCCTCCGCTCCCGTCAAATATTTAATGGGCATCATTCCTAAGCCTATAATTTCGCATCCCATTACAAGGTGCTCCCTTGCAAGAGCATCAAGGTCATTTATAATTCTGTCAAATGGAGAATGTGTCGAACAAACAGAAATATTGTTACTGTCGGCTATTTCACGAAGCCTTTTCGCCGGCAATTCACACATTCCGGATATTTGAACGGTTTTACACTCAAGCTGTGAAAGCTCCTTAAAAACCTTCTCGACCTGTTCGGGCGTCTTCAGCTGCTTTCTGAAGGTATAAAGCTGTACCCCGTATACGATATCGCTCATGCCTTTAGGCCTCCCTTTTTTTGATTGCTGATAATCATATTTTACCATTTATTTTAATTAATTCAACCTTCTTTTTTAAATAAGTTTTTATAAGGAGTAGATTATGAATACAGACCTATATTTAAACAGAATAAATTTTGAAGGCGTTGCCAAAACCGATTTTGCAACTCTTAAACAGCTTCAATTTAAGCATTTTCTTTTTGTTCCCTATGAAAATATTGATATTACCGCTAAAAAGCCGCTGAAGCTTGACAGCGAAAGTCTGTTTAAAAAAATAGTTACGGACAGGCGCGGAGGCTATTGCTTTGAGCTTAACGGTGCCTTCGGTGCACTTTTGCGCGCTTTAGGCTTTACGGTTACCGACTGTATGGCGAGATTTCTTAAGGGAGAAAAAGAAATACCCATGCGCCGCCACAGAGTGCTTAAGGTTTTGTGTGATGACGGTCTTTTTCTTTGCGATGTAGGCGTGGGAATGATAAGCCCATATTATCCCGTAAAGCTTGAGCTTAACTCCGTTCAGCAAATAGGTGACGAACAGTATAAGATAACAAAGGACGAATTTTTGGGAACTGTATTGCATCAATGCTATAAGGGAGTATGGGACAGGTTTTTTGCCTTTACCGATGAACCGCAGCTTGACATAGACTACATAATGCCTTCCTATTACTGTGAAAATCACTCGCAATCAATTTTTAACAAGGATGATATGCTCGCCATTCTCTCGCCTTTCGGCGGAAAAAACACTGTTGCGGGAGCTAATTTCACGTATTGGGATGAATACGGTAAACACAAAACTACCATAGAAAATGAAAATATGAGAAAGACTGTTTTTCTTGAACACTTCGGAATTGACCTGGCTGACTAACTTACATAATTTCTTAAAGGATTTCCTCTTTATCTTTGTACACTTTTAAAAAAAGAAAAAACAGTTTTTCGTCTTGACCTTACATTTTATTTAATGTATACTCTAATTAACATAAACAACCGTTTTGTAACTGACGGAAGTGGAAGCAACCACATGGAGCAAAACGCAATATAGCCGACCGTCTGGGCAAATCCTTGTTATTGAGGGGATTGCCCTGTTTATTTTTAAGGAGAGATTTTAATGAAAAAAGTTGCCTTAATAATGGGAAGTGAAAGCGATTTACCCTTGGTTGAAAAATCTATTGATACCTTGAAGGCTCTAAAGGTGCCCTTCGAGGTACATATTTTTTCGGCACACAGAACACCCGAGCAGTCAAGGGAGTTTGCTCTTTCGGCATATGAGAAGGGTTTTGGGGTCATAATAGCCGCCGCAGGCAAAGCGGCTCATCTTGCGGGTGCATTAGCCGCTTCAACTCTTCTGCCCGTAATCGGTATTCCGATAAAATCATCTGCACTGGACGGACTTGACGCTCTATTGTCCACCGTGCAAATGCCGTCGGGCATACCTGTTGCAACCGTAGCCATTGACGGTTCAGAAAACGCCGCACTCCTTGCGGCGCAGATATTAGCTGTTAATGATGACAAGCTTTATGCCTCTCTTTCCGATTTGAGAAAAAAAGCCTCTCTTAACGTTCTGCAAAAGGACAAGCTTGTTTCACAGATGTATTCCAAAATAGATAAAACGGAGGAGTAAAAATGACTAAAGGCGCTCAACTGTACGAGGGAAAAGCAAAAAAGGTGTTTTCAACCGACGATGAAAATTATTGCATTGTGTCCTACAAGGATGACGCTACGGCGTTTAACGGTCTTAAAAAGGGCACGATTTCAGGCAAAGGGGTAATTAATAACAGGGTTACGAATCACCTTATGAGTCTTCTCGAAAAAGAGGGTGTTCCCACTCATTTCGTTAAGGAGCTTTCAGACAGGGATACTCTTGTCAAAAGAGTTAAAATTATACCTCTCGAGGTCATTGTCAGAAATATTGCGGCAGGCTCTCTTGCTAAGCGATTAGGTCTTGATGAAGGAGTCAAGCTGAAAAGGACAGTGCTGGAGTTTTGTTATAAGGATGACGAGCTGGGTGACCCGATGGTAAACGAATACCATATACTCGCAATGGAGTATGCCACTAAAACAGAGCTTAAGCTGATATCCGATTATTCCCTGAAAATAAATAAATTTCTTTCAGATTATTTAAAGCATGTAAACATTGAGCTAATAGACTTTAAGCTTGAATTCGGTAAAACGAGCGACGGCACTATAGTCCTTGCTGACGAAATATCACCCGATACCTGTCGTTTTTGGGATTCCAAAAGTGGCGAAAAGCTTGATAAGGACCGCTTCAGAAGGGATTTAGGCAACGTTGAGCAAGCTTATGTCGAAATTTTGAAAAGACTTATAGGAGAATAATATGAGCTCATTGTATGAAGAGTGTGGTGTTTTCGGTATATCTTCACCAAAGCGTGAGGATGTAGCCGCTTCCGTAAATTACGGTTTGTTTGCACTGCAGCACCGCGGCCAGGAAAGCTGCGGGATAGTTGTTAATGATGACGGCGTTTTTAAGTCATATAAGGACGCGGGAATAGTTAACGATGTTTTTACCAAAGAGGTTATTTGCAGTCTCGAGGGCGGTAATATGGCGATAGGACATGTACGCTACGGAACAGCCGAAACCGGTGACAGGGTAAACGCTCAGCCCATTGTTGTCAACCATATTAAAGGTAAAATGTCGCTTGCTAATAACGGCAGCTTGACGAATTACTTCAGCTTGCGCGATGAACTTGAGCTTGAGGGAGCCGTGTTTCACACCGGGAGCGATGCCGAAATAATAGCGCATGTCATTACTAAAGAAAGGTTAAGCAGTCCTTCTATAGAGGATGCTGTTTCCCGTTCCTTAGACAAGCTGCAAGGCTCATACTCTTTTATTTTAATGTCCCCTTCAAAGCTCATTGCGGTAAGGGATAAAAACGGATTTAAGCCGCTTTGCTTCGGAAAAACCGAAGACGGCGCATATGTTGTTGCATCCGAAAGCTGCGCCCTTGATGCTACGGGAGCCACTCTTGTACGTGACGTTGACCCCGGTGAA
>CAZPPO010000186.1:0-3295 GCA_964588475.1 uncultured Eubacteriales bacterium
GCTTTTGACGTCTTCCCTTATGTCCTTGTCGAGCGCTTTGATTATGCCGTTGCCCGAGAATACACTCTCCATCCCTTTAAGGATATACATAAGACCCTGTCCGCCGGCATCGACAACTCCCGCTTTTTTTAAGACGGGCAGTATATTCGGGGTGTCCTCGAGCGCCTCTTGACCCGAAATTACCGCGCAGGACCACACCTCGTTAAACGCAACCCCTTTTTTCTCCGAGTCAAGAAGAGCTTTTTTGGTAAAGAGCCTTGCAACTGTAAGGATTGTCCCCTCCGTAGGCTTCATAACTGCCTTATAAGCGTTTTCCACGCCTATATTTAAGGCAAGCGCAAAGGCTTTTGAGTCGGCCTGCTTAAGGCCTTTAAGTCCTGACTCCACTCCTCGAAAGAGCAAAGAAAGGATTACTCCCGAATTGCCTCTTGCCCCCCTTAAAAGTGACGACGCGGCGATTTGCGCCACAAGAGACAAGGGAGCATCGTCGTAGAGGCGCTCAAGCTCACGCGCGGCGGCTGCCATTGTTAGGGACATATTAGTTCCCGTATCCCCGTCCGGTACCGGAAATACATTTAAGGCATCCACGCTTTTTTTGTGATTGGTTATATTGTTAGAGGCGGATATAATACCGTCCCTTAAGGCTTTTCCGTTTATCAAATTAAACACTCCATAGAAGCATTGGGAAAAATCCGTTTAGATCATAGAATCGACAAAGACGTTAACCTTTTTAACCTCAAGCCCTGTTGCCTCCTCTACGGCATAGCGAACCTTATTCACAATGCTTTTAACGATTGCGGATATATTCAGACCGAATGAAATAATTATGTGAAGCTCAATGATTAGTCCGTCAGCGTCCTTTAGCACATTTACTCCCTGATCTATATATTGGCGCGTTCTGAAGAAAAAGGAACGGATATTCTGCTTTGCGTTACTGTTGGCCATTCCCGCGACTCCGAAGCATGAGGAGGCGGCGCTGCCGATAAGAGAGGAAAAATATTCCTTGCTTATTTCAATAATTCCAAGATGGTTTTCAATTTTAATCATATAAACACCTCTTCATATAAGCTTAGCATTGAAGCATGTACTATCCTCAAGGAGATTAAAATAAGGCTTTTTCAATAAGCTTTGCGGTATTATCCACCCCGTTTGGACAATCAATTATAATGTCGGCATTAGCCTCATAAAACGGACGCCTGATTTCCTCGATATCCTCAAGTACCATAGAAGGTGGCGCCGCTATGCCTCTGTCAATAAGATTTTCGGGCAGTCTTTCCTTTAATTTAAGCAAAGGCACTCGCAGATAAACCACCCTGCCTATGGCCCTCAGATTTTGCATGGCACCGGGACAAAGTGGCATGCTGCCTCCCGTGGCGATAACGGTTTTTTTGCAGTCTATACTGCAGCCCAGCTCGTTTTCGCGCTGTAAGAAGCCGTCATATCCGTGCTTGCCGATAATAGAGACGAGAGTTTGCCCCTCTTTTTTAGCAAGCAGGATATCAGTATCTAAAAAATCCCAGCCGAGCCTTTTCGCCAAAACGACTCCTGCAGTGCTTTTGCCCGAACCGGGCATTCCGATTAAAATAATGTTGCGCAAATAATACCACCCTTAAAAGTATAGCACAAAGAGAATAAAAATAACAATAGTGTTTTTGCGGTTATGTGTAAAGGCTGTAGAGCTTCTTATATTCTCCGTTTTTTTCTATAAGCTGCTCGTGATTTCCGGCTTCAATTATTCCGTCATCTGTTAAAACAAAAATAACTGACGCGCCGCGTATGGTTGTAAGTCTGTGAGCAATCGTAAAGGTCGTACGGTTTTGGGCAAGCTTTTCAAGAGACTGCTGCACAATTTTTTCGCTTTCGTTATCAAGAGAGGAGGTTGCCTCATCTAAAATCAGAACGGGGGGATCCTTCAAGAAAAGCCTTGCTAGGGAGATTCGTTGCTTCTGACCCCCGGACAGCTTGACGCCACGCTCTCCCACATAAGTATCATACCCGTTTTCCAAGGAGGATATAAACTCATGGGCACCGGCTTTTTTTGCGGCATCCTCAATATCCTCATCTGATGCGTCTTTTTTACCGAAAGCGATGTTTTCTCTCACGGTGCCGCTGAATAAATATACGTCCTGTTGAACCACTCCAATGTTACGCCTGAGTGAAGAAAGAGTGATGTCCTTAATGTTTATATCGTCAAGAAATATATCCCCGTCAGTTACCTCGTAAAAACGAGGAATAAGATTGCACAGAGTCGTTTTTCCGCCGCCCGAGGGACCGACAAACGCGACACTCTCGCCCTTTTTAACCCGAAAGCTTATATTTTCAAGTATATTTTCCTTATTATTATAGGAAAAAGTAACGTTGTTGAAAGACACATTTCCCTGTATATCCGAAATATTTATCGCGTTCTCCTTATCAATAATATCAGGTTTACGGTCAATAACCTCGTAGAATCTCTCTATTCCGGTCATACCTCTTTGGAATTGCTCCGTAAATTCTATTATGCGCCTTACGGAAGTCAGAAGGATGTTGATATAAAGCAAAAACGCTATTAAATCCGCAGATTGTAACGAGCCGCGCGTCATTAAAAATGTCCCGCAAAGAACAACCGACAAAAACATAAGTCCTTCAAAAAAACGGATTGCCCCCTGAAACCTCGCCATATATCGGTAAGCCTCGGCTTTTATCTCAACAAAGCGTGAATTGCTTTTTTCAAATCGGTCAATTTCTCTTTCCTCATTTGCAAAGGACTTAACGACGCGTATTCCTGCTAAACTATCCTCTAAACCGGCATTGATTATGCCAATATGGTCTCTTGATTTTTTAAAAGCGATGCGCATCTTCTTCCGAAAAATCAAGGCGGAAAAAGCCATAAGCGGCAACAACGCAAAAACCACAAGAGTAAGCGGTAAGCTAATATTTATAAGGATAATAAACGAAACCGCAAGCTTAACAAAGGCAATAAAGTATTCCTCCGGACAGTGATGCGAAAACTCTGTAACATCAAATAAATCATTGGTGATACGCGACATCAGGTCACCTATTTTTACATCGTCGAAATAAGAAAACTCAAGGCGCTGCAGGTGTGAAAACAGATCCCTTCGCATATTAGCCTCAAGTCGCGCCCCCATAATATGACCGGAATAAGCCATAAAGTAATTCACCGCGGTATCAAGTATGCGAAGCAGCAAATAAGCAGCGCATAGAAAAACAACCCGTCGCATAAGACCGTCATACTCTCCTGCTTGAGCCTGTTGAGTAATATGACGCACAATAAGGGGGAAGACCATCTCACACA
>CAZPPO010000187.1:0-3220 GCA_964588475.1 uncultured Eubacteriales bacterium
AGGCGGATTGTTTTCAGCCCCATCTACCACTCCGCTTTGCAAGGCAGTATAAAGGGGGGATTCCTACACCGCCCCCGATTAGCAGGGGACAAGCTCCGCTTTTTGCGCAATCATAACCGTTTCCAAGACCCACGAGAACATCTAACTTTTCATGAGGCTGCAGCTTTGCCATATGCTCTGTTCCCTTACCGACCACCTTGTAAATAATTAATACAGAGCACTCATCATAATCGCAAACGGATATGGGGCGGCGCAAATAGAACCCGTCAAGCTGAATATTTATGAATTGACCCGGACGCACAATGGCGCGAGTGTCTCCAATGAGCTTCATCTCATATATACTGTGGGCTATTTTTTTGTTGTAGACAATCTCGAAAATTCCTTTAGTCATTGTTTCTCCTTATCGGCGTCGATTGTCGAAATCATCAGCGTTTGCTCCTCAAGCACGTCAAGAAGTACCCTAACCGTGTCAAGAGCGGTAAACATAGTAATATTATTCTCAACGGCACATTGTCTGATATAATGCCCGTCAGTCTCGGTATAAATATTTCCGAGGTCACGGGTGTTTATGACGTATGTGACGTATCCTTGCCGCATGGAATCGAGTATTTCCTCACTGCCTTCACTAATCTTAGCCTTTATTCTTGTTCTTATGCCGTGCTCCTTTAAGAAATTTGCCGTACCCGCCGTAGCCTCGATGTTAAAACCAAGATTATAAAATCTGCGTATAAGCGGCAAGGCCTCCTGTTTATCGTGGTCTGCAATAGTAACCAATATTGTGCCGTAATTCACAACACTCATACCCGATGAACGTAAGGCCTTATACAGCGCGCGCGTCAGAGTATTATCGTAACCTATGGCCTCCCCCGTGGACTTCATTTCAGGGGAGAGGTACGCGTCCATGCCCCTGAGCTTTGAAAACGAAAATGCGGGAGCTTTTACATACCAGCGGGTTGTCTCAGGCGGATATATTTGTGTTATTCCCTGCTTTTTAAGGCTGACACCGAGTATTGCGAGAGTAGCTATATCTCCCAGAGAGTAGCCTGTTGCCTTAGAAATGAAAGGAACCGTTCTTGAAGAGCGGGGATTTGCCTCTATGACATAAACGTTGTCGCTGTTATCCACAACAAACTGAATATTAAACAGACCCTTTATGCCTATACCTATACCAAGACGCTTTGTATAGTCGAGAATGATATCCTTGACCTTTTGTGAGAGACTGAAGCTCGGGTAAACGCTGATGCTGTCTCCCGAGTGTATACCCGTTCTTTCAACGTGCTCCATTATACCGGGAACGAAAACATCTTTTCCATCGCACACGGCATCTACCTCACACTCCTTGCCGAGTATATACTTGTCCACTAACACCGGTTTGTCCTCATCTACCTCGACGGCGGTTTTTAGATAGATTTTAAGAGACTGCTCGTTTGAAACTATCTGCATTGCTCTTCCGCCGAGGACATAGCTTGGTCTTACAAGAACCGGGTACCCTATTTTTTTTGCCGCTTTTATACCATCCTCAATATTTGTAACAGCTGTTCCGTTGGGCTGGGGAATTTTCAGCTGTTGCATTATTTTTTCAAACGAGTCTCTGTTCTCCGCCTTTTCAATAGCATCAACATTAGTTCCTATTATTTTAACGCCGCGCCTTGTGAGCGGTTCTGCAAGGTTTATTGCGGTTTGACCGCCAAGCGAAGCTATAACTCCCTCGGGCTGTTCTAAATTCACGATGTTCATTACATCCTCTACCGTCAGCGGCTCAAAATAGAGCTTATCGCTCGTGGTATGGTCCGTGGATACTGTTTCGGGATTATTGTTAATAATTATTGCCTCAAGCCCGCACTGCTTTATGGTCTTTACCGCATGAACCGTGGAATAGTCAAACTCTATGCCTTGACCTATCCTTATGGGACCGGAGCCTAAAACAATCACCTTCTTTTTATTACTTCTTATGGACTCGTTTTCCTCTTCATATGTTGAATAAAAATAAGAAACATAGCTTCCGAATTCACGGGCGCAAGCATCAATCATCTTAAATACAGGTGATATTTTATTTTTAAGTCGAAAATCATATACCTCCTGCTCCGAGCAGTTCCAAAGCTTTGCAATAAATATATCGGAAAAGCCTATTCTCTTTGCTCTTAGCAGAGCATCCTTATCATTAGGCTTTTTGGAAATTGTTTTTTCGCAATCGCATATTTTTTTTATTTTTTCAAGGAAAAGCATATCTATTTGAGTGGCATTGCATATAAGTCCGAGGTCTACTCCGTTTCTGATAAGCTGGGCGACAGCAAATATTCTGTCATCTCTTCCGTCCTTTATATATAGCAGAATATCCTTGTTATCCATATCAGCGAATTTCTGCATAAACAAATGACATACACCTATTTCAAGCGAGCGGGCTGCCTTTAGGAACGCTTCCTCAAGCGTTCTTCCTATGCTCATTACCTCTCCCGTAGCCTTCATCTGGGTAGACAGCTTGTTTGATGCTGAAACGAACTTATCAAACGGAAATCTTGACATTTTGGCTACGACATAATCTATAGCCGGCTCACAGCAGGCGGGAATGCCTGAGAGCATTATTTCCCGCAGGGTCATCCCGACGGCGATTTTTGCGGTAACGCGCGCTATGGGGTAGCCGCTTGCCTTTGAGGCAAGAGCGGAGGAGCGCGAAACCCTGGGATTTACTTCAATGAGGTAATATTTAAATGACTGCGGGTCAAGGGCAAACTGTATGTTGCAGCCACCCTCGATTTTCAGCTCCCGTATTATCTTAAGCGCGCTATCCTTAAGCATCGCGTATTCCTTGCTTGAAAGAGTCTGAGCGGGAGCTACAACTATGCTGTCACCCGTGTGGATGCCGACGGGATCAACATTTTCCATGCTGCATATGGTTATGGCGGTATCCTCACTGTCTCGCATTACTTCAAACTCGATTTCTTTATATCCCTTTACGCTTTTTTCTACAAGCACCTGTTTGACGGGGGATGTCTTGAGCGCATGCTTCATTATTTCTCTAAGCTGGGTTTCATCCGTTGCGAAGCCGCCGCCTGTGCCTCCGAGAGTAAAAGCGGGTCTGAGCACGACAGGATAACCTATTTCCTTTGCCGCGGCCTGGGCTTCATCGATTGTGTAGGTTATTTTTGACGCTATTACGGGTTCGCCAAGCTTTTCACACAGCTCCTTGAATTTTTCTCTGTCCTCCGCGCGGTCAATACTC
>CAZPPO010000188.1:0-3174 GCA_964588475.1 uncultured Eubacteriales bacterium
ATCGGTGGAAACACGGCAGTAAGCCGCTACCCGTAGCTTGGAACGCTCCGTAAAATCAGATGTGCTTTCGGTGATTTTTGTTACCTTTTTCAACTTTCCACCTCCTTGTCCGCCAAAGCTTGCTTTGGCATTGTGATATTACCTCTAAAATTCAGTAATATCAACGGTTTGCGGGCATTATCCGTGCCAGAGCGGGCGAGAAAGATTCGCGGTTTAACGCGGTTATCTTGTTGAATTCCGACAAGGAAATCAGTCCGTTTTGAAGTATTGCTTCGAGTGTCCGCTGCGCCCTCGCGTAATCCGTTTCGCGCCGCAGCTGTTCCTGTGAAACAGACGGCATATCATTCGCTGTACCGCCCGTAAACCGCTGTTTTTGTGTGTTGACCATAGAATACCTCCGTTGGGATGTGAAAATAAATCCCCTCGCCGTTCTTTGTATGGCGAGGGGAGAAAATTCGTAGTGGTAAAGCTGCTATTATTCAGTTGTAATAACGGCGTCCTTGAACCCCGCCGCCTTAACCTTTTTGAGCTGCGCGTCGGCGTTTGCCTTGACGGTGAACGCTCCGAGCAGGACGCGGTAATACTTTTTCGGCGAGGCTGGTTTGGCGGGTTTTGCGGCGGCGGCAAGTCCGGCTTTCACGTCGGCGCGGAACGTATCCATACTCTTTTTGTGTTTCGGGAACCAGTGCGTGACGTCGCCGTGGTTGCTGGCAATCCCCAGCTTGTGACCTTCCGCGTGGCAGATGATGTTCTTCTCCGTCAGCCCATACTGCTTGCAGAGATACACGCAAAGCTCCACGGCTTCCTTGTACACGGCGTTGAAGTAGGCGGCGTCCGTCAGGCCGTCCTCGCAGATTTCAAAGGAAATATGCGTGTCGTTGGCGGAGCCTTTCGGGCCGCTGCCGCAGTGCCAGCCCCGCATAGTCCACGGCAGGGTCTGGTAAGTGGCGATTTTGCCATCGTTAGGGTAACGGGAGTCGAACCAAATGCGGTTTAGAAAGGCGGCTTTACGCCAATACGGCGTTAAAAATCCTCGGAATGCGAAAGCATTCCTGCGGTTTTCGCCTTGTCTTGACACAAAGCCGCCCTTTCTAAACTGCAAAGCACCCGAAATACAAAAGTTTTCATATAATCGGGTGTTTCTTCGGCGCAGCCATACTTTCGTATGGCAAGACGAAAAACGCACGAGAATGCGGAAAATTTTGCATTTCGGGCGTATTGGGTTCGACTCCCGCTACCCTAAGCTTGCCGATGAACGCGCGGGGGCAGACCTGCCGGCCGCCCGGCGTGCTTTGGTTCCAGTGGTTGCCGTTCGCGTTTTTGCCGAGCAGGTCGTCGTCGGGACCGACATAGCGTTTGAGGTTCGGGTTATTCGCGCCGGTCGAGTGAACCATAATGCCTTTATCATTAAAAAAGGACATTACCCTCTGCCGTTACAGCGTTTGGGTAATGTCCTTTCCGCTATTGAAAGGGAATGTGACCCGCTTAAAGACATAGACGATTATCTGATCAATAGTGATTTAAAGGGTGCCTCTTCTATAGATATATATCGGAGAAAACCGATGATCTGCAATGAACATTTCGCATACCGGACCAAGCCATTGATTAAAACCATCTCCATCATGTTGCAACAACTGATATATAAAATCATCAAAGCCAGTCTGCCAATTTTCATCGTCTATTGGGTCAAATCCGGAATTAAGCAAATAGTAATTTAATGACTCAATATTTCTGACGTCTAAAAAAATAAGAAATAGGATAAAAAACTGTCTTGAAATTTCTCTATTGCCGTTGATAAAATCCTTAAGCAGTGTCGGCCGGCGAGTTCTATTATCCTCTTCATCTTCATCGTTCTCGCCATTTTCTTTTGGGGGTATTGGTCTAATTTCTGTATATTCCTGAAAAAAAGCATTAAAACACCTTAAAATTCGTTCGAATGCCAGTCCATAGTCGTTTTTTGACAATGAAAACTTAATAGAACAACCATCATTAATAAATGATTCGAGCTGCCTTTCCAGTATTCTCAGTTCATCCTGATTCCGCACATCCTGTATAGCGCCCTCCCGTTTAATCTCGCTTATTTCCTCCAAAAGTTTTTCACGCAAGCGTTCAAACAATTCAAAGGGCATTATATATTCATTTTTCGACGATGAATACTTAATTAAACAATCGTGATTAAAATCTTTGAGTTGCCTTTTCAATTCCTGCAGATCATTTCTATTCGGATAAAAATGTATAGTTCTTTCCCGATGTTCAATTTCGCTTATTTCCTGTTGAAGTTTTCTGAGCAAGCGTCTACACAAATAGTATCTCGCGGTTTCTCGGAATTCAGAAAACAACTTGTCATTTGTTTCAATAAATCTTCTCAGGTTCTTGTCTGTCCCTATGAGAGCTTGAATCTCATCGGTCATAAATTTCGTTGGACGCGGGAGCGTATGCTCTTCCCCGTTAGCCTCATTTATTTTTGTTCTCTTGTCAACATATTCTCTCAACTGTTTAAGAGTTGTTATTGTATTTCTGCGGACATACATTTCGTCATAAGGTTTACAAAGGGCAACGTAGTGTTGGTAGGTTCTGTTATTATTTAAACAGAATATAGCTATCGCTTCATTCAGAATACGCCCGCTCAGTTCGGAAAGCCCGGTGACTTTGAGAAGCGAATTGGTCTTTTTAGCGTCTAATTTTAACACAAACCCCATTTGAATGATTGTAAGTCTGTGATTATTGGAAGGACCCTGCAGCATACCATCGTCTTCTACATCTTCCGGGTCTTGCGCCTCAATACCCCAACGCCTTAAATTTCTTTCTAAAGTCTCTGCGCTTATAACGCCTAACGCTCTCCGCTGCTCAGCGTTACCGAAGTAGTCTGTCCACAAATCACATGTTTCAGCGGTAATCGCAAAATACTTTTCCGCGAAAGCTGTTGTACCACAATACCGGTTCAAATAATAGCGGACATATTCCTCTGGATCCATAGCGTTCACCTCATCTTTTGACTAAGTTTAACAAAAAATACGGCATTTGTAAATACTTTTACATTTTCTTTACGTCAAATTACAAAAATAAATTTTTCGTCCGCTATAATGGTGACACACAACAATTCGTGATGAAACGGGTGAAAAAAATGAAAAAATTCGCAAAGTGTGACGAAATCTTTTTTGCGGCGGAATGCCG
>CAZPPO010000189.1:0-3140 GCA_964588475.1 uncultured Eubacteriales bacterium
ATGCTGTTTGCGGGTGTACCCAAAAGCTCGACACCGCATTCCCTAAGAACACCCTTATTGCAAAGCTGCATCGCAAGATTCAGTCCTGTTTGCCCTCCTATACCGGGAATAATAGCATCGGGACGTTCATATCGAAGTATTTTAGCAACATATTCAAGAGTTAACGGCTCCATATAGACCTTGTCTGCCATGATAGTGTCGGTCATAATCGTGGCGGGATTGGAGTTGACAAGGATAACTCTATACCCCTCCTCCTTTAAGGCTATGCAAGCTTGTGTTCCGGCGTAATCGAATTCTGCTGCCTGACCGATGACTATGGGGCCGGAGCCTATTACAAGTATTTTCTTTATGTCAGTTCTTTTAGGCATTTTTATTTGTCTCCTTGGCTTCGATTAAAAATCTGTCGAGCATATATGTCGTGTCCCTTGGTGTCGGGGAAATATCGTAATAGTACATCATTGCGTACAATTTTTCCTCTTCCGAAATTATGCCCTCAATACTTTTGTCAATTATGTTTTTGTAAGCGACCTTTAGTCCGGTTCCCTTCAGCGATTTCTCGTCTACTGTGCTGTCATGGCACTGGGCTGCTGTTTCGAGCTTTCCCGTCATGAGATTTTGCACCGGATGATTGCCTCCGTTGTGACCGGACGCAAGTCTTAAAATTTTGGCACCGCCGGCCTTTGCGATAGCAAGGCAGCCTAACCCCATCCCGAAAATAGGATACTTTCCCTTAAGCTGGGCTACAAGATTCGTTACCTCGGGGATATCTTTTATATCACCCGGTCCGTTTGAAATAAGAATACCGTCAGCGGAGAATTCTCCGATAACATCTGCGGGAGTGTCAAACGGAACCACTGTTACGTTACAGCCGCGTTGATTAAGATTTTTAATAATTCCCAATTTTACGCCGCAGTCAACAACCACGATATTAAGCCGATGATTAGAGGTGCGTGAATACCACTTTTTCCTACAGCTGACCTTATATACCGAGTCATGCACTACAGGAGTGTTCTTGATTTCCGAAACGGCTTCGTTAACGGACATCGAGGTATCTGTAATTATACCTCTAATATAATTGTTATCACAAATGTGTTTCACGAGCTTTCTCGTGTCAATCCCTGTTATTCCCGGAACACAATCATCCTCCATTATTTCGGCAAGGGTTTTAGTTGTTCTGAAATTACTTGGAAAATCATTGTAATCTCTTACTATAAGTCCACCTATGGCAAGCGTCTTGCTCTCAAGGTCCTCATCGATTATTCCGCAGTTTCCGATTAAGGGATATGTCATAACCACCATACGCTCTGCGTATGCCAAGTCCGACAAGATCTCCTGATATCCTACCATGGAGGTATTGAAAACTACCTCGCAAACAGATGTTTTTAAGCTGCCGAAGGCTTGTCCGAAAAATTCACATCCGTCTTCCAATACTAATTTTCTTGGTTTTCCTTCCATACTATCCTCCCGTTATACATTGTCATTTTACATTTTGAAAAAACACATTCTCCCGAAAAAGGAGTGCTTTTGCCTTTTGAAACAAAGTCTTTTGCGTTTATCTTATATTTCTTTTCAAGGTCGAAAACACAAAGGTTTGCATAGCTTCCCTTTTCAAGCTCCCCCCCTATGCCAAATCTTCGTCGCGGGTTTTTATACATCAGTACCATAAGCTCTTTAAGAGACATAATGCCTGTTTTTACGAGCTTCGTATAGCATAGAGGAAAGGAGGTTTCCAATCCTACGATACCGAAGAGACTTCCCCTTAGACCCTTCGATTTTTCATCTTGTGAATGGGGAGCGTGGTCAGTTGCAATCATATCAATAGTCCCGTCCTTCAGACCCTCCAAGAGAGCTTCACGGTCGTTTTTGCTTCTTAGCGGCGGGTTCATCTTAAACCTTCCGCTGTCCTTCAGCCGGCTATCGTCAAGAAAAAGGTAATGGGGAGCGGTTTCCGCCGAGATATTCAGACCCTCTTTCTTCGCGTTTCTTATCAGAGCGACGCTCTCCTTAGTGGAAACGTGACAGACGTGGTAAGCGCAGTCTGTCTTTTTTAGAAGCTCGATATCACGCTCTATTGCTTTATATTCACTCTCGCAGGAGATGCCCTTGAGATGATGATTTCTTGCATATTCACATTCGTTAATAAGCCCCGCGCCGCCGAAGGATAAATCCTCGCAATGGGAGAATATGGGCTTGTCTAATTTTTTAGCGGTTTTCATTGCTTCTTGCATAAGAATATTGTCTTTAACGCCTTTGCCGTCATCTGAAAAGCCTATTACATAGGGAGACATGGATGCCATATCCGAAAGAGTCCTTCCTTCCTGTGAAACAGAAATTGAGCCTATCGGATAAACTGAAATATTAGCGGTTTTCTCTATAAGCTCCAGCTCCTTTTGTAAGCTATCAAGACAATCGGGAACGGGCAAAAGATTCGGCATAGCGCACACGCCTGTAAATCCTCCCCTTGCCGCAGCAAGTGTCCCGCTTGAAATGGTTTCTTTATAAGAAAAACCCGGCTCTCTAAGATGAACATGCACATCTAAAAGACCGGGAAAAATAAAACAATTATTAAATTCGAAAACGATACTGTCTTGAATGTCCGGAAGAGCAGGAGAAATATCTGAAATAACGCTGCCGTCAATTAAAACATCACTTTTTCTAAAATCTTCACGATGGAAAATCAAAGCGTTTTTCAGAACGTATTTCAACACGAACCCCCCTTAACCTAAACGACATATTAGCACACATATATGAATATGTCAACAATTATTTTATATTTGTTTGCAATTCTTCCCCGCTAACAGTTTTATGAACAGCGCCCGCCCCATTTTTCTATAATCCTTCCGTTGTTTTTAACACATATTAAGGTACAGCAATTGGCGCAGCCTCTGCACAGAGAGCTTGTCATTTCCCAGGTGTCCGCGCTCCCGCCTATATCAACAAAATTAGATTTGCCGCCGTTTTGCTTAACTTCTTTTTGAGCCAATATCGCCGCACCCCACGCACCCATAACATCAAAGTGCTCGGGAATTCGTACACGCAGCCCTAAAGCTTTTTCAAAAGCGCGTTTAATTCCGGTGTTAGCGGCTACCCCTCCTTGAAACATCACAGGCTCCAATATGTTCTTTCCACTTGCAAGGTTA
>CAZPPO010000190.1:0-3129 GCA_964588475.1 uncultured Eubacteriales bacterium
ATGCCTAACCCTCCTGCGGTTGAGGAGCAAAACACGCATTTATTTAATTTATCATAGCCATATTTTGTCATATAGGCAACAGTCATAACGCCGCCCATGCTGCAGTTGATAAGATTTACTTTTGATTTGCCTGTTTCAGCTATTGCTTTATCGACCATAGCGGCGATTTCATCTGCTACATCCAAGGGATTCATCCGCCAGTCATAACAGAAATAATAAACATTTTCTCCACCGTAAAGCTCGACGGCTTTCTTAATCATACCTATCTCACTGACATCCGAATAAGGAAAATCGGTATAGGTACTCATAGCTTCCGGATATCTGTGCGGGTCAACATTGTAGATAGAGGCGCCGGTGTTATCGCAGGCAAGATTACCAAGCACACGTTTTGCGTAGACTATTAGCTCGTTAACCGCACTATCCATACCGCCAACCCCTGCGGCAACTCCCGCATACATAAGGGTTTGAAGTATGTCCTGTGCTTCGTATGATCCTATTGCGGGACGCTCGCTTTCAGTTCCCTCATCAATAAACAGTCCGTTAAAATCCATTCCCCTCACCAATACAAAAGGGTATTCGGGACCTGCAAGTGCCGCAGCGCTTGTGGAAAATAGCGGAGCAGCCGTTAAGACTAAGCAAAGGACAATGCTTATCATTCTTTTTTTCACCGGAAAAGCCTCCTTAAATTATGACCGATTTATGAAATTATAGCATATTATTTAAGTTAAAACAAGATAAAAATGACAGTATAAAACAATTTATATAAAATTATGTATTGTATTTTATAATTTTGATTGTATAATTTAAGAAAATAAAAACATGGAGAAAAAAATGATTTCAAAAGAGCAATGGAAGACTATCAGAGGCTCAAAGAAAGAGCCGGACCATATTATGCTAAGCATTAACGGCGATAGCGAAACCTCAATGAGCGTCACCTGGAGAACAAGCATTGAGGTTAAAGAGGGCTTTGTTCTGTTTAGAGAGGAAGGCTCGTCACAATGGAAACGAAAGGATGCTCAAACCGAAAGCTTTGAAACCGACGTTGACCGGAGCAACTATTTTTGGGCCAATATTGACGGCTTATCTGCGGACACAAGGTATGAATATACCTGCGCAAGCGAAGAGTATTGCAGCGATATTTTTTCCTTTAAGACATCACCCCAAAACCTTACGGAATTTAAGTTCGTTATTCTCTCAGACACACAGACCGGCTCGCCCAATCCGCCGCCCGATTATACTCTTTTAGGTGATTTAATCAAAAACGTTATATTAAAAAAGCATCCTGATATAGCATTTATCCTGACGGCGGGAGATAATACAAACTGCGGACAAACCGATGTTCAATGGACGGGGTTTATGGCGGGACTTAAAGGAATAATTGAGTCCGTTCCCCTGATGATGTGCTTAGGCAATCACGATGATATGGGCTTTGCGGATTACTATGAGGGTACGGGCAAATATTATTCGGAAAAGGCTACATATTTCAGCTCGCAATTCAAGGGGGCTTACCCTTATAACGGTCCGAAGGACTGGAAAACGGCAACGTATTCCTTTGATTTTGGCAACGCCCATTTTGCAATACTGGGCACCAGCGGATATGAGGATGTCAATGAGTGGCTTATAAAGGATGCCGACGCTTCGGATAAGACATGGAAATTTGGGGTACACCATTTTCCGGTTTGCTTTGCCGGCAGCGATTTGGAATGCGTCGACACATATCCCGCCCTAAAGGAGGGAATGGAAAAGCTTGATATCGTTTTCAGTGGGCATGAGCATTGCTTTTCAAGAAGCTTCCCCAGGAGAGATGATAATCTTTACGATAAGCCCTCACAGGGTACCATCCATTACAACTGCGCAAGCGGTCACAGAAATCCTCCGGGAACACGCTCGCTTGAAAAGTGCTGGAATGCCGCGTTACACAATCACGAGCAGGAGCTTTCAATGTATGCCATAGCCCATGTCAAAGGCAACCTACTGACGCTTACATCCTACATTGAGGACGGGCGCATTGCCGATGAGTGCGTTATTGATAAAAATACCGATACAATAACACCGTACGCCTTAGCGCCTATATACAATAAGACGCGAATGAAGTATAAGGGAGCGGATCTCGGACTTTGTGCAAGCAGTACTTTTTGCCATAAGCAAAACGGCATCTGGTACATACCTGCCGCGGTGCTTGTCCAATATATCGGAGGTGAGGTAAAGCGCCTAAAGGGGAGCATAGAGCTTTCGGTCTACGGCCGTAAAGCAAGCTTTTTTGAAAACAGCGACAGGGCAATAACCGATAAAGGTGAATTTTTGCTTTGCGCGCCGGTCACGAGGATGGACAGGGGACAGCTTTATGTTCCCGCAGAGGACTTATGTAAGAGCTTAGGAATGACTATAAGGTACTTTGTCCGCAACAATTTCCTTTCAATAGAGCACGAGAGCGAAGAAAAGCCGGTTCCCCCGCAGCCTTAACAAGATGAATAATACAGATGATAAAGCCTTACGGCACATAGAAGACGGACTTCCTCGCTGCAGGTGGGCGAGGGATGTTCCCGATGTATACCGCTTATACCACGACACAGAATGGGGAGTTCCCGTATATGACGACAAAAGTTTGTTTGAAATGCTCCTTTTAGAGAGCTTTCAGGCAGGCTTGTCCTGGATAACGATACTCAAAAAGCGGGAAAGCTTTAAAAGAGCGTTCGATGAGTTTGATTATAAGCTCATAGCCCAGTACGACGGGAACAAAGTGAATGAGCTTATGCAAGATAAAAGCATTATAAGAAATCGCAGAAAAATCACTGCCACTATTAAAAACGCCTGTGTATTTATGAGTATAGAGGAGGAATTCGGAAGCTTTTGCGCATATATCTGGGGCTTTACAAAAGGGAAAACGATAAAAAACACCAACCTCATCCCAAATACCCGCTCGGCACTTTCAGATGAAATATCAAAGGACCTTCAAGGGCGGGGTATGAGCTTTGTCGGAACGACTATTATCTACTCTTATTTGCAGGCAATAGGCATAATCGACGATCACGAAAAGGAATGCTTTAAGTATTAATGAAAAAAAGCCCCGCCAAAAAGGGAGTTCAACTTAGGGATTTACGAAAACAAGTAAATTTTTAACCGACTCTC
>CAZPPO010000191.1:0-3112 GCA_964588475.1 uncultured Eubacteriales bacterium
CCTTAATATCAAATCCGAAAACAGCCGCGAGAGAAAAAGCGAAAAATATGCCGAACTGCGCCGCCGCCCCGAAAAACATCAGCTTTGGATTTGCGAGCAGCGGACCGAAGTCAATCATCGCTCCTATTCCTATAAACAAAAGCAGGGGAAACAGCTCATTGGCAATTCCCGTACCAAACAGAACATCGAGTATGCCCTCTTCTACCCCCGAATCGTACGTTTGCGTTATGGCGCCCGAAAAAGGAAGGTTGACGAGGATAGACCCGAAGCCTATTGGCAGAAGCAGCGTGGGTTCCATATCTTTTTTTATGGCAAGGTATATAAGGACGGCTCCTATTACCCACATTACAACCATTTTCCACTCTAAATTCAGGACATTTCCAAAGAGCTCGTACACTAAACCAAATCCTTCCGGCAAGCATTTATGAATATTTCTCCATTATAATTAATATAACACAATCAGGCGATTTTTTCAAGATTATTCAATAATTTCCGAAAAGCGCTTTATTTTTTTAAAAAATATGCTATTATTTTTAAGGTATATATTACAAACGATTTGACGGAGGCTAAAAAATGAAGAAGATCTCAATTGCCGTAATAGGCTGTGGAACGATAGCGAACTCGGCGCATATTCCGGCATATATGGAGTGTGAGGATGCGCAAATCAAATACTTTTGTGACATAATACCCGAACGAGCCGATGATGCCGTAGACCGTTACGATTGCGGCAAGGCGGTTTATGATTATCGGGAAATTCTTGATGATAAAGAGCTTGACGCCGTTTCGGTATGCACTCATAATGACACTCACAGCCTTATCTCAATAGACTTTATGCGCCACGGGAAGGATGTCCTGTGCGAAAAGCCCGCCGCAAGAATATTATCTGAAGCTGAAGAAATGCTGAAGGTTTCTAAAGAGACAGACAGAATTCTGTCAATCGGAGTTTGCAACAGGTACAGTAATGCCGTAAATAACATCAAAAAGCTGATTGAGAGCGGGGAGTTAGGGGAAATTCACCATGTACACGCAAGCTTTCGTGCCCACCGCTCGATACCCGGAATAGGCGGAGACTTCACACAAAAGGCTGTCTCGGGCGGCGGCGCGCTTATCGACTGGGGAGTTCACTATTTGGACCTTATAGTCTACTGCTGCGGTGAACCCAAACCCTTGACCGCAAGCGGCGAGGCATTTTGTAAATTGGGTAAGAATATTAAGGAGTACGCATATAAGAGCATGTGGGCAGAAAAAACAGCGGATTTTGAAGGGGTTTATGATGTTGATGACTCTGTAACCGGTATTATCAGAACAACGGGACCTGTCATTTCGTTTGTCGGAGCATGGGCGCAGAATATAGGCGAAAGCGAAACGTACATAGATTTTATGGGTGATAAAGGCGGAGTAAGGCTTCAATACGGCAAGAGCTTCAAGCTGTTTACCTCAAAGGGCGGGATGCTTTTGGAGACTGTGCCGGATTTTAGAAGTAATATAATGCACAAGGATGAGGTGCTTGATTTCGTAAGCTCCGTAAAAAAAGGACAGAGAAACAGAAATGACATTAAAAACGCTATTATTACCTCAAGAATAATGCAGGCTGTATATGATTCATCCGATTTGCATAAGGAAATAAAAATTAAATAAAATTTCCCCGGAGCGAAAGCGCCGGGGAGTTTTCATTAAAGGCGTTCAATAAAACGTTGTGATATACTCCTTAATGTCTTTTCTTGTAGCCTTAAGCGGTCCTTGAGTTTCCATTTTAAGTGAAACGGTTGCCGTTGCCCAAAGAAGGCTGTCAGCGATATCATTATTAAGCCTTTCATTGATGTATGCGGCAAAGGTTGTGTCGCCTCTACCGGTTCTGCCGCTTAAATTTCTTGACTTGATAGGGTATGAATAAAACCTTTTACCGTCATATGCCAATACCTCTGTGTTGTGTGTTATAAGGATTTCTTTCGCACCAAAGGAATAAAGAATTTCTGCCGCCCTTCTGCGGTCACGTGTACCGGTCATTATTTCAGCTTCCGCGGCATCTGTTTTAAGGTAAGTAATCAGGGGCAGCATTGCTTCCTTTTGTGCCCAATCCTTAAAATACATGGAACCGTTTTTTATATCGGCGTGGCGAAGGTACCCTTGCACATCGACAGCTACCGCTCCTTTTTGAGCGCACCGCTTTATCATCTCATCGTCATAGTCACCGAATATAAGTCCCGCAAAATGATATATATCGGATTTTGCGTCAGGTATGTCACTCGATGAAAAGGGCGTACCCCGTGACAGGCACGTGCAGTTTCTCCTTTCCTTATCCTCGGAAAGGTACTGATTCTGGATTGATGTAGAGCTTTCACCCGTAAGGGCGATTACATTTTCTTTCGGTATAGAAAATGCTTCAAGTCTTCCCAAGTCCCTGAAAGCAAGCTTTGTTACCGCAAGCACATTATGCCCTAAGGCATATGCCGAGGCGCTTGAGTACAAAACGGCACCGCCTAAGGCCTCAACGGTCTTTCCGTCAAAGTCAATGTTCCTGTCAAGAGATATATGCCCTATTATAACACTGCTGTATTTTTTTGTTTTTTCCATCCTCGTAACCCCTTAGTATCAATATAACGACGCGTGTATACATATAGCCATAGCAGCAAACAACAGCATCACTTTGTTGACTAAAACAGTCAGCGGCTGTATAATACTAAGAGTATCAGAAATGCACGGAAAATTCAACGAAACGGGGCTGTTTTTTGAAAAATCTTTCGGATATTAATGAAATAAAAAAAATCTTGAAAAGCTATGGCTTTTCATTTTCAAAGGCTTTGGGGCAAAATTTTATCATTGACCCCGAGGTTTGTCCGAAAATAAGCGAAAGCGCAGGGCTTGATAAAAACACAGCCGTTATCGAGATAGGCGCGGGTATAGGTGTATTAACGGCAGAGCTTGCCGTGAGAGCAGGCAAGGTGATAGCCTTTGAGCTTGACGGACGTCTGCTCCCAATACTAAAAGAAAATCTTAAAGCTTTTAATAATATTGAAAAAATTAATGCGGATATAATGAAGACAGATCTTCAAAGGCTGATTAATGAAAGGTGCAAAGGGATGCGCGTCGCAGTAGTGGGAAATATTCCTTA
>CAZPPO010000192.1:0-3067 GCA_964588475.1 uncultured Eubacteriales bacterium
TCTACAGGCCGCACAGACAGATATCTATTAATAGCGTCAACACAAGCATCGTTAAGATAAACCGTTCGCTCTTTGTTGCCTTTACCTGTAACGCGCATGGTATTGTCACTTCTGATATCCGATAAATTAAGCGAAACGAGCTCTGAAAGCCTTAAGCCGCAATTTAAAAACAACATTATTATACAATAATCGCGTTCCTTATATTTACCGTCAATTGATTGTAAAAGCTTCATACTTTCGTCAAGCGTCAAATACTTTGGCAAAGATCTTTTGTTCTTCGGCGAATCAAGGTCTCTAATGGGATTATCTTCCAATAATTTTCTTTGTACTGTCAAATACTTATAAAAGGAACGCAGACTTGACACTTTTCTTGCACGTGTGGCAGGGCTGTTATCACGGTTTTCTTTACAATAAACAAGATATTTGTAAGCATCACCAAGGTTAACGGATTTGATGAGACCTAAATCAACCACGGAAACATCAATTTCCCCAAAAGGTGTTGTGGCAGGCACAAAGCCTCGAATAATCAACAAAAACCTGAAAAAGGTTTTTAAATCATTTGCATATTCAGAAACGGTTAGTGATGATTTATTTTTAACAACACTGAAATAATTTAGAAAATCCACGACGAGCGCGGGAAGTTTATCAAAAGTATTCATTTCATAAAAACCTCCATCGCTTTTTTATTATGAAATACGAGAAAACGGCTTTCATAGCTTTTTTAAGAAAATATTAGCTTGTTCGCTTTTCACTCACCTAACTTATACAAAATATCCATTTTGTATAAGTGGAGATATTTATATATGATAATTATACTCTTTCTCCTCTTTCAAACGCTCTATTTTATATCCTTAAAATCAATATAAGAATCAATGCTTTGACCTTTAATTTGGAACTCTAAAGCCTCCCATTGATTTATTGAGCTCATATCCAATACCTGAATTTTAGTAATGGCCTTTAGTATCAGACCCGTTTCCAAATCAAACCAATATTCGATATTTGGGCTTGCGGCGAGATTCTTACCGTCAACCGTATATTTAACACATTCTCTGCCGGCTACCCGGTCAAAGCCTTCTCTCTTAAAAAGCTCCTTAGGATAGTTTTTATGCTCTGTCATTAAATCGGAATATGAGGCAAGATTAGCTTGCTTGCTTATTGTTAAAGCACTATCCCCTTCCACTATAAGTTTTTTAGATTTAGACGGGATATTTATCGAGTAATACTTATTGCCTTTATTGATGAATAATCCTCCGCTTTTACCTTCGTTAGTATAAATCATCCAGCCCTTTTCGCAGAAAATCGCAGATGTAGTGTCAGTTTTATTCAATTTGTTGCCGTCATATTTATAATTTTGAATCTTAAAAGAATAGTTGTCGTAATTCTCAAGTGAAGAATTCATTATTTTGTCTAACTCTTCTGAATAATTGTCTGTATTTTCGTTTATTTGACTGCTTTCGGGTTTTAATGGTTGATTATCATTATTTGATTCGCCTTCTATTTCCGATGTAATAATTTCGCCCTCTTTTAGACTGAGACTGCAGGATATAGAAAAACATAAAAATATTAGGCAAAAAATGCCGATTAATGCTTTTATTGACGAGCTTATCATAAATACACCTCACTGCTTTGTATATTTTTTAACAATAATAGCAACCGAAACAGAAATAATAGCAAGAGTTACCATATAACCGATTTTTGCCGCAGCATTCTTTTCTGCTTTACTTCTCATTATACTTCCTCCTCTAAAAGCGGAATTATCCCGCCAATATCCTCGGTTGGTCCGCTTTTTAAGCTAATAGCGTCAATTCTATAATTTTTCAAAAATGCTAAAATATTATCCTTGTCAAAATTATATCTCAGTTCGCCGTTAATTGCAAGAATATTCGGCGATAGCATGCCTGTTGAGCCTCCGAAAAAACCATAGTCCATTCCTCTTAGCTTTATATCCCCTTTTTTTATCTTAAGCACGTCAAGACCTGCTTTTTTCATAATAAGACTAAGATTCTCATCCTCTGTTATCACGGCATTTTCATTAATTATACAACAAGAGCATTTGCAATAGCCTTGTAAAGCGGCATAAAAACTAAACTCCTTATGTTCCGAAAAATACTTTATAGTATTTTTATGGGCAAAAAATTTCTCTTTAATGATTGCCGCATTGAGCAAAACGTTAAACGGATATTCTGCTTTTAAGTTAAGCTTTAGCATTTTCGGAGTGAAACCGAGGGCTTCAAGCTGCTTTTTAAGGCTTTTTTGTTCTTTTGAGAGAATAATCTCATTGCCTCCTAAATGAAGCATAAGCATGTCACTATGTGCTCTTTCTGCCAAAATCAAATCGGCGCAAGGCTCAGGCTTAATTACGCTTATGCCAATACTTTGCAGCGATGTTTGTGTTTCATAGTTTTCTAAGCCTATTGCGCACAGCTTAACGGGCGCAGACGGCAAATTCGGATGCTTTATTACTCTTGCCATATTAATTTGAAATAGCCTCAAAAGCTTCTCTAACAGACCGCACACCTATTAGCTGTATTCCTTCAGCTGTGCTTTTTGAAATTGATTTTAGGTTATGCTTTGGCAAAACACAGCTTAGAAACCCAAGACGTTTTGCCTCAAGTATCCTTTGTTCGCAATTAGCTACTAATCGTATTTCCCCGGCAAGCCCGATTTCTCCGAAGGCGACCATATCCTTTCCGATAACAATATCCTTAAGACTTGAAATAAGCGATAGTGAAACTGCGAGATCCGCGGCGCGTTCATCTGCTTTTAGTCCCCCTACAATGTTTACATAACAATCCATATTTCCCAGGAAATATCCCGCACGCTTTTCGAGTATAGCTATTAGCATTGACATCCTGTTATAGTCAAACCCCGTAGACATACGCCGCGGATTTCCAAAGCCCGTTGGCGTTGCAAGACCTTGTATTTCTGCCAAAATGGGTCGGGAACCTTCCATAAAGCAGGAAATGCATGTACCCGAAGCATTTAGCGGTCTTCCCGAAATCATCATTTCTGACGGATTCTGCACCTGCTTAAGCCCGTCGTGACCCATATCAAATACTCCAATTTC
>CAZPPO010000193.1:0-3055 GCA_964588475.1 uncultured Eubacteriales bacterium
TATACTATCATTTTTCCGCCTAACAGAGCAATCAGCGGAGCGTAGTCTTTATTATAGGCTGCAGTATCCGCTTCTAAAAGTTCATCCGGATTCGTGTTTCCGAAGTTGATTTCGTACCGGGCGCGGCGGGCAAGCTCTTCAAAAAACACGCGGCAGACCGCACAACCATTTTTTATTCCGCAGCTTGCTAAAGATATGATCGGCATAGGTATAAATCATCGCCCTCGCATTCCACACCACCGTACTCATACTTCACGAGCATACCTCATTGCTTTTTCACGAAGGGAGGCAAAATAAACATCCTTGTCTAACTCGCCTTTCAAGATTTTCCGGACGGCTTCCTCTTCTTTTTTATTAATCGTGAAGCCCTCCATCTCCATAGAAAACTTCGTGTTTTTTAGTTCTGTTGTCCCGATAAGTGTATAATATTTGGGACGAGATTAGATTCCGTTAATTTCCTTCTCCAAGTTCCTTATTGTGCTTAGTAATTCATCGAACGTCGGATATTCGCTAAAAAGCATTTCCGCCATACTGTCATAATCATTCCTAAGCGCAGAAAGCCGGAAAGCGGGTGGTATTAATCGAATGAAACCCGGCACAGCTTCTTCATATTTAGCCCACGCTCTGGGATAAAACTTCATTTTGAAAAGCACAACCTTTTGCAGTAAAGCAAGGCGTTTCAAAGCGTTTGCCTTGTATTCCGTCTGTGAAATGCAATATAGGTCGTAATAGTGTCGTGAGTAGCGTGACGGCATATCAAGATGTTCCGGACGATTTGCTTCGTGATGAAGAATTGTCACCTTCTCCCAAAATGTTCTTTCCGCTGAACTGGTCAAAACGGAAGTGGATTGTTGTTGTGCCAATTTGGGATAATACTCGAAAATATATGGTGTTATATTCTTTTCTACTGCGGGTGTCCACGCTGCAAGCGCACCAATTTCCAGCCGGATTGACTGCAAAATGGACTCGGTGCTGAAAAGCTGAGGATACCTGAAGCTGACGGTTTGCGGGTCATCTTTCTCGATTTCCACCTGTGCCGTTTCGCCAAGAATATCGGACAAGTCAGCTGAAAAGAGCGGAAGGAACTCATTTACAAGGAAGAGTTCCGCTTTTGCGTTGGCTTCCTTGTTAAAAGCGTCCTGTTTTGTTTTGGAACGCTCTGCCCACGGTTCATCTTTTTCGTAACCAAGCAACCGCCAGTCTAATATGAGGTCAATATCTTCCGAAAAGCGTTTTATCAGTCCAAAGCATTTAGAAAGGCTCGTGCCGCCTTTGAAAGTTAGATGCTTTGCGAACTTGCTTTTATGAAACAGGTAATCAAGCACCAAGCATACCCAAAAATCCTTTTCAATGATGGCTTCGTGAACTCCCATTTTCTGTGCCGTGTTGCGGAACAAGGTGCGTTTCTCTTCCGCGGGTAATTTTAAGATACTATACATTCCCGCTTCCTCCGCATATTGTCCGAATAATCTTATAAACCCAAACCGTTGCCGGTTTTGCTTCAAGCAGCAACATCTTCTTTTCGTCCTGCGTCAGAGATGCCCGCAACTTTTCTATTGCTGCATCATCAACCTTATCCTTGCCTAACGCTTTAATCCCTTGAATGATCAAAGCTGTTTTATTGCTCATCCCCGTAATCTCACGGTTACTTCTCGGCTTATACTCAATAGTGATATTTCCGAAAGTAAAGCTCTTTTTTGCTCTGATGCCGTCGGCAATATAGCTCCATTTAGCCGAAACTTGTGTGGACAACCCGAGCATATTCAAAGCTGTCACACCTGACGGAGCAATATTCCAGTTGTGTTTACGGGCAATGGCTAACGCCATCTGATGAGGTGAGGGCGCTTCATACTCTTGCAATAGCTCGCTAAATCTCGGTTGATAGTACACTCCGCGAAATGTTTTTTGTATATTTTTTTTGTCAGCAAGTCGATTCAACGCTCTTCTAATCGTTTCGTAATCAGCAATATCCAAAAAATCATTTGCAATGAAAACAGCATTGCTTTCAAGCATTCCAATTTGTTGCTCAAGTTTATCTATGATAATGTCGCGCATAAAAACTCCTCCTTTCGTCCCAAATATAATACTCTTTTCGGGACGAAAAATCAAGAGCTAAAATAATTTTTTAATTTTGGCGCGTTGTATAATAAAATTTCACGAATAAAAGAAAGGATGATCCTCATGCTATTCCCCGAAGAAAAAAAGGTTTATGAAACCAAGATCAAAGGAACAAAATTCATTGTCACAAGTGAATCCCTGCCCGATACCCGGCAGGATATTCTGGACTCCCTCTCCCGTTTGATGGTGCGGGACTGCGGAGGTGTCTATGAACTACCTGCTCCAAGAGAACCGTTGGATATGGAAAAAGTGAAAGCAAATTTCAAAAAGCTCGGGCGAACCCTTATTAATCCTTGATTTTTTACGGTTTGTGCTGGATATCGCAGCTGCTTTGTGATATGGTGTGCTTGCGATATTCACTCAGCCGTTTTGCGAAGAACAGGAGGTAAAAATAAAATGCAAAACGGAAACACAGCGGCAATTTATTGCAGATTGTCCCGCGATGAAGATATCAATCAGGAAAGCAACAGCATCGCCAGTCAGCGCCTTATGCTGACGGATTTTGCCAACAGGCAGGGCTTTCATGTCGTAGACGAATATGTTGACGACGGGTTCAGCGGCACGAATTACGACCGTCCGGACTTCAAACGGATGATTGAGGACGCCGAAAAGGGCAGGTTCAGCGTGATCATCACAAAGGATTTGAGCCGCCTCGGCCGGGATTATCTCACCACCGGCGAATATATGGAAAAGATTTTCCCGCGCCTGAACATCCGCTACATCGCCATGAACGACGGCTACGACAGCATGGCTACAAACGACGGTAACGCGGATTTTGCCCCGATCCGCAACTACTTTAACGAGTGGTATGCGAAGGACTGTTCCCGCAAAACCAGAGCGTCTTTTGCGGCGATGGCGAAAGCCGGGAAGTATATCGGCTCCAAAGCACCCTACGGGTATGTGAAAGACCCGGAGGACAAGCACCATCTGCTGATGG
>CAZPPO010000194.1:0-2966 GCA_964588475.1 uncultured Eubacteriales bacterium
GGGGCGTTTGCCGGTGCCATGAGGCTTCTTGAGGATGGCGATGTTCAGATAGAATACGCCTACGCCTTTATCACACGGGAACTGGGCAAGGCATATGTTATTTTAAGAGTGAACGACAGGGAAAAGGCACTATCCTTACTTAGTAAATCAGGAGTAAAAATCATAAAACAGGAGGATATATTCAACTGATGCTTTTTTTACAGCCACCCGGGGAATATGACCGGCGGCTTTGGGAGAATTATATCGGCGAGCTTGTCGGAAACGGCGAAAAAATTATTCCCGCCGCCCTGAGCTTCGGATGTGAAAATTACCGTGATTATTTGCAAAAGGTTAAGGATTATAAAAAGGGTGAAAACCTCCCTAACAATCTTGTCCCTTGTTCGGTATATTTCCTGTTTGACAACAAAAGGGATAAAATTCTGGGTTGTATAGTTATTCGTCATGAGTTAAATGACGCTCTTCGCTTCTCGGGCGGAAACATCGGTTACAGCGTTCCCCCGAGCGAAAGAGGGAAGGGCTACGCAAAGGAAATGCTGCGCCTTGCGCTCCTAAAATGCAAAGAGCTCGGATTAAAACAGGTTCTGCTGACGTGCGATAAGGAAAACACGTCGTCCTCTCGGACAATGAAGGCAAACGGGGCGGTCTTTTTAGAGGAATTTGTCAATACGGACGGAGTCCTCAGGGAAAGATACCTGATAACACTGTAATCAAATAGATATTAAGAGCGGGCTTTATGGAAGAAAAAGACACGACAGAAGTGTCGGCATCGGCAGGCAGAAAATGCTTGTCCTGCGGCAACGAAATGGAGTTTAATCCCGTGACGGGCGGATATTTCTGCCTCGTCTGCGGACGCCTTGACAAACCGACAAAGGGCGGTTATGAAGAGGACGATTATCTTTCGACGGGAAAAATAATCGCCGAAACAACTGAAGAAACGGACAGAAAATGCTCAAATTGCGGCGGCGTCATGAATTATGACCCGAGCACAAAGTCATTGCTCTGTCCGTTTTGCGGTTATAGCGAAAACCTTAAGCTCGTAAGCCGCGGATATCGGGCGGCTGAAAACAGCTTTGAAGAGGAAAAACGCCGCGCAAGCCGTAACTGGGGCTTTAAAACAAAAACGGTTGTGTGCGATTTCTGCGGCGGAAAAACAATTTACGACTATCTGGAATTATCCGATAAATGCCCTTACTGCGGCTCAAATCAGGTAACGCAGATAAAGAGCGTAGAAACCATAGCCCCCGGTGGTGTATGCCCGTTCCTTATCGAGCAGAAAGCGGCGCAAAAGAGCTTTAGAGCCTGGATAAAAAAAAGATGGCTCTGCCCGCGCGAGGCAAAGCTCAATACGAGATTAAAAGGTATGACGGGTATATATCTTCCTTTTTGGACCTTTGATACTGCAACCGTATCTCCCTTCACGGCAGCCGTAACAAAATCAAATCGAAATGAAAATAACCAAAGATCCTTTTATATCGGCAACCCGATAGCAGAGGTTTTGTTTGGATTAGGTTTGTTTGCGTCAGAAAATACGGTTTTTGTATCGGGTATACACCGCCAGTTTTTTAACGACATGCTTATCTCGGCCTCGGAAAATCACGACAGCTCTATTCTTAAAAGCCTTGAGCCATATGATACTAACAACAGCGTACCCTATTTCCCCGAATTTGTATCCGGTTTTGCAGCCGAGCAATACTCCTTAGGGCTCGACGAGGCGTGGGAAAAAGCCCAAGAAAGCTGCAGGCAGGTTCTCAAAAAATCAATTAAAAAAAGAGTTGAAAATGAAAACTACACACATTTTGCCCGTAATTTAAAATTTAAGACCGATTTTTTCGATGTCACCTTTAAGTATCTTCTGCTGCCGGTGTGGATTTCTTCTTATGTTTATAAGGGTAAGATATTTCAGTTTATGGTTAATGGGTGTACAGGCAAAGCGGCAGGTAAATTCCCCGTTTCGAAAATAAGAGTGACTGCTGCCGTTTCTCTCGCAATCGCTCTTGCCGTTATAATTGCCTATTTCTTTTTAAGATAATGTTAAATATTATTTATATATTTTTTATTGTTTTTATTCTCTCTTTGTAATCTGGCATGTATTCTTGAATTCGTCCGTAAAAAGCCCTTCCGTGATTTTTATATGTTATGTGGGCAAGCTCGTGAAGCACGACATAATCTACCGCCTTTTTCGGATAATTCAACAGATAAACCGAAAAACACAAGGAGTTTTTTGTGTTGCAGCTTCCGAGTCTTGTTTTAGCTGAGGTTATTTTAATTCCAGTATGCCGCACTCCCATTATTTCGCTATATCTGTTCACTATATCGGTAAGATAATATAAAGCCTCTCGCTTCATTTGGGGCATGCGCTCCTGCGGGATGTTAAAAATTTCGCTGTTTTTCCTTTTTGTTTTTTCAATATTTTCTTTAATCCATTCTTGGTTCTTTTCAATAAAGCACTCTATCTCATAATTGCCCATAAAAAGAGGTGCGCGAACTATTACATCGGCATCCTTGTTAACCGTAACAGAAAGCGTTTTTCTGCTTGAACGCTTGATTGTGTAGTTTGTCATAATAACATTCCCAAATAATATTTCGCTTGTAGGTGATTATGTGCGCCTTTTTATTGCCATAAAACTCAACGAAGAGACAAAAAGGTCAATACTGAAACTTCAAAACAGCTTAAAGGAGCTTTCAAGAGGCGGAAACTTCACTAAAGAAGAAAACCTTCATATTACGCTTGTCTTTATTGGAGAAACTGAACAAGGCTCAGTGCAAAAAATAATATCCTCACTTGATACAATTAATGCCGCTCCCTTTACTTTAACAATTTCAGGGCTCGGTTCCTTCAAAAATTTGTATTGGATGGGCGTTAATAAATCACGCGAGCTTGACGATATTTATAAAACGCTTTGCCGTGAACTTGTCAATAAAGGCTTCCAGATTGAAAAACGGGAGCTTACGCCTCATATAACGCT
>CAZPPO010000195.1:0-2960 GCA_964588475.1 uncultured Eubacteriales bacterium
CAAGCACGATACAGCCGTCGCGGTAAAACGCGCAAACTCTTTTACCGGTAACCTTATCTAACCTCTTGTTAATCTTTTTTATGTTCATTAAAGCACCACACATCAATCCCATTATAAGTCGCCCGATTGACCGACTCTAAAACAATAATACCCGAACCTTTTGTAAAAGTCAAGGCAATTCATAGACAAATATAAACTTTTGTGGTACAATTACGATAATTATGAAAAGAGCGGAGTAAGCAATGGCGGCACCGAGAAAAGAAAATACAAAAACACTTATCCTTGACACTACTGAGAATTTACTTAAGGACAGTCTCCTATCGGAGATTTCTCTTGCTCAGATAGCAAAGGCCGCGGGAATATCAAAGGGAACGCTTTATTATCACTATAAATCCAAAAATGGAATACTTTTTGATATTACCGACAGATACCTTGACAAGCAGTGGAATGACCTTATAGAATGGACAGAAAACCCCGAAAAGGACACATCTCTTCCCCGTTTAGTCAGATATGTTATTGAACGCGACATTGCCTCTCCCGCCGTACGCGCTCAGCTTTTAAGCGATGCTATGACAGGGAACGAGGAAATCAGGGAAAAGCTTGTTGAAAGGTACTGTGCGTTTGCCAAAATTATATCAGAAAAGATATCGCAGCGTACGGACAGTGTTTCTGCAGATTATCTATCGTGGCTGATTTTAATAGCCTCGGACGGGATGTTCCTTCATAAAACACTTAAAAATGACAGAATAAATGTGGAAAAGCTTATAACTCAATCAATCGAATATCTCAAAAACATAAAATGATGCATAAAAAAACGCTTGGAGAAATTTCCAAGCGTTTACTATTTAATTTTTTGACAGCTGTTTTATATATCTCTTAAAGAACGTCAACGCCTCTTCAAACGAAGCTACGGGAATTCTTTCATTTGTTCCGTGACAGCTTAAAAGCAGCTTCGTGCTTACGGTAAACGGTGAATAGCGGTAGACGTTTTTACATATAGCCTCATAGTTTCTCGCATCCGTCCCCCCCATAACAAGAAACGGGGCTACAATATTATCTCTGTTCATTGAGCGGCATATTTCATCGATTGTCTTAAATGCCCTTGAATCCTCAGGAGAAATGTTTGAGGGGTTTTCTCCCTTTATAAGCTCTACCTCAGCCTTCTTACCTACAACCTTACTGATATGCTCTTTAACGTCCTCTATGGTTTGCCCGGGCATAATGCGGAAGTTTGCGGTAATGCTCGCCTTCTGCGGCAGAACATTCGGAGCGGGACTGCCCTCCGCCTGAGTTACGGCTGTAGTTGTCCGTATCATACATGCGGCAGGCGGGATTTTTTTCATTATCGCAAGTATTGGACGCTTTAAGAGCCAAATATTGCAGGCTACAGCACGGACAGGATATGAGGCGTTTCTTCCGATTTTATCAAAAAGAGAGCGCATCAGAGGAGTTAATGTGGCTTTGAATTGGTTGTTTTCAAGGCGTTTTATTACATTTGCAAGCTCACCTAAAGCGGAATGCTTCGGCGGCTGGGAAGAGTGTCCCCCCTTTGCCTTGACACAAATCCTGAAATCAGCGTGACCCTTTTCAGCCACTCCGATACCCGCAAGCCGTTTGTCAATGACGCCCTTAATGTTTACAGGCAGTATTGCGCCTCCCTCGTCGAGGACGCAATCAAGCTTTATACCTCTTTGGGCAAAGGTGTTCACTATTGTCTTCGCGCCCGAAATTCCCGAGGACATAACCTCTTCATCGTGTCCGAAGCAAAGATATACATCTCTTTCAGGGACAAAATCCTCCTCTAAAAGAGTCTCGACGCTCTCCATTACCGCAATAAGGTGGTTTTTCATATCAAGCGCGCCTCTGCCCCAAATGTATTCACCGTCGTCAAAGCCGCTAAAGGGCGGATGAGTCCAATCATCAAGCGTTCCCTTTGATATCGGAACAACATCCTGATGCGAAAGAAGGGCTATAGGGTCAAGTGAAGGGTTTCTTCCTTTCCACCGGTAAATGAGACTTGCATACGAAACCTTTTCCAGCTCAAGACATTCATGTATAAGAGGATATGCTCTTGCCAAAAAGCTGTGCAGCTTTTCAAATTCTGAAAAGTCCATATTTTCCGGATTTCTGTCCGAAATCGTTTTATATGTTATAGCCTCGCTTAAATTGGCCCGAAAACGCTCTGCGTTAACTCTTTCCGGCTCCCATTCGCCCGCGCTCTCATGCTTCGGCTTGAAAAGCAATGCTCTTATCAGCGTTATCACAGTAAATGCGCCCAGTAGAATAAGAAATGCGTAAAAGTACTTCATATATGTACCTCCATTCAAATTAATCAAAAATAAAACCGCCTGGTCATCCAAGCTTTGAACCTCTTGTTCTTTTCGGTAGCCCTGAAAAAGAGCATTAAGCAAACACATGAAACGGAAATAATTATCGACACAAAAAACAGATGCTCGTTCTCGTAATAACGATTTACAAGCGCATCTACAATAATAGAAAAGACAGCTAAATCCGCAAGAAGTATTATAATTATCTGAAGCTTTCCTCTTTTACGCTTTCTCAGCCACGCCATAAACACAAGACAAATAAACGAGAAAAGCAATATCAGAGGGAAGGCAAGCTTGAAATACCAGCCGTTTTCACGATACATGAAGAAAAACACATAAGCGTACATCAATGCCCCTACAGTATCAATATACAAAAGCAAAAAGGGGTTCGGTTTATTTATCATCAGCGGAACCACGGCTACAAGAAAGAATAAAATGCTTGAGGATATTACATAAACGCTCCACAGCCCCGTTTCAGGCATAAGAATGTTTATTATCAGACACACAAGATTTGGTATGAGCAAAATAATCCCTATTAAAAACGCAGCGTATCTTTTTCGAACGGAGCGCGGTATCATAAGCCTTTCAGGGTATGGAGGCTTTTCACTCGACTTTGTCTGCTTTGAAATAATC
>CAZPPO010000196.1:0-2905 GCA_964588475.1 uncultured Eubacteriales bacterium
TTTTGAGTCCGGCACGTCTGCCAATTCCATCACACCGGCAAATGCTCGATAATTATATATTAAACTATAAAAAAAATCAATAGAAACGAGATAAATTACTTGTGATTCATGATTTAATTAAATTTGTGTGGCCTGTTTGTACTTTTTATTGACTAATGTAAATTTGCCCCTTATACTTATACTTATTTAGAGCTTTGTCGGGAAGAGGGTACAGCTTTTGAAGGTTTATCACGGAAACATAATAACCGTTGACAAGGATAATTCTATTAAAAAGTATCTGGTTGAAGACGGGGGAAAAATCGTTTTTACCGGAGACAGTCTTACGGACGAGTATAAAAATGTACAGTGTGTCGAGCTTAAAGAAGGCGCTTTGATGCCTGCCTTTGCGGACACACACGGTCACTTTGCCTCGTATGCGATGCTTGCTACTACAGTAAAGCTGGGTAACGCAAAGAGTAATGCCGAAATAATAGATATCCTGAAAGCCGCGGATAAAAGCCTGCCTCCCAAAAAAACTATGCTCTGCTTCGGAGCCTCTCCTAAGGTTAAGGAGGGCAGGCTGATTGAAAAAAATGAGATTGACGACGTTCTCTCACACCGCACCGTAGTAATTATCTGCAGTGACGGTCACTGCGCCGTTTTGAATCAACGTGCTCTTGACAAAATGCCCGAAATTGTAAAAAATACAAACGGCTATAACGGCGACACAGGAATATTAATGCACGAATGCTTCTATAAAATGGTTGATAACATTCTGAAGGTAATTAGCGCATTTGACGCTTTGCAGGCGTTTCAGGGCGCTCTTGATACATATATGGAAAAGGGATTCGGCTTAATCTGTGCCGAAAGCGGAACAGGCTTTCCGCTGGATCTTGACGTTGAGCTGCTCAAATGGCTTTTCAGAGGACAAAATAACGGCTTACAGGGGAGAATTTTTATACAGTCGTTTGATACGAAAAAAGCGAAAAAAAGAGGCATCGACCGTCTCGGAGGATGCTTCGAGTGCGCCCTTGACGGCAGTATCACCTCGAGCGACGCCGCATTGTCTGAGCCTTATGAGGGTACGGATAATCGCGGAATTCTCTTTCACAGTGACGAGGAGCTTTATGAAAGAATAAAAAAAATTCACATTGCCGGTATGGCCTTTCAAATGCACGCCATAGGTGACAGGGCTGTAATTCAAGCCGCAAGAACCTATAAGAGAATTCTTGATGAGTATCCAAAAAGCGACCACCGCCACGGCATTATTCACGCTACCCTTGTCCCCTCTGATGCAATGAGGATTATTGAGGACTACGGTATTCAGATAATCGGTCAACCGGCATTTATTGAGCTTTCCGAGGAAAATTATGATTTTATGTACGGGAAGCTCGGTGAGCGTGTCTGGATTGCCGAACCGCACAATGAATTTATTGAAAGAGGTATTAATTTCTCGGCAAGCTCCGATTGCCCCGTTACCTTCCCGGACGGTTTGTCTTGGATTCATTGGATGGTTAATAATCCGAACACAAAGCACACAGTTGACCTTACAAACGCTATAAGAGTATGCACTATAAACGGTTATTACAACACCTTTGACGAGCATAACCGCGGCAGCCTTGAAGCAGGCAAAATCGCCGATATGGTGCTGCTTGAAAAAAGTCCGTATGATGTTGCGCCATCCGAAATCAAAGATATAAGGGTTCTCTCTACATATTTCGCGGGGAAACAATGGAAAAAAGAAAACAGAAATGTCGTTTTTACTTTACTAAGAGGTATGCTGTACAATAGAGGCACAAAGCTGTAAAAAAAAGGTGGATACTATGGGTATTTTGCAGAAAATCAGATGGAAAATCTTCAAGTTTAATTTCGAACGCAAAGAGGTTGAAATTGACAAGAAAATCGGGGGTCTTGCCCTTAACAAGAGAATTGAGACAAAGCATCAAATAGAAGGCGCCAAGGATACGCAAAGCACCGATTACCGTCTTCTTGCGCCCATATTTGACAAGGTTGCTTTAACTAAGGAAGATATATTCGTGGATGTGGGCTGCGGACAGGGAAGAGTGTTAAGCTATCTTATAACAGAAAAAAGCTTTAAGGGTAGATTAGTCGGCATAGAGCTTTCTAAAGAAGTCTCCGATTTTACAAAAAAAAGATTCGAAGGCTACATGCAGGTTGAAATTATCAATAAAAACGCCGTTGAAAGCATCCCTTCCGACGGCACAGTGTTTTATCTTTTCAATCCGTTTGACGGCACGGTTCTCAGAGCTTTTCTTGACAGCTTTGAAAAAACAGTTAAAAATTCTGCATTCGTGATTTACGCTGTCCCCGTTCACCATAGTGAATTTGACGGCAGAGAAAAGTTTTCCCTTGTAGAAACCTTCGCGGTAAAAAGAGAGTTTATGGAGTATGACGCTCAGATATCAATTTATAAATATAACCCGTAAGCTTTAACCGGTGCAATAAACAGCCCGCCTTTTGAGGGTGCGTCTTAGGGATTTGTAATCCCGGAAAAATATCGGCATAGTTGGTATGTATGTACCGGCTATGCCGATTTTTCATGTTCTGTGGTGGATGTAGAAATCGGTGGCTCAAATTCGCCAATGCAGTTATAAACGATTTTGACATGCTGTACTCGTCTACCGTCAATGCGCTCTGCCTTGTGTTAATAATGCAAGAAATCTATATTACGAAGGCAGGCTACGTGACAGCCTTGCCTTTTTAGAAAGATATAGTAAATATGAAGACGATGAGGAATATTTAGCGCATATTGTGGCTGATTACGATGACCGCATGGTGCAGGCAGAGATTGCAAAGCGCTCCAAGGGCGGCACTCGGTACAGTGGAGTGAGTATCTTCTCTAACAAAATCAGATGTGCCGACTGCGGCGGCTGGTACGGAGCGAAAACCTGGCATTCCACAGACC
>CAZPPO010000197.1:0-2831 GCA_964588475.1 uncultured Eubacteriales bacterium
GATAAAAGGCCGCTGCTGCTTCTTCATACCTGCTGCGCTCCGTGCGGCAGCTATGTTCTGACGTATCTTTCCGAATACTTTGACATAGACATACTTTACTACAATCCGAACATATTCCCGAAAGAAGAGTATGACAAAAGATTTGAGGAGCTTCAAAGGCTTTGCGCTCTTGGTGATTTCAAGGGTAAGATACGGCTCATCCAAACAGAATATTTACACGAGAGGTTTACCGAAACAGCGAAAGGTCTTGAAAACGAGCCGGAGGGCGGCGCGCGCTGTGAAAAATGCTTCAGACTGCGCCTTACGGAGGCGGCACTCGAAGCGAAAAATAGAAACGCCGATTGGTTTACCACGACCTTAAGCGTCAGTCCGCACAAAAACGCCGCTTTGCTCAATAAAATAGGCAAAGAGCTTGAAAACGAGTATAACATACGCTACCTTTACTCCGATTTCAAAAAACGCGACGGCTATAAAAGGTCTATCGAATTATCTCAGAAATACGGTATATACCGCCAGGATTACTGCGGCTGCGAGTTTTCGAAAAGAAAAAGCGAATAGCCTCTTTATTCATTGATATTCACTCCTATCAAAGACTCGTTTTTAACAATTAATTTTATAAACTCATTTCACTATTTTCTGTTATCCAAAAAACACTAACTGTGGTTTCATTTCCTTGTTATATTATATTATCATTTATATTCCAGGTCAACCTATTTTATCCAATATCATAATCGCTTTTACTCCGTACAAACTTATTGACACTAAAACATATTGATGTTAGACTGTTTAATGAACAATTCTTTACTAATACATACGGAAGTGATAAAGTGGCGCAAAAGATCGCGGTTGACCATAACAGACGGTATGTAGGCACAAGGGAAACGATCGGGTATGTACTTTACGACTCGTCAAAGACCATCAACATTAACGCCTACGACCAGAGGTTTATGCTCGATGTTGTTAAAATTTCATTCATCAAGCAAAGCCAGATAGGGCTTATAAATGGCATTTGGGATATTATTAACGACGGTTTGATAGGCGTGATGGTTGATAAAACCAGAACGAGATTAGGAAAATTCAGACCTTACCTGCTGGCCTTCGCCATTCCCTGCACATTAGGCTCAATATTTTACTGGCTTACACCGATGTTTTTCGGCTCCGCTCCCGAGGATATGTCAAAGTTTTTCTATTGGCTTGTTTTAAGCATGATCAACGAAGCTACCGGGACATTCCGTTCAATTTCGGAAAATGGTATGCTCGCCACAATAACGCCCAACCCCAACGAACGTGTGCGGCTTATTTCAACAGCTGAGGTGTTTTCATCGTTATATGAAAATTTCCCCGAATGGGGATTCGGCTTGCTGATTGATTTGATAAACCATAAAAAGGTGAACATACCGCTTAAAAACGCGTTCGTAAGCTGCGGTATCGCTACTACTGTTTTCAGCAGCTTTCTTGCGATTTACTTTTTCCTTATAACTCAGGAGCGTATTCCTCAGAATGTAGAGCGTCCCGACCTTAAGGCGGGTATTCGCTCGATTATAAATAACAGACCGATGCTTATGGTTATGCTTTCCGAGGTTCTGGACGCTTTAAAAATCAGTACTAACTGGAATAATTATTATGTGGATGTTTTAGGCACAATATCAATCAAAACCATCGTGGGCTTGCCCGGCTCTCCAATCTCATTTTTAAGCTACTCCTACGTCAACTGGGCAAAGCGCAAATTTTCAACAAAAGGGCTTTGGATATTCGGTCAACATATGATAAATATTGCAGATACACTCGTGTTCCTTGTAGGCTCCATAGGAGGCAGAGGCTCGGGCGGTCTTTTCAGAAAGCCCGCAGTAATGATACCCGTGCTTATGCTAAAAGAGATGGCAAGAATGTCCGTATTAAGCATTAAAAAGATAATTCCGAGAGAAATATTCAATGAATGTATGGATTACTGCGAATGGAAAAACGGTTACCGCTCCGAGGGGATGACGATAGCCGCTAAGGATATGATTAAAAAGACAGTAAACAGAGCTATTGGGATAATCAATACACTGATGATGGATAAGATAGGCTACAGCCTTTCCTCGGGCTTCGGCGGTCAATCCGACAAGACAAAATACTGGCTGTTTGCTATGTGTACCGTACTTCCCACGGTTACAGGAGTATTCTCCATCATCCCGAAGCTTTTATACAGTCTTAACATAGACAAGCGCGAAGTTATGTACCAAGAGCTTTCCGAAAGGCGCGAAAAAATGAGACTTTCGATTACCGAAATGTCACAGGAGCAATAGCGCTGTTTTTTGTTTCCCTATATATGGTTCTGCAGTAGCTTGCATCCTCAAACAGCATATCGCATTGCGGTATGCTGTGTTCTTTTAATACTTTTTCCCAGCGCTCCTTCATACCCATATCGTATTCTACGGGTAAAAAGCCGGCTGAAAGGTAGCTCTTAACGGCTGATGCTCGCCATTCATCCGTGGTTAAATAAACATAATCGACTCCCTGAGCTTTGAGCTTGTTTAAGGCAGTGCTGTTTAAGATTTTCCCCAGCCCCTTGCCTCTGAAGTCTTTTTTTATCCCTACCATATGTATTTCTCCAATGTTTTTTCTTCTGTGGTAGACAGCCGTTATCGTACCTATGTGCTCACCATTATAGTCAAGAAAAAACACATCCGTTTTCATTTTAATGTCCTTGTGTTTTTTAATCTGTGATACAAAGTCGTTCTCATTTGCATCATCTTGCAAAAGTCCGTTCTTGCAGCATTCAACCCACGGCAATATATCCTTTTTACTTCTGTAGTTCGATATAGAAAAACCCTCGGGCAACGGATATT
>CAZPPO010000198.1:0-2793 GCA_964588475.1 uncultured Eubacteriales bacterium
TTTTCGAAATAGAAACAGAACCCCCGATTTCGCTTTATCTATCCGATGAGAGCATAGATGAAAAGTTAGGTGAATTGCTTAATGATGAGCAGTTCGCGGTTTTAGAAGCTATGAAAAAAGTGTATTCCGCATTTATTCTTAGAGAAATCTTAAAGGGCGATAATGTTGAGTGCCTGTCAGATGCTATGATAAACAAATACAATAAACATAAAAGGGACTTAAAAAACCTTAAGAAATTAGTCCGTGAAGTGTGTACAAAGGATGAATATAATGAAATGTTCAGAGGCGAAAAAAACTCTGATAACAGCTGCTATATAAAATCAAAATACGCTACTTACACATCGTATATATCGGGATTAGAAGGTCAAAAACCGTGTACTCAGGAGGAGTTTTATGCATATTGCAAAAAACTCTTTCTGAAGCATGACGATGAGATAAAAACATACCCCCTTTATATCGGCATAATAAATGAAATCGAAAATTCAACATTTATGCCGAAAATCAACTCAAAAGATAACGGAGCGATTCCTTACCAGCTCCATCATGAAGAACTCATTGCAATAATTGAAAAACAGGGAAGGTATTATCCGGGCTTATTAGAGAATAAAGAGAAAATATCATCACTTGTTACTTTTAGGATTCCATATTATGTGGGACCGCTTAATGAAAAACGAAATCCTTCAAAAAAGCAACAACAATTTGCCTGGCTTGTGAGAAAAGAAGAAGGGAAAATTTATCCATGGAATCTTGAGAAAAAGGTCAATATAGATGCAACGGCAGATGAATTTATTAAAAGAATGCGTAACAAGTGTACATATCTTCCGGGTGAAGATGTTATTCCCAAAAAGTCATTATTATACAGCGAGTATGAAGTGAGAAATGAGATTAAGCAAATAAAACTAAATGACAAGTTTCTTGACTTATCACTTCAAAAGGCCTTACATGATGAGGTTTTTACAGTAAAAAAGACAGTTTCGGAAAAGGACCTCAGAAAGTGGCTTGTGGAGAACAAGGTTCCCAATGCGCTCGAGGGCAAAATAACCGGATTTCAAAAAGATGGAGGATTTGCGTCCTCTCTTGCATCGTATATTGATTTTAAAAAAATATTTGGTGAATTTCAACACCATAAGACTTCTGAAATAGAAAAAATTATCTATTGGATAACCGTATTTGAAGACAAAAAGATCCTCTATAGAAAGCTAAAGAAAGATATTCCTGAGATATCAGAAGGTCAACGTGATAAGATATGCAAATTAAAGTATTCGGGTTGGTCAAGGTTATCAAGAAAACTGCTTGAAGGCATATATGTATACGACAACAAAGGTCAAAAGCGGAACATCATAGGAGAAATGCGCAATACCACAAAAAACTTCATGCAAATAATCAATGATGAAAAGCTTGGCTTTGCGAGGGAAATTGAAAAAGAAGCAAAACCGAAAGATTTAAAATCAATAACCAATGACATAATAGATGAGCTTGCGGGCTCCCCCGCTATAAAACGAGGAATTAAACAAGCCGTTGATGTTGTCGAAGAACTCGTAAAAATTATGAAGAAGGAACCTGCATACATTTACATTGAATTTGCGCGTGAAGAAGGGGAAAAAGCAAGGATCGCTCCGCGTTACAAGCAACTTATTAAAACTTATGAATCCTTAAAAAGCAGCCCTGAATTCTCAGAAACTTTAAAGCAGCTAAAACAGAAAGATGAAAAACTACTAAACGATAAAATGGTTTACCTCTACTTTCTGCAGAATTGTAAATCCATGTACTCCGGGAAGCCTATAGCGCTTGAATCCATTTCACAAACATGTCAGATAGATCATATAATTCCTCAGTCATACATTAAAGACGACAGTATCGATAATACTGTGCTTGTCCTTTCCGAGGAAAATCAATACAAAGGCGACAGTATGCTAATCTCAGATGAGGTTAGGCGTAATTGTTATGGTATGTGGAAAAGGCTGCTTGATAACAAACTTATATCAACAAAGAAGTTTAACAATCTTACACGGGACCATTTTTCAGAAAATGATCTTAAAGGCTTTATTAACCGCCAGATTGTTGAAACGCGCCAGATTTCTAAGCATGTGGCAAATCTTTTCACCGCCGTATATAAGGACACAAAAATTGTTCAGATTAAAGCTCAGCTCTCTTCGGATTTGAGAAATCGTGTGGGTTTGTTTAAGTGTCGTGAGATTAACGATTTTCATCATGCGCACGATGCATATATAGCCTCTACACTCGGTAAGTATATTTCGATATGCTTTCCTAAGCTTGATGATGAATTTGATTACAACTCTTACAGAAAATATGTTAAGGGTATTAAGAATGATAAGGATTTAAGAAAAAACGAATTCGGATATATTATCAACAGCTTTGGGAATATACATTGCAATGTCAAAACGGGAGAGGTAATCTGGGATGGTAAGGATGAAAGCGAACAACTAAGAAAATGCCTTAATTATAATGATTGCTTTGTTTCACGAAAGCTTGAAGAGCAGACAGGGGGATTTTATAAACAAACAATCATGCAAAAATCAGATAAAAAGGATACAAAACTTATCCCCGTTAAAGAAAACAAGCCTGTATGCAAATATGGAGGTTACACTTCGCCAATACAGGCATATTTTGTAATAATTGAGTTTGACGGTAAGAAAAAACGTGAAAAACGTCTTGAAGGAATACCGGTACAAGTTGCGAAACTATCTGAAACAAAGCCCGGGGCTGTAGCCGAATATTTGGCGGAGCTTGGATATAGAAATGTGAAAGTATTAAAAGATAAAATTTTAAAAT
>CAZPPO010000199.1:0-2683 GCA_964588475.1 uncultured Eubacteriales bacterium
AGTATCCCGTCCCAAGGTCATATTTAAAAAGGGGAGTAACGGAGAGATTCTTGAGCCAATTGAGCTTCTTATAATGGAGGTACCTTCAAATTATGTAGGAGCGGTTATGGAAAAAATCGGCTCACGTAAGGGCGAGCTTGAGAATATGGACGTAAGGGACGGCGGCTTTACTCATCTCGAATTTAATATTCCTGCAAGAGGGCTAATAGGATACCGCTCTGAATTTATGACAGATACTAATGGCAACGGGATTATGAATCACCTGTTCTCGGGCTACGAGCCGTATAAGGGCGAGATAAGAAGGCGTGAAAGAGGCTCGATAGTCGCACACGAAGCAGGCGAAAGCACTGCGTACGGTCTGTTCGGTACACAGGAACGCGGTAGATTATTTATCGGTCCGGGGACTCCCGTATACGAGGGGATGATAGTCGGTGAATGCGCGAAAAACGATGATATAGTTTGCAATGTATGCAAGAAAAAGCAAATGACTAACACAAGAGCTTCCGGGAGCGATGAGGCTTTAAGGCTTATACCACATTTTGTTTTAAGCTTAGAACAGTCTATGGAGTTTATAGGCGATGACGAGCTTGTTGAAATAACGCCTTTAGCTATTCGTCTTCGTAAGCGCATTCTATCAAAAGAGATGAGAATGAAGCAGCAACACAAAAAAGGTTAAACAAGAAGGTTGCTAAGTCATTTTTTAAAGGCTTAAATATTATGTAATATCCGCAAGAAATTTGGGTGCGGATTTTATTGTTTGGGGAAAAAGATTAATAAGCAAGCTGTTATCATAAAGTATATTAAGAAGCTTGGCGTTCTATATTATTATTTGACAAATTTATATTAATATGCAATATTGTAATCAAAGAGATATAAGCCAGCTTATATTTTGACGAACATAACAAAAGAGAAAAATAATCGGATATAAAATTTGTGTCAAATTTATTATTAATCAGTAGTATGTGTATGAGGGGAGATGGCAATGGAAAAAAATCAAAACACCAATGTAGCTTTGGACACACCCTTAACAAATTCAGCTTCAGATAAGCTTAAGGTTGTTAAAATTCAGCGTACATGTGTACATGACGGCTCCGGAATTCGCACAACCGTGTTTTTTTCGGGGTGCAAGCTCAGATGCCTTTGGTGTCAAAATCCGGAAACATTAAAAATGAACAATCCGCATTCAAAGGACTTCCTTGTGGAAGACATAATGCGCATAGTTAATCGCGATAAGGATTATTATGCCGCAACAGGAGGCGGAGTGACCTTAAGCGGAGGAGAGCCGCTTTTGCATAACCCGGATTTACTAATCAAGCTATTGTCGGCGATTAAAAAGGAGAAGATTGATGTAGTTGTTGAAACAACACTCAATGCGCCTTGGGAAACTATAGAAAGGGTTATACCGTTTATAGACCTCTTCTTTGTTGACATAAAGACGGCAGGTGATGAAAAGCAGCACAAGATTCTAACGGCAAATGACGGAAGGCTTATAAAGGAAAACATAGAAAAGCTCGTTAACAGTGAAGCAAAAATTATGTTCAGGATGGTTATGGTGCCCGGGCATAATGACACTCGTGAACAGATAGAAAAGGTGTCAAGCCTTTTAAAATCCCTTGAATATGATACTATTGAGCTGTTAAAGTACAATAATATGTATGAGAATAAGGCTGAAAAATTCAAGCTTGAGATTACTAAGCTGAATATATCTGATAAACAGGCCGATTGTGCGATTGAACACGGACTTGAGCTGTTTAGGGAGTATGGGATTAAAGCAAAATATGTTAAGCTCAACACAATCGGAAGAACAGCCGCATTTTCTCAGAGGGTCATAGATATACAGCAGGATATTCGTGACGCGGGGAGAGCGTTGTGCATTGAGGTGAGCAAGCTTAAAACACAGTATTACAGAAAGAACGGGTTTAATATGCCCACTCACATTCACAGAACACAAAGGCTTAAATATGTTCTGGAAAATAAATCCGTAATAGTGTGGCCAAAAGAGCTTCTTGTCGGTAATTTTACCGCAAAAAGATGTGCGGGTCAGGTTTGGGAGGAGCAATACGGAGCCCTTGATGTATCATTTCTGTATAAAATTAATCGCCAGACCCCGGTATCCTTCAAATGCCCGAGAAAGGACAGGTACTATTTTTATTTTCGTATTTTTCCGTTTTGGCTTTCGCGCAGCGTATTATTTAAGGTAAACGCAAAATTTTCCGATTTTCTTGCCATGCTCGGACGTTCTTCAGAAATGATAGCGGGCTTTCAAAACAATATGGCGGCAATCGCACACTTTATTCCAAATTATAACAGGATACTCGAGCTTGGAACAAGCGGACTTATAAACGAAATTGAACAGATTGCAAAGGCTCATCCAAAGAACAATCAAGACTTTTATAAGGGCGCGATAATAGCTCTCGGTGCGCTTGCTGATTGGGCCGACAGATATGCGGCGCAGCTGGAAAACTCAGCTAAGCTCGAAAAGGACGCAAATCGCAAAGAGGAGCTCCAAAAAATGGCGCAGATTTGCCGGAGAGTTCCGAGGTTTCCGGCACGCACATTACACGAGGCGCTTCAAAGCATTGTATTTATACAGATTGCCTGTTGCACAGAAGCATATGAAAACGCCGTTTCATTCGGTCGACTGGACCAAATACTATATCCCTATTATAAAGCGGATTTAGAG
>CAZPPO010000200.1:0-2644 GCA_964588475.1 uncultured Eubacteriales bacterium
CTTTACGGGATGCTCCAAGCTTGAAAAATTCAATTGTGATGACGAAAGCGAAACATTTGCACAGGTTGACGGTGTCTTGTTCCTTCGTCAGACGGATAGTGAGAAATTAAGTACCATAGCTTTTTATCCTGCCGGAAGAAGCGGAAAATATGTTGTACCGCAAGAGGTTAAAACAATTGGTACGGGGGCATTCTATGATTGTGATGCTTTAACAGCAATCACCTTCAATAACGCAATTGAGACCATTGAAGCAGAGGCGTTTTTCGATTGTGACGCTTTAACCGAAATTGAGATTCCGGAAGGCTGCAAGGGAATAAAATCACTTGCCTTCGCCTCATGTGACGAGCTTCGCGCTTTTACGGTCAACAGCAACTTAACGGAATATGATAAAAACACATTTGAAGGTTGCCCGTACTTTTCCTTTGAGTCCGTTAAGATTGTTCTTCAGGAAAGCTCGTCTTTCTCTTTAATCATATTCGTTGTTATAATTATCTGTATAGGAGCTGCGGGATATGTGTTCTACCGTAAAAGAAGCGGTAAAAACAATGAAGACGAAAAAACGGCTCTTTCCAAGTCAGATGATAAAGGCAGAGAAAATCCCAAAGATAAATAATTATTGAGTGAGATATATGTTCAACAGTGAAAAAACACGCGACGATATTGTCAATTGGATAATTGAATACTTTAATAAAAACGGAAAAGACTGTAATGCAGTCATAGGCATATCCGGAGGGAAGGACAGCTCAATTGTTGCGGCATTATGTGCAAGGGCATTGGGCAAGGACAGAACGATTGGCGTTTTGATGCCTAACAAGGTTCAAGAGGATATCGACGTGGCTTATTCTCTTTGTAAATTTCTTGGAATTCGAAGCTATACAATCAACATAGGAAATATGTTCAATGCGCTTATTGATGAGCTAAAGGGCGAGATAAATACGGTTTCTGAGAGTACAACTATTAATGTACAGCCCAGACTGCGCATGTCCGTTCTTTATGCTGTTTCTCAATCGCTTAACGGCAGGGTTGCTTCTACAAGCAATCTTTCCGAGGATTATGTAGGATATGTTACCAGATTCGGTGATTCGGTAGGAGACTTTGCGCCGATAGCAATGCTTACTGTAGCTGAGGTTAAGGCGGTTGGAAAGGCTCTCTCGCTTCCCTCCATATTTGTTGACAAGCTTCCCATTGACGGTCTTACGAATAAATCCGATGAGGAAAACCTCGGCTTTTCATATGAAACTCTTGACAGATTTATCAGAACGGGTATTTGTGAAAACGAGAGCGTAAAAAATAAGATAATTCATCTTCACCAAAGCAACAAGTTTAAGTTTGAACCAATTCCGACTTTTCCCTTTGAGCCTTAATAGAAAAACCGCCGCAGGCAATTAAAGCTTGCGGCGGTTTAAATTTTGTTAAAACAGTCCGGATATTACTCCATTTTCATCAATATCGATTTTTTCTGCGGCAGGGAGTTTAGGAAGTCCGGGCATTGTCATTATATCGCCAAGAAGAATGACGATGAAGCCCGCTCCCGCACTGACCTTAACCTTACGTACAGTAATCTTAAAATCTACAGGTGCGCCAAGCTTCGTCGGGTCATCGGAAAAGCTGTATTGAGTTTTAGCAATGCAGATTGGAAGACCCTCGAGACCGTTTTCGTTTAACTGAGTAATATCCCTTTGGGCCTCCGGTGTATAGGTAACACCTTGTGCCCCATAGACCTTTGAAGCAATTGCTTCAATCTTATTTTTTATTGTATCGTCAAGCGAGTATGAAAAGCAAAAGCTATTTGATTTTGTTTCACAAAGTCTTACAACCTCTCTTGCGAGTTTTTCACCTCCGGCGCCGCCGTCAGCCCAAACTGTTGTCAATACGGCTTTTAAGTCGTTTTCGAAGCAGGTGTTTTGAAGGAGAGCTACTTCGTCATCAGTATCGGAAGGAAAACGATTTATTGCGACAACGCAGGGAAGCTTGAAGACATTTTTAATATTTGATATATGCCTTAAAAGATTAGGCATACCTTTTTTTAATGCGTCAAGATTTTCATTTTTAAGCTGTGCTTTAGCCTCTCCTCCGTGAAGCTTAAGAGCGCGTATAGTCGCTACTACAACAACGCACGAGGGAATAAGTCCCGAGGCTCGGCATTTTATATCAAAAAACTTTTCAGCTCCGAGATCTGCTCCGAAGCCTGCCTCGGTAACGGTGTAATCAGCAAGCTTTAGTGCCGTTTTTGTAGCAATAACGGAGTTGCACCCGTGGGCGATATTAGCAAAGGGACCGCCGTGGATTATTGCGGGTGTTCCTTCAAGAGTCTGTACCAAATTAGGCCTCACAGCTTCCTTCAAAAGGGATGCCATGGCGCCTACAGCATTAAGCTGCTTTGCGGTTACTGGCTTTCCCTCATAATTATAGGCAACTATAATTTTTGACAATCTTTCCTTTAGATCCGTAATAGATGAGCACAAGCATAAAATGGCCATAATTTCTGAGGCAACCGTGATGTCAAAGCCATCCTCACGAGGAACCCCGTTGGTTTTGCCATTCAAGCCATTTACTACAAACCTAAGCTGTCTGTCATTCATATCCATGCATCTTTTCCAAGTGATCTTTCTCGTATCTATTCCCAATTGATTCCCTTGGTAAA
>CAZPPO010000201.1:0-2611 GCA_964588475.1 uncultured Eubacteriales bacterium
AGCTCTTGTCTTTACACATTTTGAAGAAATAGAGGACTCCTTCGATTTTGAGGGCATGCAAAGAGCAGGGCAAAGAGCGGACAAGATTTTGCGCAAGGTTGTATCAATGTTAAAAAAAGAAGGCGTTTCACATATTCCCCTTGGCACGGGGGCTTGCAGGCTTTGTGAAAAATGCCTGTATCCGGAGCCTTGCAGATATCCCGAAGAGATGATAGTCTCGGTGGAGGCGTGCGGTATTAACGTCGTAAGGCTTGCGGCTGACTGCGGCATTAATTATCATAACGGTCCAAATACCGTTACATATTTTTGTATGGTAATTTATTAATAAATAAATAAATAAATCGGAAGGGGTTTAGTATATGTCCATATTGGCACAAATCAACGAAATGCTTCAAAAGGGAAGAGCAAAGAACGTCGAGGAGCTTGTCGCTCAGGCTTTAGCTGAGGGAGTTTCCGCCAAAGAAATTCTTAACGGCGCGCTTATCGCCGCTATGATGGAGGTAGGCAAAAAGTTTAAGGAGAATCAAATCTATGTCCCCGAGGTACTCATTGCCGCAAGGGCAATGAATGCCGGAGTTGCCGTCCTAAAGCCCGCGCTTACAAAGGAGGGCGTAGAGCCTGTCGGGAAAGCGATTATCTGCACCGTTAAGGGCGATTTGCACGATATCGGTAAAAATCTTGTAAAAATGATGCTTGAGGGTGTCGGAATAGAGTGTATTGACCTGGGAGTCGATGTGGGAGGAGACAAGGTTGTTAAGGCCGTTAAAGAAACAGGCGCAAAGGTTTTATGCCTTTCCGCTTTGCTTACAACCACAATGACATCTCAAAAGGATATAATCGACGAGCTTAAGAACGCGGGTGTGCGCGAGCAGATAAAAATCATGGTAGGCGGCGCTCCCGTTACGCAAAGCTTTGCAGATTCCATAGGAGCGGACGCCTATGCCGTTGACGCGGCATCTGCGGCTGAGATTGCTCTGTCTTACTTTAGCTAACCGGTATGAATAGGCTGCTTTATAAGGCTATTACATACGATTATCCCGAAACAATTCCCGTTTCCGTTATGGCTCAGCCCGCGGCTTGGATAAGGCATCGCGGGGAATTGGCGCGTCTTCTTTCCTGTTATCCTCAGTTTTTCTCAAATCCCTCATTTGATGAAAAGAACATCCCCATGCCCGAGCAGTATCACTCGGGCACTCATGTAGATGAATGGGGCTGTGTTTGGGAAAACATAGAGGAAGGAATGGAGTCGATTGTCAAGGGTCATCCCATAAAAAGCCGTGACGATATTTTTTCTCTCCTGATACCTAAAAACCGTGACGGCAGGCTACCCCACGGCTTTATGTATTTAAGGCTTTTAGACCTTTGCGGTTTTGAGGACGCGATGATTTACTTTGCCGAGGAAGGCGAAGAAATAAAAACGCTCATTTCAAAGGTTCTTGAGTATAACTGCCGCCAGATAGAGGCTATACTGCCTAATATCGGTGAAATGGTTTCCTTCGGTGACGATTTGGGAATGCAAAACGGTCTTGCGATAGGAGCGCAAAGGTGGCGCAGGCTCCTTAAGCCCTGCTATGAGAAAATGTATTCCATAATCAAGTCTCATAATCCCAAAACACTGATATATATGCACACGGACGGATGTATCTGGGAAATAATGAACGACCTTAAAGAGTGCGGCGTGGATATTATTAATCCCCAGTTTCGGGCTAACGGACTGTCTAATCTTGTAAGAGAGTGCAAGGGAAAAATCCCAATTAATCTTGACCTTGACAGACAGCTTTTCCCCTTCGCTACCCGTTCACAGCTTATGGACCATATCGGCGAATGTGTCGAGGCGCTTTATCTTCCGCAGGGAGGCTTGGGACTGTATGCGGAGTTTAACAGGGATATCTCGCTTGAAAATATGGCGGCAGTCCTCGACGGACTGGAAAAATACAGGCATTATAAATAAAAATGCGGCGTAAAGGAGTGCGTTGGGCTGATTGTTACAAAGTCAGTCAGCCGTTTCGCTCGAAACACGGTTGACAGCCTGACTACGGTGCGCCAGCTCAAGGAAAAAGGTATTGAGATTTTCTTCGAAAAGGAAAATATATGGACGCTCGACAGCAAGGGCGAGCTGCTCATTACGATAATGAGCTCCCTCGCGCAGGAAGAAAGCCGCTCGATTTCGGAAAACTGTACATGGGGTCAAAGAAAGCGATTTGCCGATGGAAAGGTCACAGTACCGTTCAATCGGTTTCTCGGCTACGACCGAGGCGAGGATGGCAATTTAGTCGTCAATCCGGAGCAAGCCGCCACAGTCAAACGTATTTACAGTATGTTTCTTCAGGGCATGACACCCTTTGGCATCGCATCCAAGCTGACCGTTGACGGCATTCTTTCACCGGGCGGCAAGGAGCGCTGGAACGCCGGTGCTGTGCGGAGCATCCTCACAAACGAGAAATATCGCGGCGATGCACTGTTGCAAAAGAGCTACACCGTGGATTTCCTCACAAAAAAGAAAAAGCCAAATGATGGCGAGATACCGCAGTATTATGTGGAGAATAACCATCAGGCGATTATTCAGCCTGCCGTTTTTGAGGCGGTCCAGCGCGAGCTTGAGCGGCGCAGC
>CAZPPO010000202.1:0-2610 GCA_964588475.1 uncultured Eubacteriales bacterium
CAAGCAGCATCAAAGGTCTGACCGGATGTTACGGCATCTGCGGTGAAATTTGTTCCAAGTGCAAAAGCACAGGTAGCATAAACACCGGTGCCCACATCGAACCTAAGGTCCGCGGTTGCCCTTGGACTTAGCCCGAGGGATGAAACATAATCATGTGAATACGAACCAAAGACGCAGTAAATTCCGTCTACAAAATAATATTCATAATAACCCGGGGAGGATTGAGCCCCTAAGAGTGCGTTTTCGCCGATGCTAATAACATTTTTAGGCAAATACACAGAAGTGAGAGATAAATTGTAAGCAAGAGCTTCCTTTCCTATTTGTGTTAGATTATCACTAAGACGAATGCTCGTTAAGTTCCAGCAGTAAGCAAAAGCAAAATCGCCAATTTCCGTTACGCTGTTGTACATATTTATTTTCGTCAGCTCATAGCAGTAGCAGAAGGCATAATCATTTATACGGGTAACACTTTTCAAAATGAGAAATTCTCCGCCTATTGCGCCGGGGAAGGCTAAAAGAATGGTTTTGTCCTTGTTATATAAAACGCCGTTCTGACTTGAAAAAAACTGATTGTCCTCACTGACTTCTATTTCAAGAAGCCCGTCGCATCTGAGAAAGGCGTTGCTTGCAATTTGCTCTATTGAAGCGGGAATGTAAAGGTATTCGATTTGCGAGGCTTCGCCGAAGGCCTTATCCCCGACAGCGGTTACGGTCTTAGAGTCAATGGTATTGGGGATTATAACTTGCGAGGAAGAGCCCTTGTAGCCCGTAATCGTAACCGATGAGGCCGTAGCTGTATATGTAAAATCCGCAGCCGGGCTTGCTGAAGTGCTTATTGTCATAGTCTTTCCGGCATGTGCCTTTGTTTCAACAGCTGTAACCTCTGTGCCTTTAGCCTTAGAATCGTTTATTCCTACTAAAACCAATGAAACGGCAAGAAGACATAAAACTGCGCCGAAAGCGGCTTTTCTTATATTTTTCATAATTTCACCTTCTGTACAAATTATATATTATCTCTGAAAAAAAGCAATATAAAATTTTTGGATAATAAAGCAAAATCGGAAGCGAAGCTTCCGATTATTTGCTGTTTACATAAAAGTCAGACAGCGCGAGTAACCCTACCGGAGCGCAAGCAACGGGTGCAAGCATATACTCTGCGGGGAGAGCCGTCAACGATAGCCTTTACGCGCTTTACGTTAGGATTCCACGTTCTGTTTGAGCGCCTATGAGAATGCGAAACCTTAATTCCGAACGAAACACTTTTTCCGCAGTATTCACATTTTGCCATCTTTGCACCTCCTTATTTATAAATAAATAAAACCTTTTTTAAGGCAACAGGGACATAATAACAGTTTTATTTCTTATTTGCAAGCATTATTTTGGGTTTTATTAATACTTTTTGATTTTTAAGCGTTTTTTTGAAATTGTGTATGAAAATTTGAAAAAACTATTGCAAAAGCCTCAAATGTAATATATAATACCCTTAAGCGAACATTTGTACACTTTAAGGATAAAACGGAGGAATTAAAATGGCTGACAAGAAAAAGGCTTTGGAAACAGCTCTTTCGCAAATCGAAAAGGCGTATGGTAAAGGCGCAATAATGAGACTTGGAGAAAACACAGGTATGAGCATAGAATCTATATCTACAGGCTCGATAGCTCTTGATGCGGCAACCGGGATAGGAGGACTTCCAAGGGGCAGAATAGTTGAAATTTACGGGCCCGAGTCCTCGGGAAAAACAACCCTTGCACTCCATGTTATTGCCCAGGCGCAGCATTTGGGCGGAGAGGCTGCCTTTGTCGATGCGGAGCATGCTCTTGACCCTGTGTACGCTTCAAAGCTCGGAGTTGATATTGACAGCCTTCTTGTGTCTCAGCCGGACAACGGCGAGCAGGCGCTGGAAATAGCCGAGGCTCTTACTCGTTCGGGAGCGCTTGATGTCATTGTTATAGATTCTGTTGCGGCTCTTGTCCCCAGGGCTGAAATTGAAGGTGAAATGGGAGATTCACATGTAGGTCTTCACGCAAGACTAATGTCTCAGGCGCTTAGGAAGCTTGCGGGTGCAATTTCTCGCTCCAATACAATAATAATCTTTATTAATCAGCTAAGAGAAAAGGTAGGGGTAGTATACGGCAATCCCGAGGTTACCACCGGCGGCAGGGCGCTTAAATTTTATGCCTCCTTGCGTATTGATGTGCGCAAAATAGAACAGCTTAAAGGTGCGGGGAATGAATTTATAGGCTCAAGAACAAGGGCTAAAATAGTCAAAAACAAGGTAGCGCCTCCGTTCAAAGAGGCACAGTTTGATATTATGTATGGCACGGGAATTTCCAAGGAAGGGGAAATTGTTGACCTTGGCGTTATTACAAAGGTTATTAACAAGAGCGGTGCATGGTTTTCCTATAATGAGCAGCGCTTGGGTCAGGGAAGAGAAAACGTCAAGGAGCTTTTGAAAAAGGACAAAGACTTAGCGCAAGAGATTGAGGCTAAGGTCAGGGAGAATCTTTGCAAGTGTGCCGCGTTCGATGACAAAAATTTTGATGACAGCGCCGCCGCTTTTAAAACCTTTACGAAAGAGCAGGCAAGAGCCTCTCTTGATATAGCGGTGG
>CAZPPO010000203.1:0-2542 GCA_964588475.1 uncultured Eubacteriales bacterium
CGGCATGTAACGTCTTACGCGTGCAAGGAGGAGCCTTAATTCCTCCTGCTTCGATTTCATCTCGTCAAACGGTTCTCCTACAAGCCTTACAGGGAAGTCCAGGGAGTAATCGGTGTTGTCGTATGTGCAGGACATGGGAAGCGTCAGATAATAGGGGCTTTTTCCCTCGGGTACCTGCATTTTCGGCTGGAACTTGTATGCTCCTCTGCCGGCATCCTCAATTTCATATTTAAACGCCTTTGCAAGGTTTTCGGTATCCTGGTCGGTACCCTTGAGGCTGCCAATCTTAAAGCTTGTTGTAGTAATGTCTGCCAGCTCGGTTTTACTGCGGCCGTTTTCATCGACAGTAACGACGGCAAGCTCAACGATAAGCCTGGTTGCCAATACCTCCTCACCGCTTTCGGTTCTCTCGTCATCGGAAAACGCCTTTATAAGCGCATAGCCGTTTTCGTCGAACTCAACATTTCTTACAACGATACCCTCCGGATAGACATTAACTTCAACCATTGTCCTTGCGTTTTCAACCTTGTTTTCGGCAAACATCTCAAACTTGTAAAAAGAGTAGGATGGCTTCCTTGGCTTTCCCGCACTGTTTCTGTCGGGAATGGTCTGGTTTTTAACCGTCAGCTTGTATTTAAAGTCGTGTATCTTGACAGCTTCTATTTCAAACGGATAATTTTCAGATAGAGGTTTTAATGTTACCTCCGGAACCTCTGTGAAGTCAACAAGCATAAATGCCGACTCATAGTGTCCGCCGTCACCTTCGATAATGGCAACGGTGCTTCCGTTTTTCTCTGTAAAATCGATATAAGGGTCAAGAACAAGATCGAATTCCACATCGTTTTGATAGCTTCCGCCTTCCCCGGTGAACCGAAAGCTCACTATACCTTTTGTCGGGTTCTCCTGTCCCTTTTTTGACTGAGCCTCAACGGTTGCTCCCGCATAGCTGCCGGGTAAAGAGCTTTGACCCACTATCATATGTGGATCATTCGAGAATATCTTTATCTGCTGTGTCAGATCGGGCCGGTCGATCTCTTCTCCCGACGGCGTTATCTCGGCCATTCTCGCATAAACGATAACCGCAGGCTTGTCATAGCGTATCTTGTTTTTAAAATCCTTCTTTATGTACATTTTATATGAGGAAATCTTTTTCTCATTGTCTTGATCGGTGTTTCCCCCAGAATCTGCAGAAGAGCCCGCTGCTGCGCTACCTGCCACACCCGCCGCACCGGCTACCGCAGCGGCAAGTCCCGCTACTCCCAAAACAATCAGTGCCGGAACAGATGTGTCGGTCTCTTTTTTTTCTTGAGAGGCTTTGGTTGAAACGAGGTAGTCTTTAGCCTCATCTGTGAGGTGGGGCGTTTTTTTGATTTCATACACTAAGGATGAAAATTTTGATTCGTAGGCTTTTGCCTGTGCCAAAGCGTCTGCATAAAGAGCTTCAGCTTCAGGGACCTTGCTTTCGTCTGTGAGGCTTCCCTTTTCATTGTCCCAGTAGGTGCCCAGATAGTAGAAGCAGGTTGCTTGCCAACTAATATCAATATGAATAATTCTTTCGGGCAGGGGGATATCTTCAAGTAGTATACTCCTGGAACCGCTCTGGGTACAGCTGAAAGCTCGACTGTTCAAATGATTGATTGTACGTAAAGGCTCATCCTCGTAAGATTTCGATTTATAGCCTGCAAAGGTTTCATCATACCCTGCGGGACCTGATTCTTCGGCAAAATCCCCCGCTGCCGTGGAGGATGCCATGATAGCAAAGGATGTCCTGTAGTAAACTTCTTTCCTGTTGTTTTTATTTTCTACATCATTTAATATATGTGTTATGTCATTGTCAGGATTCTCCGGCTTGGGAAGATTCTTAAACGTTATGACGTAATCATCGTATGAAAGGACCTTCGGTACAACACTGTTGGCATCAAAAACAGTGATTTTAAAGGCCTGAACATAATCGGAGCCGTCCCATCCGGAGGATATCTCAGGGTTACCTTCTACCCTGTATCTGTAGTTTTCGGAGTCATTATATGGAAAACCCTCCTTGGGATCGACTTTTTTTGTGCCTGCTGCAAATGAGGAAACCGGAAGCAGCAGTAAAAATACGCAGAGCATGATTGCACTGATGATAGGATATCGTTTTATGCTGTTCATACACCCACCTCCTTTTTTCCTTTGGACGCAATGGCAAGTATTGCCGAAGCCAGTATAAATACTGCTCCCGCAATATATACTGTATACCGATAACCGATGGCCGAAAGGGGTATTGATAATGTAAACCCAAGTGTAAGTCCAGCAATAAAACGTTTGGCTTTTCTTACCGCGTCGTCTGAATTTATTTTGGTTATGGCGGCTCCTGCCGTGTTTTTCTTCATTATCCTTGCTGCTTTTTTACTTGATGATCGATTTATCCATGAGGTTAAAAACCCACTAAGAAAGCCGGTTTTGTTCGCAATGGCGCGTATTGAAACAAGCAGCGCTGAAATGCCGGCCATGCAGTTTTGCAGCGAATTGTCTCCTGTCATGAAATTATAAAGAAGAAAGGCTA
>CAZPPO010000204.1:0-2513 GCA_964588475.1 uncultured Eubacteriales bacterium
CGAAGATTGCAAAACAAATATTGATTGCATATTTGCCGCGGGCGATTGCAGGGTAAAGTCTTTGCGTCAATTAACGACCGCAGCAGCAGATGGCTCTGTAGCGGCTGTTTTTGCTTGTTATAATAATTGATTTGGAGGCTTGTTATGTTATCTGACAGAGAGCAAATAGCGTTTTTCAGACTGATAGCAGCTTTTCTTGCGTTTATTTCGGTGCTAACTACCGCAGATTGGTTACGGGCGGGAGAGCATGCTTATGCTATGGGGGAGTATATGGGAATTTTATTGGCAGACACGGCTTCTACACCAAGGGGTGAAGCTCTTGACCTATCCGGATATGAAACGGTTTTTTTCGATGATTTCAAAGCAGATGCCTTAAACACAGGAGCCTGGGCTTATCGTGCCGACGGCGCAAGAAGATCCGGCTTCAACTCAAGAAACCAAGTTCGTGTTGAGAACGACAACCTTTATATCAAGGCAGAGTATTTAAATAGTGATAATCCAAACGCTACGTACGGTGAGGGCTGGTATGCCGGAATGATAAGAACCGTTAACGAATATAAATACGGCTATTATGAAATACGATGTATTTGCAGTAAGGGCGGCGGCTTCTGGAGCGCGTTCTGGCTTAATTCCTCCGGGATGGCAAGCAAGGAGCTCTCACAAGGCGGCGTCGGAGGAGCGGAATTGGATATTTTCGAGGCGTTTAATTACGACGAAAAGCTGAAATATAATTCGGTGTCATTGAATATTCATGTTGACGGCTATCAGGAAACACGTTCTCAGCGTTTAGGGAGCTACAAGGCTAAAAACATCTATGAGCAATATAATACCTATGGACTTATGTGGACCCCAAGCGAGTATATTTTTTATATTAACGGCGTTGAGTGCGTAAGGTCCGCTTTCGCGGAGGGAGTCTCGCAGGCAGATGAATACGCCATTATCTCACTCGAGCTACCAAGTGAATTTACAAATCAGCCCGGTTTTGAAACAGAATTCATAATAGACTATGTTAAAATCATGCAAAATCCAAACTATATTACGGAGTGATTTAATTGGCTGTTTACAAACCGTTCAAGGCTCTTCGTCCGTTACCTCAATATGCAGATAAGGTTGCCGCTCTCCCCTATGATGTCATGAGCAGCAGCGAGGCAAGAGAAAGGGCTAAGGGCAACGCGTACTCGTTTCTTCATGTCGACAAAGCAGAAATTGACTTGCCTGAGGACACTTACATATATGATATGTCTGTATATGAAAAGGCAAAAGAAAATCTGCTTAACCTTTCAAAAGAAGGTATACTGATTCAGGACAAAGAGCCTTGCTTTTATATTTACAGACAGATTATGAACGGCAGGAGTCAGACCGGCCTTGTAGGCTGTGCATTGGTAGACGATTATATCAATGGCACCATAAAAAAACATGAGCTCACTCGAGCTGACAAGGAGGCTGACCGCATAAGACATGTGGATTTTTGCGACGCCAACACAGGGCCTATATTCTTATGCTACCGTGAAAAGAATGAAATCGGTGAAATAATCTCCAAATGGCAAAGACAAAATCCTCCTGTATGCGATTTTTTACACAATGACGTTTCCCAAACTGTCTGGGTTATCAATGATAACGAGGTCTGTCAGAGTCTTACAAAAGCTTTCTGTCCGGTGGAGGCCTTTTATATTGCCGACGGTCATCACCGCTGTGCCTCCGCTGTTAATGTGGCAAATATGAGGCGGCAGAGCAACCCTCATTATAACGGAAATGAGGAGTTTAATTATTTCCTGTCGGTGCTCTTTCCGGCGAATGAGCTTGAAATAATGGATTACAACCGGGTAATTGCGGATTTAAACGGTTACAGCGATGAAAAGTTTATAGAGAAAATTAAGGAAAAATTCAGAGTTTTGCCCTTTATCGCACCCGGTTGCTTTAAACCGGACAAAAAGCATACCTTCGGAATGTATTTATCAAACAAATGGTACGTTCTTGAGGCAAAAGAGGGAACATTCGACGAAAATGATCCCGTCGGGCATCTTGATGTATCGATTTTGCAAAACAATCTGATTTCTCCGATACTGGGCATAAACGACCCAAGAACCGATAAGCGCATAGATTTTGTGGGTGGAATAAGAGGGCTTTATGAGCTTGAGGAGAGGGTGAACGCAAGTATGCGTGTAGCCTTCTCAATGTACCCGACAACGCTTGAGGACTTAATGGCAATCGCAGACGCCAACAAGGTTATGCCTCCTAAATCCACCTGGTTTGAGCCTAAGCTTTTAAGCGGCCTGTTTATTCATAAACTTGGCAAATAAAAAACTGACGATTAAGGCCGTCAGGTGCTCTTAATCATCAGTAAAGCGGCGAAATACGCCGCTTTATTTTATTATTATTTGGTTATTGCATACCTTGCGGCGTCAAAAAATTTACCCTTGCAGTAAACGGAGCCTCTCTCAACACCTTCAAATATTAATCCCGCCTTCTGCAGCACACGTCCACATGCAATGTGCTCAACAATGTGTCTTGCA
>CAZPPO010000205.1:0-657 GCA_964588475.1 uncultured Eubacteriales bacterium
ACCACTGACAGCACGGGAGGAGCAACTCCAGCGACGTTCTCTGCACATACCTCGGGCAGAAACAACAACGAGGAAATAGCAAAACAACAGGTCGAATCCGCCATTGACCTTATATGGGGTAAATCAGCGGGTGTTTTTGATGAAAACGCAACTTCGAATTACGCAAGGAAGTATGTTTCAACATTGTCACAAATGAACGAGCTGACTGCCGGCGACAAGAGCTACGGGCAGTTCACCTCCGATATGTGGGCTGAAAGCATTACCGCTCCCGATACTCCTACTCTCACTGAGATGACTGTCAAAGCAATAGAGCTTCTTGATAATGATGACGAGGGCTTTTTCCTTATGGTTGAAGGCGCTCATATTGATAAGCATTCTCACAGTAACAACGCCGCTGATATGATGCTCTCTCTGATAGAGTTTGATAACGCAATCGCCGCCGCTCTTGATTTTGCCGAAAATGACGGTGAAACTCTCGTTATTGTTACGGCCGACCATGAAACAGGCAAAATAACCTTTAACGGAAGTACCTATGAATACGAGAGTACATCCCATTCAAGCGCCGATGTTCCTTTGTTTGTATTCGGCTGCAACGGTTTTATCAATCAGGATGAAGTGATTAACAATACACAAGTAGCAATGCTTACCGCGTGGGCA
>CAZPPO010000205.1:667-2495 GCA_964588475.1 uncultured Eubacteriales bacterium
TCCGGAGGAATTCCCGAAAAAGGCTGCATAATTTGTTTTGAATTATAAAGACCGAATCTTCAAAGCTTGGCTTTGAGATTCGGTCTTTTTCTGCCTCAAGTTATCTTAAGTGTTTTCTATCAGAAGCTTATTCAGCTCATCCCTGAATGTGTTAATGTCCTTAAACTGCCTGTATACAGAAGCAAAGCGGACATAAGCTACTTCATCAATCTCCTTTAGCTTTTGCATTACAAGCTCTCCTATTCTGGTGGAATTAACCTCTCTGTCAAGTGAGTTTTGAAGCTCCATTTCAATTTGATTAATGGCTTTTTCGATTGTGTCTATTGACACTTGTCTTTTTTCGCACGCCCTGAGCATTCCACCGAGAATTTTGTCTCTGTCGAAAACCTGTCGCGATTTATCCCTTTTGACGACTACAATTGGGACCGTTTCTATTATCTCATAGGTCGTGAATCTTTTGGCACAGCTTATGCACTCTCTGCGGCGGCGTATACGCTCACCCTCGTCTGTAGGACGCGAGTCTATTACTTTGCTTTCCTCAAAACCGCAAAACGGACACTTCATCTTAACACCTCACAATAATTTCCATATATTTCCTGTATTTTAACATTATTACTATCTATTTTCAAGCCTTTTATCGTAAAGACGCCTCAGTTTGTCGCATGAATCGAAAATCTCATCCTCGCTTTCATAGCTTGTACTGTAAAGCTCAACGGTATAATCTCCGGCATATCTTATATCCTCCATTTTATTAAATAAAGAAGCAAAATCATATTCTCCCAAAAGCGGAGCAATACAATCTTGTTTCATATTGTGATCGCTAAGGTGAGTGTGAACTATATTCTCCCCCAAAAGTGAAATAAACTCATATGGGGACACACCGGCGCGAAGGCTCTGCTTAATGTCAAGGACCATATAAAACAAATCCTTGAGTGCCTGTCTCATTTCAAGCATAAAATTCGGACTTTCGGACAAATAATGAACAACGTTTTCCTGTGCCGTAATTAATCCTGAAGCTTTACCGATTAGGGCAAGCTCACCGAAGCGCTCAAAATACTCTTCCTTCGGTATAGAAAGCGAATATTTCCCTCCGTGTATAACAAGAATTTTCGCCCCTATTATATTCATAACCTCAAAATAGCGCTTATATAGCTCTAACGAGTCATAAAATCTTTTTTTATATGAACTGAAAAGAGCGTATGACTCCGCAAATGACGCGAACGGATGCAGTGATGTGATGAACATGTCGTTATCTGTCAGTATTTGTGATATGCTTTTAACAAAGCTATCCTCTGTCTCAGATATGGTATTAATAAATATTTCGCAGCTTTTAACTCCTCTTTCGCAAATCCTCCGTAGTGATTTCTCCGTTTCAAGCGGATAAAAACAGGCGGTGGATACACCTATTCTGCCTGCCATCTGTTCCCCTTTCCGAGCTTTAAGAGCATTCCGTTATTTACCATTGATTAAAACAAACCTTAACTGTATAATTAAACAAGGAGAGATGATATGGTTGAATTACTTAACAAGGTACGAGAACATTATAAAACATTGACCCCGCTTTCGTCAACACTGATTAAATTTTACATACCGGTTTTATCAGTTCTGGTTATCGCAGCGGCAGTGATAGGTTTAATCTATCTTTTTACTGATTCAAACGCTCATTATCACCTTGTGCTTGACTGTGTGGGAGCTATGAAAAGTACCTTCGGACTCTTGATTTTGTCGATTATTATTGCAAGAGCCGTAAAATAGCAATAAAAAAGCCTGCCTTTTGGGGCGTTCACACAGGGATTTATGAAAAGATTGTGTGACAGCTTCAAGCGGG
>CAZPPO010000206.1:0-1044 GCA_964588475.1 uncultured Eubacteriales bacterium
AGAGGCGGGAAGAATTACATATGACCTGGCAAAGGAGCTTTTATGTCTTTTCGTGCTTAAAATGGATGAGTGTATTTTGGTTAATGACGGAGATTCATTTTTGAATGTTGCAAAGCTTTTTGAAACTCTTTCAACTGACCAGGCGCTTACCTTCGGCGGCTGTGACAAGGACGGCAACGATGCAACAAACGACCTTACCTATATGTTTATAGACGCTTGCGAGCTTCAGCCGCTTGCAATAAATATGTGTGCACGCATTAACAAAAACAGCCCTGAAAAATATCTTGAAAGATTAGCGGAAATATATATAAACGGTTGCCCGATGCCTGAAATGTTCAGTGATGAGGTTTATATCGACTCTATTATGAGGAAATACCCCACAACTGTCGAAAACGCGAGAAACTATTCGATAATCGGCTGTGTTGAGCCGCCTGCGTCTGATGATCATTTCGGAAACACTGATAGCGCAAACGTTAACGTTGTCCTTCCTATGCTGCAGGCGATTAAGGGTCAAAAGCACGACCTTTGGCATCATTCAAACAGGGAGAACATCGAAAAGGTAATAACAAGACTGGTTGAGTACGCCTATGCACCTCACCAAAAGTGTCCGTTCTGCCGAGCCGTTACAAGACATAATGAAAAGGTAACGCAAAAGCGAAAGGTCAAGAGAGGGTATTTTGCTTATAATCCTCCAAATAGCATGGAGGAAATTCTTCAAAGCTATCAGGAAAGGCTTAATGAGCTTACAGCATCAATACTTTATGACCAGCAAAAGATTATTAAGGTGCTTGAAAAGGATTTTACAACTCCGCTTGCATCGTCCTTGTTCAGAAATTGTCTTGAAACAGGGAAGGACGCATACGAGGGAGGAACGTTTTATAGGAGCAGCGGTATTCAGGCAGTGGGAATAACGGATGCTGCCGATTCACTTCATGCAATTGACGAGCTTGTCTTTAAAAAAGGCAAATATACACTTCTTGAGATTATTAAGGCTATTGACTGTGATTTTGAGGGTGAGGAAAATCAAAGGATAAGAGAAGCTCT
>CAZPPO010000206.1:1054-2449 GCA_964588475.1 uncultured Eubacteriales bacterium
CCCAAATTCGGCGACGACTCATCGCCCGAGGCTTCAAAATGGGTTTCCAAGGTTATGGGAATGTATTGTACCGCACTCGCTTGTGTTTCGAGCGTTGACAGAGACGGGGTTTACTCTGCAGGCTACTATGCGCTGAATGTAAATGACAGATACGGGCTCAAAACAGGGACACTTCCGTCCGGAAGGCTGAAGGGAGTTCCGCTTGCCAACAGCGTCACTCCGCACTACGCAATGGAAGAATCGGATTTGCTCTCATCACTTAACTCAATGGCTATGGTAAACTTTAAGGACTTCGCACCAAACGGAACAACGGCAACGCTTCATATCGACGCCGCCCTCTTTCCGGGCAGGGAGGGAGTGAAGAATCTTGCTGCTGTGTTTAAGACGTTTCTTACAAAGGGAGGCATGCAATTCCAGCCCAACATAATAAGCAGAGAGATATTAATTGATGCTTACAACAACCCTGAAAAGTATAAATATTTGATGGTGAGAGTTGCCGGCTATTGCTCATATTTCAACGAGCTGTCGGATGACCTGAAAAAAGTTATAATTAACAGAACCTGTTATTCATAAAATGAAGCGTTATTGTCCAAAATATCGATACGATGGTAATAAAAACAGCTCCACGAGGGTAATACTTGGTATTTGCTTTACCGGGACAAGTGTAAACCCCGCTCGATCGTTTGGACCTGCCCTTTTACTGGGAGGCGATTCCTTAGCAAATGTATGGGTGTTTATATTAGCGCCACTCATTGGAGGAGTTTTAGCGGCGCTTGTTTGGAGGCTTCTAAATGATAAACCAGAGAAGCAGAAATAGGGGACATTAAGAATTAAGTATTTTATAAATTGGATATAAGCGTAAAGAAAAGCTTGTTTATAACACGGCTTTTCTTTTTTAAAATTGTGATTTGGTTACAGAGAATTAATATAATTCGCAATATATTTAGTCTGCTTTAAGAAATATTTGGATAAACAGTATTTAATAGGATTTTTATTAATACTTTTTTAACAGGGAATAAAAATTATTTAAGGGAGGTATTTTTTTGAACAGGGCAAAAAAAGCTTGGCTAAGTATGGTTTTATTAGTAATCACTTTGATTATTAACACACTTGGTGCCTTAGGGCTGATTAATGGGCTTTCGCAAAAGCATATTTCAGATATGTATATGACCTTAATTACACCTAGTCCCTCAACCTTCAGTATTTGGAGTGTAATCTATTTATTGCTGATTGTTTCAGCTGTTGTGATGATAGTAAAGAAAAACGTCCCGTATTATCAGAAGGCTATAGACAATATCTCGGTGCTTTTCTGGATTTCCTGTGCCTTAAATATAGCTTGGATTGTTTCTTTTTCATATGTCTTGATAGAAATTTCGGTTCTTTTTATTTTTGGAC
>CAZPPO010000207.1:0-2417 GCA_964588475.1 uncultured Eubacteriales bacterium
ATATATCTCTTTCGGCGTTTCTGGTTAGCGACAGTCCTCCTTTTTCACAAATTTTTATTGATGTACCGTTCTTTCCCCCGGATATGAAAATGCCAAAATTCAAACCGCAAAATGCCGTAAAAAAATACATCTGAGCCTCAAAGCAGGATGAAAAATCCCAAACCCTTGCCCCACAGGATATAAGTCCTCCCATAAGTCCGTGCTTAAGCGCCTCGGAATTAACAAAGCCGTCTGTACCTATTCCGACACGAACATTTTCCTCAAAGCTTCCTACAGCGCTTCCCAGCAGCGCCGCACGCTCGGGAGTCATCTCCACACCGAAATCGCCTTCAAGTCCGTCGTCTGTCAGCATGATTTTTGAACAAGCTCCGTACTTTAGGTTTTCTTTGGCAACAGCGCCTGCAGACACCTCTTTGTTAGGCCAAACAAGAACATTTGAATCAATAGTGGCATATTCGCCTATAATAGCCTCCGAGCCCACCGCGCTTCCCTCAAACAGCGAGGCACCTTTCTTAACAGAAGCACCCGACGCGACTATCGCACCGTTTATACTGCAAAGCGATGAGATGTACGTATTTTCGAGTATAACGGACTCCCTGATTTTTGCACCCGCTCCTATAAGGCAATTATCATCAATAATTGTCCCCGGTCCTATAATAGCCCCGTTTTCTATTTGAACGGAATTACCGATATAGGACGGAGGAATAACTACAAAGTCACCCTTTGGAAGCGTACTTTTCGCAAAAACACCCTGGGCTACCGGCTTGAAGCCGCAGCTGACCTTTTCGGAAAGCATATCTATCTGACACTTCCTGTATGACTCTAAATCTCCTATATCGCACCAATAGCCGTCAGCCTTATATGCCAAAAGCTTTTTATGCTGCTGTATCAGTTTCGGAAACAGCTCTTTGGCAAAATCATAAGCTATGGCGGCGGGTATTTCATTGATACATGAGGGTTCAATTATATAAATACCGGTGTTTGCAAGGTCGCTTCTTGCCTGACTCCAACCCGGTTTTTCAAGAAACCCGGTTATAAATGAGTTTTCATCAACCTGTAAAAGTCCGTACTCCCGAGGATCCTCAACCTGTGTACACACAACGGTAACATCAGCCTTATTCTTATCATGTGCCTTTATTATGTTTTCTAAGGAATAATCGCACATGGCATCACCGCTTATGACAAGCACGCTCTCTGATGTGTCAAAAAGAGCGTTCTTTACACTTCCCGCTGTGCCGAGATATTCATCCTCTATAACGAATTCAAGCTTTATCCCATTGTATTCTTCGTCATTAAAATATTGAATTATGGAATTGGGCATATATTTGAGAGTTAAAATCGCTTCCCTAAAGCCTGCCGCCGCAAGTAAATCAAGAATATAAAGAAGAACCGGTGTTCCACACATTCTTGCCATCGGTTTAGGAAGCGTACATGTCAGAGGTCTCAGTCTCGTTCCCTCTCCTCCCGCCATAATCAAAGCCTTCAAGCAAATACCTCCATATTAAATGTACTCTTTTGAAGTATTGCCACAAAAACATAAGATAATCATTGCTTGCTATTTTTTTACATTGTTGATAAAATAAACATTAATCAAAGGGAGGGTGAGTATGAATCTTAAGGAAGTCGAGCTTTTTACAGACGGAGCTTGTAAAAATAACCCCGGCACAGGCGGCTGGGCCTCTATATTAAGATATAAAGACACAGATAAGGAGCTTTTCGGCGGCGAGAAGGAAACGACAAATAACAGGATGGAGCTTAAGGCTGTTATCGAGGGATTGAAGGCTCTTAAGGAGCCTTGCAGGGTAGTCCTTTATACAGACTCCAAGTATGTTGCAAACGGGCTTTCAGAGGGTTGGGCAGCTTCATGGCGTGAAAGGGGCTGGAAAAAGAGTGATTCTTCGCCTGCTCTTAATCCAGACCTTTGGGAAAAGCTTCTGTGTCTTGCAGAAAAGCACACGCTCAATATATGTTGGATTAAGGGTCATGCGGGTCATCCTGAAAACGAGAGGTGTGATTCACTTGCAAGAGAGCAAATCAACAAAATTGAAAACGAAAAATGAAATGAACAAGAACTACGCCCTGACAAGAGCCTCGGCATATGTGTCGTTTTTTAACCAAGCTGCCGTAATCACTCTTATCCCGCTGCTTTTTATCCCAATCAGGGAGGATTTAGGACTTTCATACTTAAGCCTTGCAACACTTGTAAGCATAAATTTCATCGTCCAGCTTATAACAGACCTCGTTTTGAGCCGCGTTGCCGACAAATACGGATTTAAGTCCTTTTTGCTGCTTTCGGAGGCATTGATTTTTGTCGGCTTTATAATTTTTTCACTGTCTCCCGATATTTTCGCTAAGCCATATCAAGGCTTTGTAATCGGAACGATTTTTTTCTCAATCGGAGGGGGTTTAGGCGAAAT
>CAZPPO010000208.1:0-2417 GCA_964588475.1 uncultured Eubacteriales bacterium
TACCGCTTCATCAAGTGTGTTGGCATCCGTACCAATTTCTAAAAGAGCTGAATATCTTGTCAAGTTCATATTATATTTTCGTTCGCAAAAGAAAACAGGACGCATCAATCCGGGGTAAAGCTCCTGGGCCATATTCTGTAGCTTGCATGAAAAGGTCAAATTGCTTTGCCAATTTGGAAAATCCGTGACATCTCCGCTTTCACAGCCTGAAATAATCATAATTTGCGCGGCCTTTTTATTATCAATGACGCTTGTGGGCTTTGATTTAATTTTACCGTCGTAGTGAATCGCGTCTCTGTGGACATCAAGTGAAAAAATAATCGATGGATATTCTGCAAGCCACCTTTTGACAGTCTTTGCCGAGCGGTCGTAAGAGCCGCTGTAGGTTGAGTCGTGAATTGTTTTATCATGTATTACCGTAAACCCTTTATCCTTAAGAATACGTGCGATTTCCTCGCCTACGCGAACAATATTCCTGCTTGTATCCTTGGTTCTCGAATTATACTCGTTGGAATACCAACCCATATCAATTATTTCAAAGCCCTCTGTTGCATGCGTGTGATAAATCAAAATACAGGGCTTAGTCTTGTCAAACCCCGATAAATTGAGCTTTTCTCCAAGCTTCGCCGCAATGTCAATATTTTTCTGTGATACCGAATCGTTTACCGAAACAGACTTAAATACGGTATTGGCCTTTCTTGAGGACAAATCCTCCTCGAGGATATCCTCTGTTTTCTTTAAGGAGCCATATATACTCTCGCTTTGGGCTATCATATCCGAAATGTCCTTGCTGACATATGCAAGAGAATTAATTTGCTGTGTACCCGTTCCAAAGCCTAAAATACTCAAAACAGCAGAGTTTTGTTTCACCCTTTGTGCTTCCTCCTGTGTATACAGCTCATTAATAACGGCGTTTGCATATTCAAGCGGTGAAGAAGCTCCGACTACTGCAAGCGCCAAGGGCGAAAGAATTGTTCCGATATCCGCTTTCCCGGACCAAATAGAAAAGAAAACCAGAATGCATGCGAAAGCACTGAAAAGTACCGCCAAAAATCGAGTAATACTTTTCACGGTATCACCTCCTTACAACAATAAATACTATGAAAGGGCGGCGTTCAATATTCGCTACATAAGTCCTAAAAGTTCATCGACGGAAAGGGATGGCTGAAGCGCACAGTTAATAGCAAGAGCAACGAGCTTTGAAGCTCTTTCGACAACTACGTCGATTTCTCTCGGAGTGACCATCATATTTTCACATGCGGGCTCAATGCCGCTTTGCGCCTCATCATCGTCATCTCCCTTGCCCGTTACGTCCCTTGCAAGCGTATACGCATCAACAACAGTGGGAATTCCGATGGAAATAACTTGATAGCCTGTTGACTGACTGTCAATTCTCTTTCTTGTATTGCCAACTCCCGAGCCCGGGCTAATACCTGTATCACATAGCTGAACAGTGCGCCCGAGCCTGTCCAATTTTCTCGCAGCAAGCGCGTCAATTGTAATTATGGCGGCAGGATTCACAGCTTTGGCAATAGCGCTTAATATCTCTACGGTTTCAATACCCGTTTGACCGAGAACACCTGAGGCTATACTTGATACAGAGCGAAGCTCGTTGAGTCCTATTTGCTTTTGAAGCTCTTCCCCAATGTGCCGCGTGGCAAATATCTGCGAGGCAACGGCAGGTCCGAGAGAGTCGGGCGTAATACTCTTATTTCCTATGCCCGCAACTAAAATAGCCCCGCTTGGGGGTATTAATTCACTTATAGCCTCTTTTATTGTCGCCATTCTTTCATCTGTAATATCCGCCTCATCAGCAAACGCAGAAAGCTCGACAGTAATATATTTCCCTATCGGTTTGCCTAAAGCATTAGCTCCGTTCTCATTAGTGATATTAATAACCGTTGTTTTTGACTTTTCACCGCTTTTAGCGGAAACCTCGACCCCGTTTATTTCTCCCTCTTTTTTCATCTCCCGCATTTCTATAGCTAAGTCAGTTCTTAAATTCAAGCTCTTCAACCCTTTCAGTCAATTTATCGGTATTTTAAAAAAAGTATGCCCGATTTTCAAAAAAAACTTGCAAATCAGGAAAAGTTATGTTAATATTCATATCTGTACGAAGCAAATTCTCGTAAGGAGGTGTAACGATGCCTAATATAAAATCAGCGAAGAAAAGAGTGTTAGTCAATCAGGCGAATACAGAGAGAAACCGCTCTTTGAATTCCACTTTAAAAACCGCTATTAAAAAAGCTAATAACGCTCTCGAAGCAAATGACGCTGATAAGCAGGCCAAGGTTACTTTTGCTATAAAGAAAATCGACCAGGCAGCCGCCAAGGGACTTATTCACAAGAATAACGCCGCCAACAAAAAATCGGCTCTTGCCATAAAAGCCAAGAATGCCTGAGCCTTATTGTTTTTG
>CAZPPO010000209.1:0-2411 GCA_964588475.1 uncultured Eubacteriales bacterium
CTTATGGAGTATTTCGAAAACCAAACAGGCTACAATGTAGAGATAACCTCAAACGGCACCGGGGCCGCAATAGCCCTCGGCGAATCGGGTGACTGCGATCTTCTGCTCGTCCACGCGAAGGCCTCCGAAGAAGAATTTATATCAAAGGGCTATGGCGTAGAGCGTATTCCTTTTATGTATAATTTCTTTGTTCTGGCAGGACCTGAAAATGACCCGGCAAAAATCTCCGACTGTGAAAATGCCGCTCAGGCTTTTAAGCTGATAGCGCAAAAAGCCTCAACTCCCTTTGTTTCAAGAGGGGATGACAGCGGAACACACAAGGCAGAACTGAAAATCTGGACAGCGGCAGAGCTTACACCTCAGGCGCAAACCGACAAATGGTACATTAGCGTAGGCTCGGGAATGGGGGATACCCTTAACAAAGCAAATGAGCTTTCAGGCTATGTGCTTACAGACAAGGCGACCTTCTTGTCAAATTCGGCAAATCTTAAAAGCCTTAAAATTCTCCTTGAAAAGGGAGACGACATGAAGAACACATATTCCCTTATTGCCGTTAACCCGAACAAGCACACCAAAATCAACGAAGAAGGAGCAAACGCCCTGATAGATTGGATGACAAAGCAATCGACTCTTGAATTAATTGCAAAATACGGCGTTGATACTTACGGTCAGCAGCTGTTCTTTGTTGAAAGCACACCGGCAACCGTCACACAATAAGAGGATTGCTGCTGCGTGGCTTTTTATGCTGCGCAGCAGCAAGTTTAGGAATATATGACTGAATATATTAAAGAGGCCTTTTCGCTCTTGCTGTCAAAAGACAGCGAGCTTTTACAAGTAATAACCGTTACGTTGCAGATGTCATTTTTCAGTACGCTTATTTCCTCTCTTTTGGGTCTGCCCTTAGGCGCTGTGCTCGGAAGAGCGGAATTTAAGGGTAAAGGCTTGATTATCAGAATAACTAACACTCTAATGGGCTTGCCGCCCGTTGTGGCAGGTCTGATAGTGTTTTTGATTCTTTCACACAGCGGACCCTTAGGCTCCTTAGGTCTTCTTTTTTCGGTTAGCGCAATGGTAATATCGCAGGTTATTTTGATAACGCCGCTTATTGTAGGAATGAGCGCCGCCTCAAGCAGTTTAAGAGCTCCGAGGCTCAGGGAAACGGCTTGCGGGCTTAAAATGGGAAGGGGTAAGGAAATAATTCTCCTTATGATTGAATGCAAAGCGCAGTTTGTCAGTATAATTCTTTTAGGCTTCGGCAGGGCGATTGCCGAGGTAGGTGCAGTAAGCCTTGTAGGCGGAAACATTCAGTTTAAGACAAGGGTTATGACCACTGCAATTATGCTTGAAACAAATAAGGGTAATTTTAGGTTTGCCGTAGCTTTAGGTATAGTTCTTCTCACTGTTTCGTTTTTAGTAAATTCGATTGCTTATACTGCAGGGGAAAAGATAAAATGATTGTTATAAAAAATCTTAAAAAAAAATATTCGGCGGATTTTACGCTAAAAATAGATTCCTTAGAAATTCTTGACGGAGAAAAAACAGCACTTGTCGGTGCTAACGGCTCAGGAAAAAGCACTCTGTTAAAGCTTGTTTCTGGATTTACTGAACCTGATGAGGGTGAAATAATCATAAACAAGGGAGAAAAAGCGGCTTATTTGCCTCAAAGCCCATACATATTTTCGGGAAGTGTCAGGAAAAACATATTAGTGGGTCTTGGCAAAAAGAGAGAAAAAGAAAAAGAATACAGCAAAGCTTCGCTCGGGCTTTTGCTCGACAATATAGGGTTGTCACATTTTGAGGATAAAAGCGCCGTCAAGCTTTCAGGCGGCGAAAAGCAGCGGATGAGTTTTGCGCGTATGCTGATAGGCTCTCACAAGCTGCTGTTGCTCGATGAACCCTTTAGTGCAGTCGATGTCGATTTCAAGGATACGCTGCAAGAGCTTCTTTCCGATTATTGCCGAAGAAACGAAACGACTCTTATAATGTCGACGCATATCCCTATCGAAGCCGTAAAAATTTGCGACAAGCTTATTATTATGCACAAGGGCGAAATTGCCGAATACGGCAACTGTAAGGATATTATAAAAGAACCGAAAACAAATTTTGGTAAAGCCTTTTTAAGGCAATGGAGAATTACGGATGCTTGAATGTGTTTTGCCCGCTGAGGCGCTTGAAATAATATTAAAAACAAGACTAATTCCATTTACGGGAACAATGAGTGTTTGTCTGGGGGATGCAATCGGTAAAATCGCATCGCAAGATGTTTTAAGCGAAGAATGCATACCCGCATATGACCGCTCCTGTGTTGACGGATATGCCTTAAAAGCGGAGGAAACCTTCGGCTGCTCAGAGGCGCTGCCTTCAATGCTCGAATGTATCGGAGAAGTTCAAATGGGCGAAAGCGCAAAGCG
>CAZPPO010000210.1:0-2335 GCA_964588475.1 uncultured Eubacteriales bacterium
CATATAGATGCGCGCGCGGATATTTATTCGGTTGGAGTCGTATTATACGAAATGCTCACCGGAGTATTGCCGTTTCAGGGTGACTCGGCGGTATCTGTTGCGCTTATGCAGGTAAACGATGAGCCTAAAAGACCGCATGAAATATACCCTGAAATTCCTGTGGGTCTTGAACAAATTACGCTCAGAGCAATGCAGAAAAATACCCGTGACCGTTATCAGTCAGCTGCGGAAATGCTGCTTGATCTTGAAGAGTTCAAGAGAAATCCCCTTATTAAATTTGATTATACATATTTTGTAGATGATGAACCGACAAAATATGTAGACTCATTCCAAACAAGGCAAACACGTTCTGTTTTGTCCGGCGAAGATGAAAACGAGGCTGACTCGTCACAAGCGCAAAATGTAAAAAACAGAGTCTTACCTATTGTTGCGGGTGTAGTCTTCAGTCTTGTTATCGCGGCTGTAATTTTCATAGTCATACAGCTTGCGAACAACGGAACGATTTTTTCGGGGAAAAAGATTGAGGTCACAAATTTTGTCGGGAAAAATTATTTGCTTGAAATAAAAGACAAGCCTGAATATACAGAGTTTTACAACTTTGAAGTCGTCTATCAGTCAAATTCCTCCTTTGAACCCGGAACAGTTTTTGAACAGGATCCCGCTTCAGGTCAAAAGATAACAAAGGGAGGAACAATCAAGCTTTCAGTAGTGAATGAAAGCACGGGTCGCCAAGTCCCCGATGTTGTAGGCTTTACTACGTTTGCTGAAGCTGAATTTAAGCTTAACGAACAGGGGTTCAATGCTGTTAAGGTTTCTGTTGAGGACGCAAGTGTTACAATAGGAACGGTAGTAAAAACCAGCCCCGAACCGGGAGAGAGTGCCCCCATAGGTTCAACCGTTACGGTTTATGTATCAACCCAGGTAGAGACAGATAAAGTCATAATGCCTAAGCTCACCGACAGCTCGCTTGAGGCAGCCAAGGAAATAATTAATTATTTGGGGCTTTCTCTCGGCGAGATAAAAGAGGAAAACAGCACACTTGCAGCCGGTATCGTTGTTTCACAGGATCCCGTTGAAAATACCGAGGTTACAAAAAGCACAAAGGTCAACCTCGTCGTAAGCAAGGGTAATCCTGTTTCAGGCTCGGTTGATATAGTTGTAAACTTGCCTAATATCGGAAGGGCAAATCTTGAAATATGCGTGAATGATGTTTTTGTCGGCAATCCTCTTACAATTTACGCATCGGGTCAAACCCGTACCGTTACCGTATCGGGCTCGGGAGCCGATAATATTGTCTCGATTTTTGTTGACGACCAAAAGCTTTACGAGGCGCATGTTGATTTTACAACATCTCCGCCCAAGGTCTCAAACGAAACAACCTATAATTATGTTACCTATATTGATGTAACGGGTATGGAGGCTGTTGCCGCAAAAAGAAGACTTGAAGACGCGGGCTTTGTGAATGTATCCTTCTCCTTCAGCGAGGATGCTTCGGGCACTAAGGGTACCGTCTACTCGCAAAGTCCTGTTTATTCATCTTCTGCCGGAATTAATTCTCAAACGCTGATTACACTTTATATAGTAGGTTCTCAAGAGGATGTATCTAAAGACAGTCTGTTCGGGTTTTAAGCTGAAATGGAAAATGCTAAGACTCTTGAAGGCATAATAATCAAAGGTATAGGCGGCTTCTATTATGTTGAAGCCGCCAATCAAACTTTCTGCTGTAAGGCGCGCGGGTTACTAAGAAAACAGAAAATAACTCCTCTTGCCGGAGACAGAGTAATCGTTTCAATTAATAGTGCAGGTGACAATACCGTTGATGAAATTCTTCCCCGTTCGAGCGTTTTATTAAGGCCGCCGGTCGCAAACGCGGGCAGATTGATAATCGTATCCTCTGTCGTTATGCCCAAGCCCGTTCCGTATCTAATAGACAGACTTACAGCTATTGCAATTGACAAGGGAATAGAACCCGTTATTGTTTTTTCAAAAAGCGACTTATCCGATACCTCACAATACACACAAATGTACAAGAATGCAAGAATACCCGTTTTTTCGGTGTCAACCGTAACACAAGAGGGAAAAGCGGAGCTCATAAAAGTTATTTCGGATAAAATCAATGTGTTTACAGGTAATTCGGGTGTCGGAAAATCGTCTTTCATAAATATTATCGGTTTAGATGTTAACTTAAAAACAGGTGAAATAAGTCAAAAGCTCGGAAGGGGACGCCATACCACAAGAGAGGTAGAGCTTTTCAAGTTCAGAAACGGATATATTGTAGATACACCCGGTTTTTCAGCTCTTGAAACACAGGGAGCGGAGGCTATACCCAAAGAAA
>CAZPPO010000211.1:0-2282 GCA_964588475.1 uncultured Eubacteriales bacterium
AACACCAAACGGTTTATTAAAGAGCTTCACAAGGTCATAGACCATAGCAAGGTTGTGAGAACCGAACAAAGTGGGTTCGGCGACCAGCACACAAAAATCAGCCTCACGAATACTTTCCATGACGATACAGGCGCTTCCGGGAGGGCAGTCAATTACAATCGTATCCCGCTTTGGCAGCTTGCCCATGAGCTCTTTGATGATGGGAACTCCGGATACCTCTCCGGTGTTAAGGCAGCCGGTAAGAACCGTAACGCCGCCTGAAATTCCTGCCTCTATCGTGCCAACTTTTCTTTGCTTGCTGCTGAGCGCTTTTTCGGGGCAAAAGAGGATACAGCCTTCGCAGGAATGGCAGACCTCATAAAAAATCATCAGCTCTTCCTTAATCAGCGCCAGCGCATTGTATTTGCAAAAATCGACGCATTTCCGGCAGAGTGTGCATTTACTCATATCAATCTGAGGAACCGTCACAGTAACTGATTGCTTTTCTGTTATCTCCGGTTTCAAAAACAGGTGACCGTTAGGCTCTTCAACATCACAATCCACATATACCGCTTTTTCAGCGGCACAGGCAAGATTAACGGATACGAGGGTCTTTCCCGTTCCGCCTTTGCCGCTGAGTACGGCAATCCTCATCCCTTAGCACCCCCGTGGTTATGGAGTCCGGGGTGAATTTCTGTTAGATGTGATAGTTTTCCGCTCTTGAATTTTTCAATATTTTCAGAAACGCTTCCATCCTGTGCTTTGTACATTTCTATTTTCGCGGCATTTATAACCTGCGCGGCATTATCCCCGCAGCGATAAGTGATAACAGCCTTTGCACCGTGATCTACCAGCATCTGAGCCGCTTTGATTCCGGCTCCGCCTTGACTTGTCGCAGCAGAATTATCCAGAAATTCATGATTTCCAGTCTCCGTATCATATAGCGCATAAAACGGTGTACGCCCAAAAGAAGGACAAACGGGAACATCCAGTGATTTGCTTTCAACCGGTACTACTAATTTCATCATCATTTTTCCATTTCATTTATTGTTTATTGCTCAAACTTCTTTCACAAATTTGCGTTCAATCTCTTGAACCGCTTCGGCCAAATAATCATTGCTGAAGCGTTCAAACTCGCCTTTGTCGGCAAGGCTTGACATGACCGGATCAATCGGAATTCTGCCAAGGATATTCAAACCAAGCTCTTTAGCGGTTTCCTGTAAATTACTCTCCCCGAAAATCTTAATTTCCTTCCCGCAGTCGGGGCATTTCACATAGCTCATATTTTCAACAATACCCAATACAGGAATATTCATTTGATGCGCCATGTTGTATGCCTTTTTAACAATCATGGATACAAGTTCTTGAGGTGAAGTAACAATTACAATTCCATCCAGAGGAATAGATTGGAACACGGTAAGCGGCACATCTCCCGTTCCCGGAGGCAAATCAATAAACAGGAAATCAAGGTCTCCCCATATTACATCCTTCCAAAACTGCTTGACAGTATTGGCGAGCAGCGGGCCCCTCCAGATAACCGGCGCATCATCCTGCTCAAGCAGCAGATTAATAGACATAATGCGGATATCATTATGCGTTTTTTCCGGTAATAACCCCAACTCACTTCCCAGTGCCTTTCGGGTAAGGCCGAACATTTTGGGTATGGACGGTCCTGTAATGTCAGCATCCAGTATTCCGGTATTGTATCCTTTTCTGTTTATCAATATAGACAGCATGGCCGTGACAAAAGATTTCCCGACACCGCCTTTGCCGCTGACTACCCCAATCACTCTTTTTATTGTGTTCAACTCATTGGTGGTTTCCAAAAAGCTCTTTGGATTCTTTTCGCATCCTTCACAGGATTCCTTGCTGCAAGTGCTGTCTGAACAAGCCTTGTTTTTTTCAGACATAATAATCTCAACTCCTGACTAATAAAAATATGAACAGATAATAATCCCAATCTTTTTTATAATAAAAAGTCTCCGTTAAAAAAACTTAATCTGCGAAAAATCAATATTGCCCTCGGTGTCCGTTATCTCTGTGGCGGCATGAACATATTCGATTTTTCCGATAAACATTTCGTGCGATCCGGTAACAATAGAATCTACTATTGTACATTCAATGTTTACAGGGCAATCAGACAAAATGGGAGCGTTTACCTTTTTTCCGTCCTGAAGCTTAACGTTCATTGCAGCCAGCTTGTCCCCGTCTTGTTTGCTGTGACTTCCCAGATAATCAAAGGTTTCCTTATAACTTCTGTCCACAAGGTTTACAACGAAGCATCCGGATTCCTTGATCATTTT
>CAZPPO010000212.1:0-2220 GCA_964588475.1 uncultured Eubacteriales bacterium
GAACGTCATTGTTTACGTTTTCACCCGTAAAGGAATCTTTCGAGTCAACCTGACCAATACATAACTCAATTTCGTTTGTATTCGGATTCAGCAGGTCTATGGAAATACCTGAATTTTCAGCCGGTATCAAGCCGCCGGTATTGATAATAAACTCAAACTCGTTTATTCCTTCATACTGTTCTAAAACAATGTTTTCCTTAATTCCGCCGAGAACAGGCATATACTCGAGCGATATATGCTCCGAAAAAACATTTTCGTATACTACCATACCCTCTTTCCCGCCGGAAAGAACCGCCTCTTTAGAAACGAATTCTTCTTTTTGCGAGGTTTCAGGCAATGAGGTTTGGGCAGGCTCTACTGTTTCTTCACTGGTTTCCGGAATGTCGGGATAAGGCGTTTTTGTTTCTTCGGTTTCTTTTTCTTCTTTTACCGTGGTATCTAATGAAGTTATATTATCTCCGGTTTCGGTTTCTCCGTTTATCACGGAATCGGATGGGATAAGCCCGGAAGCTTCGGTTTTTTCTTTACCCGATTTTAAAAAGTCTAAAACAGCATCAAAAATTGAATTGTTTTCTTTGTTAATAATCGGGGCAAAGGTAATATCAAAATCATTATACACCATTTTTATTTCTTTGTCAGTTTTTTTGGGAAAATAACCTTTTATCACGTTATCCGTACATTCAAAGGCATATTTCTCAAACAAACCGACCCGTTTATCGGATTTGTTCAGCTCGTTTCTCTTAATTTTTATTATTCCGTCTTCATCAGTATACTTAATTGGCTGACCGAATATACTTAAGGTATTTGAGCCGTCCTCATTTTTTACCGTGACGGAATACAAATCCTCAACTTTCTATATTTTACCATTATTGATTAACATTATCTACAGTAATAATTACTAATTTTCTGAGACTAGTTTGGTGATAATTACCTATTTTTGCTGATCAAAAAAAGAGGCAAGTACAGCTTTGTGTACTTGCCCGTTCGTTTTTTTGGCTGAATTTTGATACAGCCCATTATTAAATTCTGATTATTTAGTCGGCTCGTATACTTCCTTGAGCTTTAGAAGATGTTCGTAATTATCCATAGAGGTTTTTTCTGCTAAAACAAACAATTCCTTAGCGCGCTCGGGGAAGGCGCGTGTCAAAGACGAATAACGGGCTTCGTTCATTATAAAGTCGCGATAGCTTCCCGTTGGGGGCTTATTGTCAATAGTTAAGGGGTTCTTCCCTTGTTCTTTAAGCAAAGGATTGAAGCGGAATATGTTCCAATAGCCGCACTCAACAGCCTTTTTCATTTCCTTTTGACAATTTACCATGCCGCCCTTAATACTATGCATCTCGCATGGAGCATACGCGATTATCAGTGACGGACCTTTGTAAGCCTCGGCCTCGTTAATAGCCTTGATAGTCTGATTCATATCGGCACCCATAGCTATCTGGGCAACATATACATAACCATAGGTCATCGCTATTTCGGAAAGACTTTTTTTGGCTATAGACTTGCCTGCTGCCGCAAACTGCGCAACCTGTCCAATTTGAGAAGCTTTTGAACTCTGTCCGCCGGTATTGGAGTAAACCTCAGTATCGAATACCATTATATTTACATCCTCGCCTGAGGCGATAACATGATCCAAGCCTCCAAAGCCTATGTCATACGCCCAACCGTCGCCGCCGAATATCCATACCGATTTTTTGTTAAGATATTCCTTAAATTCGAGGATTTCCTTTTCAAGCTCACAGCAATCGCACTGCTCGCGGCATACGGAATTTTCAAGCATTTGAATAAGCGCCTTTGATGCCTCACCGTTAGCTTCCGCGTCATTCAAGGTGTCAAGATATCTGTCAAGAACATCTTTCATCTGCTGCGAATATTTCTCTTTGAGCTCCTTGACCGCGTTGATAAGTCTGTCACGCACTGCCTGCTGGCCGAGTAAAAGTCCGAATCCGTTTTCAGCGTTGTCTTCAAACAGGGAATTAACCCACGCCGGACCCTTGCCCTCCTTGTTGACGGTATAAGGTGAGGTTGCAGCCGGTCCGCCCCAGATTGACGAGCAACCTGTTGCATTCGAAATATACATTCTCTCGCCAAACAGCTGTGTTACAAGGCGTGCATATGAGGTTTCGGCACAGCCTGCGCATGAGCCAGAGAACTCAAGAAGCGGGGTTTTGTATTGACTTCCTATAAGGGTATTATTAGCAAGATCTTCCTTTACGCTGA
>CAZPPO010000213.1:0-2204 GCA_964588475.1 uncultured Eubacteriales bacterium
CATGTAAGGGCGGCGCCGGACCTAATCCAAGCACGCCGTTTTCTCCCTGCAGCGTAACACTGAGCCCCGGCGGAATATGGTTGGGAATTAGCGTTGGCAGTCCTATGCCCAAATTGATGACGTCACCGTCCTTAAACAGCATGGCGACTCTTCTTGCGACGAAATTTCTCCAATCCAATGCCATTTCAAACACCTACCTTTACTATGGCGTCAATCAAAATGCCCGGTACGGTAACCATTTCCGGATCGATTTTACCAACCTTAACAACTTCCTCCGCTTCCACAATCGTATATTTTGCCGCGGCCGGCATTAACGCGCCGAAGTTCTTAGTACAGCCGCTCATAAAACAATTGCCGCTTAAATCGACCTTTGCCGCCTTAATTAAAGAAACATCGCCCTTGATTGCTTTTTCCATCAAGTACTCCTTGCCGTCGATTGTCATTTTCGTCTTACCCTTTTCAACATCCGTTCCAAAGCCGACAGGCGTAAAGAACGCAGGAATCCCTGCTCCTCCCGCTCTTATTCTTTCCGAAAACGTTCCTTGAGGAATAATTTCAAGTGTTCCCTCGTTATACATTTTCTCAGCGGCGGCGCTGGGTCTTGTGAATGTCGCAATCATACCTCTTGAACGAGTCCTCAGCATTTTTTCAAAAGCAACCAGGTAATTTTGATTTGCTGCATTAGCTACAAAAAACAAATCCTTCAGCTGGGTTTGTTTTAGTATCGCCCGCATAACGCGACCGGGGTAGCCCATTGGTCCAAAGCCACCGACTAAAATAGTGTCGCCGTCCTTTATCGGAGCTATTGCCTCGAGTACAGTCATTAATTTACCCATACATTGACCACCTTCTGTCTGATAAATTTTAACAATAAAATAGCCTGACTACTATTTCAATTCTTTAAACAACTCTAAATTATCATAGGAAAATTTGCGTTCACCGTTTTCAATTGAATGGATAATTTCAACCACTTTATCGTTGTATGGCGTGGGTACCCCCGCTTTTTTACCATAATAGGAAACAGCGCCGTTCATAGCGTCAATCTCGGTTTTTCTTCCGTGTTCCAAATCCTGCAGCATACTTGCCTTAAGAAGATTGTGCTTTTTTATAACAATGGGAATAATAAACAGTGACTTCATTTCCGTTATTTTGTCTTTGTAATCAATGAGCTTGACGACATCCTGACCCTGAATCGGCTCGATTTTAATTCCCAAAGCGTTTGTCACGTCTATACATTCCTTAATGATGCGCAAAATGCAAAGACGCGACTTTTTGTTGGCGGCCGCCTCTCCGAAGGTACAACCCATAACCGCGGACATTCCGCTGAAGGAGGCGTTAATTATCAGCTTTGCCCAGCGCGCTCCCGCAAAGTTGTCAACTATCGTCGTCGGCCCCATTAGCTCTAAAAGCCGTTTAATTTCGTTCATCTTAGGGTTAGGCTTGCCCGTTACCGTTCCGATATCGAAGGTTAAACTGTCGGTCTCCGACGTAAGCTCCGATACACCCGGACCTATATAGGTTGCCCCCCACGCTATTGTGCAGCCTACTACTCTGTCATCACCTATTACCTCTGCAACGGACGGCTCGGGCATTCCGTTTTGCATGGTGCAAATCACCGCGTCCTCGTTTAAATACGGAAGAAAGCCTTCTATTATGCTTTTGTTGTGCATCTGCTTCGTCATTAAAAATACCAAATCATACTTACCCGTGACTTCGTCATTGGTCATCGCATTAACCGGCACATTCATTTTTATTGTGCCTATTATCGATGCCCCTTCCTTTTTCAACTGCTCAACGTGTTCCCGGTTGATGTCGATTAAATCAACCTGTTCTTTCGCCTTTGATATGTACGCTCCCAAAACAAGCCCCATAGATCCTGCGCCGAGTATTGCGGTTCGCATTAATAATTCCTCCTTTTATTTCTTTTGGTTTACCAAAAACATAATTAAAGCAATGGAATTTTTTAGTTTTACAGGAAGTATTTTACTTGATTATAATTTATTCGAAAAATAAATGCAATATAATTTTTGCGTTTTACTGATTATAATGTTATTTTTTGTTATATCTTGCAGTTTTTTTTAAAATTTCGTTATATTGATATTTTAAACAACAATTTGTCCGTATGTAAAATCCTATGCTGATTATATGATTTCTATTCTACTTAAATTTGCATGTCATTGTGACGGTAAAATGTCGTTATAAGG
>CAZPPO010000214.1:0-2202 GCA_964588475.1 uncultured Eubacteriales bacterium
CCGAAAAATCTGCGGAATTTTTGAAAAATTTGATTTCAGCTTTTTATATTTTATGAAAAACCTCTCTTCAAAAAATCAAAGAGCATATTTAGCCGTTGCTCTATGATTTGCGGGGTCGGTAATTCGTCTTTGTCGAAAAGGATGTCATAATAGTTCATCGAAACATACCCTATGAATCGAGCGATGAAGTCTGTCGGATACCTCTTTGTAAAGCTTTTGCCGGCAATTCCCGCCTCTACGACTTTCATATATGAGCCACTGAGACCGGGTAAATACTTACCCTCAAATTCCTCCTTTACCTGACTTTGTTCTTTTATGAACTGTGTGCCGAATTTCCAAAGACCGGGATTCTCCCGCATGAATTTTACGCCGGCCTTTGCCTGTGCTTTCATAATATCGAAGAAATCATTATCTTCCTGTTTGACATCCTCCATCATACGGGCAAAATATTCCTGTTTGATTTTAACGGCATCCTCAATTATAGCGAAATACAATGCCTTTTTATTCCGGAAATAATGATAAAACGTTCCTTTTGACGTTTTGGACACCGTTATTATTCTGTTTATTGATGCAGTATCATAGCTGTATTCTCCGAATTCTCTGATTGCCGCATTGATAATATCTTCTCTTTTTGACACGGTTTACTCCTCAATATCATGCTGATTTTTACGCTTTGCTTTTATTTTTTTCCATACCTTCAGCTTCAAATACCCGATAGCGAGTACACCGACCGCGATTAGAATCCACCAATACCATTGCATTTCATACCCTCCAAAAAAATAATATATTTTACCGCAGACCCTTTCTGACACGGGGAGCCATCAGTATATATACGACAGCACAAATGGCCAATATAACCGCGGTACAAATAATTAGTTCAAACCAGGTACCGCTCTGCGATAGAATCATGTCGTTCGCTTTGTATGCCCAGTAAAAAGGCGACCAGTAAAAAAGCACCTGCCATCTGCTGCCGACCAACTCATAACCGGCTATCGAGCCTGCCAGCGGTAAAAACATCAGTTTGACGCTTCCTGCAGCTTCCATCACATCGCTGCTGTTAACTCCCTGTAAAAACCCGATCATCATGCTCAAAACAGTTGTCGCGAGAACGATGAGAAGAACCTTGAGGATATCAACCTCATAAAAACCCGTAATATATATGCAAGAGATCGTTAATACCAGTGCATATACGACTCCTGTAAGGCTCTTACCCAAGATGAAGGCAGTGCGTGACACAGGCGAAACATTGACTGCGCTCATTGTATGGTCAGTTTTTTCCTCCAATATGTTCAGTGCAATTATCATACCTGCGAGTACTGTATTTAAAAGTAGTAAAGAATTAACCATAAGCTTTTTAAATTGAGGTATTTTCCGACCCAGCTCTACAATCTCCGTACGCGAGTTTTCAAGCTTCGATCCCTTTTCATACAATGCTTTAATCAGCTTGGTATACTCCAAAACTGTTTCAGGTTCGTTACCCTGTGCCAATATGATATATTCTCCTGCTTCCTTGACAACACCCAGTACGCTGTCCCTTTCCGTAACCCGCTCTTCTAAAGCCTGCCTGTTATCAAAAAATTCGATACGGGCAAAATTGCCGAAGTAATCCGCCTGTTCATTGTTTTCGTTTTTAATCATGGCGATATTTACGGTAGTATCGTTGATGCTTGGCGTAATCAGATTTACCCCTATTGCAAACACCAAAGGAAGGGTAATAACTAACAGTGGTATTGCTTCTCGCGTGTTGACTTTTAAGTCCCTTAAGAAAAGCGACCATATTTTTTTAAGCATACACATTTCTCCCTATAGATTCAGCGTTTTCCTGAAACGCTTATCCGTTATTATAAACAGCAATACACCTACGACAAGGAAGGCGGCACCGGTGAGAAGCGTATATGCTATGTTTCCTTTTGCGGATATAACATCCTTTAATCCCTGTATGATGGGGTTCGAGGGAATTATTTGTACCCATTTAGGGTTCCAGCCCGGCAGAAAATAAGATATGGCAGGCACCGTCATCAGTATCAGAATGAAAAAGATTGTACCGAAGGCTTTTGTTATGTCCTTGTAGAAGCTTGCAATCATAAGGCCCACTACTGAAGAGAAAAAGCCGGCGGTCAGAAGCAAAAGCAAAATAAGCGCATAGTTTATCTTAAAACCCATAACGGGCACCAGCACAATCAGTCCGGATACTGTTGCAGT
>CAZPPO010000215.1:0-1852 GCA_964588475.1 uncultured Eubacteriales bacterium
GAACAATCAATAACGCCGTAAATCCTTATTAGGATTTACGGCGTTATTATTATATCAATTCTCCCTTTTCAATAGCGGTTATCTGTGAAATCCTCCTGACATGCCTGTCACCGCCTTCAAAATCCGTATTAAGAAATACATCAACAAGCTCGCACGCAAGCCCGGCGCCGACAACCCTCGCACCCAGGCACAGTACGTTTGCGTCATTGTGCATTCTTGTGTACTTAGCGGTGAAATAATCCGAGCAGCTTGCCGCCCGTATGCCCTTTATCTTGTTTGCGGCAATCGAGATACCGACTCCCGTTCCGCAACAAAGCAACGCATACTTCGCCTCGCACGATAATACCTTATCGCACGCCTTTTTTGCGTAAACAGCATAGTCACATGACTGCTTTGAATAAGTTCCGCAATCTGTGTATTCAATCCCCTTTTGCTCAAAATAATTTCTTATTTCCTCTTTAAGCAAAAAGCCCGCGTGGTCCGAACCTAAAGCAACCTTGTACATTTTTTCCCCTCCGTTATTTAGCTTTTTTCAAATTTTGCTGTGCCTGAGACTCCCGAAGATAAACGGGACAAAGGTTATAAGGCAAAACAGCTTCTCCCTTTTGAAGCTTTTCAAATGCTAAAAGTGCAACACTGTCGGCCTTCTGATATCTGATTTGCTCGGATGCGATTTTTGCGTTTTTAAGCTTGCTGCCTATGCTATTATAACATAACTCGGCTCCATCACCTATAAAATATATGGGTAATTTTATGTCTTTGAGCTTTTCAAATAAATCCTCAACGGATATTACCTCGTCCGAGGATATCCTTGACAGAGTGTTGTTTTCACATTTAAAACGAGCTTCGTATACCTGTTGCCTGCGGGCGTCCATAACACTAACCGCAATACAATCAAACCCTTTTAACGGGTATGCTGTGCATTCAAGCGTTGATAAGGCAATACACGGTATATTTTTCGGTTGTGCCATACCTTTGACGGACGCAACTCCTATACGAACTCCGGTGAAAGAGCCGGGTCCTACATTAACCGCGTATGCGTCAATATCATCACAAGAAAGTCCGGCAATCCTAAGCGCGTTTTCTACCATAGGCATAAGGGTAACGCTATGTGTAAAGCCGGTATTTGAGTATTGCAGCGTGAGTATTTTACCGTCCTTTGCAATCCCAACACTCGCTGATTTTGCACTGCTGTCAATCCCAAGAATGTTCATAATATTCGTCTCCGTTAATAGTAATAATTCTTTCTGTATCATTATTTCCGCGATTTATGTGTATGCGAATAGAATTTTCGGGCAGCTCTTCCTCTATATTTTCGCTCCATTCAATACAGATAACACCGTTTGTTTCAAGAAAGTCATAAAAGCCCGTAGAGCATAAATCGTAGTATGTTTGAACTCTGTACATATCAAAATGGTACAAGGAAATTTTACCTTTATACTCATGAACGAGCGCAAAGGTGGGACTGCTGACATTAGCATCAAGCTCCATTGCGCAGGCTAAGCCCTTAACAAAGGTAGTTTTACCCATACCCATACCGCCAAAAAGAGCAATCACCTCTTTGCCCTTTAATCTTTTTCCAAGCAAATATGCAAGCTTGGCAGTTTCTTGTGGTGACGCGGAAAGCACAGTTTTCATATTTGCTCCTTTGCAAAACTTATTTCAGCTATTGATTAATGAAATCGGAATATGTATAATTGTACCGAAAGCGGTGATTTAAGATAAAAAGAGTCAGTATGACAGTTAAAGGTTTTTTTGCAGGCTTAGACAAGCTGTTAATAATTCTTTGCTTAATCACCTCTGCATTCGGTTTGCTAATGGTCAACAGTGCTACTCGGTTTACAATATCCGA
>CAZPPO010000215.1:1862-2167 GCA_964588475.1 uncultured Eubacteriales bacterium
GACGGGCAGCTTTTTTCCCGTGACTTCAGAGCTATGTTAATTGCTTTGATTATCGGCTTTATGCTTTCGCTTGCCATATCTGTTATAGACTACGAATGGATAGGAAAGCTTTGGCCTATTATCGGTATTTTTTGTATACTTCTAATGCTGTTTACAAGAGTTTTCGGTGTCGCGCCGGATGAGCGTCTTGATGCAAAAAGCTGGATTGATTTAGGAGGGTTTTTCTTTCAATCCTCCGAGCTTGTTAAAATAGGCTTTATTATAACATACTCTATGCACATCGAGCTTGTTATGGATAAATTGAA
>CAZPPO010000216.1:0-2128 GCA_964588475.1 uncultured Eubacteriales bacterium
CTTCGTCTTGATTTGAGGGAGCTTCGCAAAAAGTCTGGAGGCTTTTTCGGCAGCGGAGAGAGCACGGGCTCAATAGGTGTTGTTACCTTAAACATTCCTAAAGTTGCATATCTTGCCGAAGACAGTAAAGACTTTTATCGTAGACTTGACAAGCTGATGGATATAGCGGCACGCTCACTAAAGACGAAAAGAACAGTTATAACAAAGCTTCTCGAGGAGGGTCTGTATCCGTACACGAAAAGGTATTTGGGCTCTTTTAGCAATCACTTTTCCACAATAGGTTTAGTCGGCATTAATGAGGCTGCCCTCAATGCAAAATGGCTGAGGTTAGACCTTACTCACCCACAGGCGCAGCAGTTTGCAAAGGACATTCTCAATCACATGCGCGAGCGCCTTGCGGATTATCAGGAGCAGTACGGCGATCTTTATAATCTTGAGGCTACCCCAGCCGAATCGACCTCATATCGTCTTGCCAAGCACGATGTTGATAAGTATCCTGATATAATCACGGCAAGTGAGAAGGGAGGCGTCCCCTATTATACGAACAGCTCTCACCTTCCGGTGAGCTTTACCGATGATGTTTTTGCAGCTCTTGATATTCAAGACGAGCTTCAAGCCCTCTACACCTCAGGTACCGTATTCCATACCTTTATCGGTGAAAAGCTTCCCGATTGGAAAGCCGCCGCAAGCCTTGTAAAAGCAATCGCAGATAATTACAAAATACCGTATTATACTATTTCTCCGACCTACTCTGTATGCCGAAACCACGGTTATATCCCGGGAGAGGTTTATATATGTCCCGATTGCGGCGAAAAAAATGAGGTTTATAGCCGCATAACAGGCTATTACCGCCCCGTACAGAACTGGAATGAGGGCAAGTCCAAGGAGTTTAAGGACAGAAAGCTTTACGATGTAGCTGCCTTACAACTTAAAAACGATCAGCAAAAATCTCAATTAAACGCAACCCCTTCGGTCAAACAGGCTCTTTTGTTTACAACTAAAACTTGTCCAAACTGTAAAATAGCAAAGTCAATTCTCGACAGTAACGATATTTCCTACGTATTGGTTGACGCCGAGGAAAATACTGAGCTTTCGAAAAAGTTTAATATAAGACAAGCGCCGACATTGATTATAATAGACGGGACAGATGCTCGGCAGTTTATAAACACATCTAACATCAAACAATATGTTGAAGGTCAGGTATAGCTTATGATATACGATATTATAATAATAGGAGCAGGCTGCGCGGGTCTTACCGCGGCAGTCTATGCTTCTCGTGCAGGCAAAAGTGTTTTGATATTTGAAGCAGAAGCTATCGGTGGGCAGATAAGCTCCTCTCCTAAAGTTGAAAATTTTCCTGCCATAAAACAAATCAGCGGGGCAGAGTTTTCAGACAAGCTTTTTGAACAAGCCACATCCTTTGGCGCAGAATTTAAGTACGAAAGGGTAATGAAGGTAACAGACGGAAAAATCAAAACCGTTATTACAAGCTCCGGTAACCACGAATGCAAAAATCTGATAATAGCTACGGGGCTAAAGCACAGGAAGCTCGGTTTGGAAAACGAAGCTGTCTTTGAAGGCAAGGGTATTTCATATTGTGCAGTTTGCGACGGTATGTTTTTCAAAAACGGAACTGTCGCGGTAGCGGGCGGAGGAGACAGTGCACTTGTCAACGCTTTGTATCTTTCAAATATTTGTAAAAAAGTGTATTTAATTCACAGGAGAAATGAATTCAGAGCCGAAAAATTTAAGATTGATGAAATAAAAGGAAAATCGAACATCGAGCTCATTCTCAGTGCAAATATAATACAGCTAAACGGCGAGGATTTTCTGAAATCCATTATTACTGAGGATGTCACTACAAAAGAAAAGAAAACCATTGAGCTTGACGGACTCTTTGTAGCAATAGGTCATTCTCCCGACAATGAGATATTCAGGGATTTGATAAAGCTCGATTCTGCCGGTTATATTATTGCAGGCGAAGATTGCAAAACAAATATTGATTGCTATTGTTGACAATAGCGAAGGAAAAAAGGCAACAAAATCGCTTCATGGGCTTGAGTGTGCTGATGGATCGGTAAAAGTACTGCAGCCGGGGGAAAATCTGGGTTATTTCGGGGGCGCGGCT
>CAZPPO010000217.1:0-2123 GCA_964588475.1 uncultured Eubacteriales bacterium
TCAAGTTGCAACTTACTTAATCATCCATCATCTCATATGCCGTTTTTACAGCTTCAGCTGAGATGTCGCAGTAAAGCTCATAGACATTGACCTTAGTCAGAAGCTTATCAAGAAGAGTAAGCAGCCTTTCCATGCTTTCGCGTCCCGCGGGGCGAAGGGTTTGATCAAGGATGTGCTTTACAGCGCTTTGGGGCATCGCTTTGATTATATGATTTTCCTTTGAGCGAATTATATACGCGATCGCTTTGAGCGGGATTTGCTCGTTTACGCTTTCATCGGTTTTTCCGCTCCAAGGAGTGCCACAGGCAAAAAACTCTCCGTCTATTAGCCTTATTGCGGGCTTATCATCGTTTATTATTTTTGCCTTTTCCTTGAAATAATCAAGCCAAAGATGGGTATGAGTAGATTTTCCGGTTCCGGACGGGGCGGAAAACAAAAACGCTTTACCGTTTAGGGCTACTGCGGAAGCGTGAAGAAGAAATCCGTCATGCCTTAAAAGCTCACGGTAAAATGCATCGCCGGTATAGATGTATTCGCATTCTTCCACTGTAAGGTGAGGCAGCCTCTCTTGTTTTTTCAGAAAATATTCCTTTTCCAAGTGGATAATAATATTTGCCTTCTTAGCTCCATCGCACCTGAATGGAGTAAGACGCGATAGAAGCATATCATACAAGGGCTCAATTTCAACAATCAGTCCGGCTGCCGAAATACGCATAAATTCTCCTTTCAGATACATTAAACGCTTTTTCCATTAGGTATTATCGCATAGAAATATTCCACGGTCAAGGGTAGAATTTTTCAGTTTTCTCTTATTATAATCTTTTTAACACATCTATTTGCTAAGCTGCGTAATAAATCTGCACTCTACAGCATAATTTATAATCCTCACCGGCCTTGCGTTGTTTGCATTTAAAAAGCCAATAGCCGGGCGAACTTTCGTCCGCCCGGAAATTGAACACATTTGCCGGTATCAGTACCAGCCGTCATCAATGCCGCCGCCTCCGACGGATACAGTGATGATATCCTCCAGCTCAAATTATATAAAGCTTTTGCTAGCTACGATAAATTAAATTCTTTCATTCAAAATACTCCTTTCCGGTCTGCTTGAATGCTCAGTTGAAAAAGTCTGAAAACGGTACTGTGATTCCTCCTCCGCCTGAGGATAATTCTACTCCGGTCTCTTCTTCGGTTGTCAAAGGGACAGAAACCGTAATGATATCTTCAAGGGCAAAGGGTACTATACAAAGGTACGGTTTTTCGTAATTTCGACTAATCATCTTACGGCAACCTATCTACATGGGCGCCTGCCGTTGTAGTAACATAGTCAGACCAGTAATCCACACCGTTATAAGTAACAAACATCCTTGCTTTTATCGGAGTATCATACTCGCTATCGGGAATGCCTGTAAGAGCGACGCGGAAAAGATATCCGTTACTGGTTGCGTTTTCGTATACGAAATTGTCCTCATACTCATTTGTTACACCGTTAATCGTAAGCTCAACACCTACAGCGGATACGTTTGTAGCTCTGCCGCCGGTGAAAGCAATCGGAATACCGGCATTCAAGAAAGAACCTGTAAAGCCAAGATCGACGAGTGCGCTGTCACCGGCATTATGTCTTATTTTGGTATTATCGGCGAAATTGACCGTTACATAATTAGACTTCTTGGTACCATCTGTGACATCCATTTGAGCCGCCGTTAAAAGCAATTGCTTTCCTGCTACCCATGTTCTTAACTGGGTCTGTTTTGCCATTGTGCTTTCGGGAATCCCTATATTAGCATCTGCGGTAAGTTGCTGTATAACTTTAAACTGAATTGTGAAATATGCACAATCAGGATCTACGGCAAAACCACCCGTGGCTTCAGGTACGCCTAAAATATACGCTTGCGCAACAATCACAGCATTTGTATAGCCTTTCACGCTATCATTAGCATTTGCGGCAACACCGGCGGAAATCGCAGACCACGCTGTTGAGTTATTAACTATGGACTCCGGCTTGAATATGCTTACATAGGAAGAACCCCAAGTCCTTGAAGTACTGATCAGTTCATAATAGTTTGCGTTATATGCAATACAGGTTGATGACGCTCCCAACCGAAGAGTTGAAAGGTCGGCGTCAT
>CAZPPO010000218.1:0-1112 GCA_964588475.1 uncultured Eubacteriales bacterium
TATCATTACACCACCTCCGCTTTAATCAAGGGAATTGTTATTGAAGTGTTGACCTTTGAGTATATTGTAATTGTTCCTGTTCCCGATAACGCAACGGGGGAATAATTGCCCGATACGGCTTCAGTGTGTCCGAGGGTGATATAAGGAACCATTGCAGCTGTAACACCTGTTAAGCTTATCTCGCATTTATAGCCGTACCCTGCATAGGTAGTGTCGGAAGTCCAAGACGAAGCGGAAACCTCGTTAAAATAGAGGCTTTTATCCTGTTTTTCACTAAATGCTTCCTGTGAATCCTCAAAATAGTCATCTAAAAACTCCTTTACACTCCCGCTAAAATCCGTGATTTCGCTATGATATGCAACATTCTCAGAGTTTATCTGCCATCTTGCCTGCGGCGATACACACATACCCTTAAGAATGTTAACCGCAGCAAAGGCAACACAGTCATAAGACGGAGTGTTTTCTGCCCAATATGATTCCCAAAATGCCCACCTTCCCGGCACAAGCGGATAAGAAACCTTTGTTTCGCCATATTCATCAATGTATGCCGAAATAAATGTAAGCTGATACACCTGCCCTTTATGCAGTCTTTTGTCCTCAAATTCGCTCAGGTAATCATCGCTGAATAGCTGTTTATTCTCAAGCTGTTTATCATTTTTACCCGACAAGGTCAAGCTTAAATTAGCACTCAATGCTGCGTTTATCGGTTCGTTGAAAGAGCAGTCCTCAGACGGAGAATAATTAATCTGATAAACCGTAAAGCTTTTCTCAGTCACATATTCTTTCAAAAGGGCGTATGCAAGCTCATTTAAGGTACCGATAAAAATATTCTCGTTTGTCATATTGCCTCCTTATTTCATATAATATTTCTTAAACATATCCTTCAGATAGCCCTTGTAGTCGCCATAAACCTCCCTATACCACTTTCTTCTTCTGAATTCTTCGTCTGTCAGTACCCCGCTGTAGCCGGTAAGCGAGGCAAATTCCGAATATGTTTCGGGATACTTGTAAGTACCTTGTTCGAAAAGCTCGAGCATCTCTTTTTTTGATTTTTCCTTCTTTGAGGAAGAGGCTGAACCCCCTGTTGACGAGGAGCTTCGCTTTTGCTGACG
>CAZPPO010000218.1:1122-2112 GCA_964588475.1 uncultured Eubacteriales bacterium
CGATTTTCCTGCTCGAGAGTGTCCATTGCCTTGTGGTAATCAAATTCACTGAGCTCAAACTCATAGTCTCTGTCATTGTTAAATCGGGATACGGATTCAAGAAATTTATTCCACTCGTCATCAGACATATCCGAAAGCTTGTCCCAAAGGTATTCGCCCTCCTTCCAATAATTTGAAACATTATCTCTGTGCCTTTCATATTCCAGTTCATCAAGGTTTTTCAAAAGGGACAGCTCCTCCCTCTTTTCGCCTCTATCCTGAAGATACCTGTTATAAGCCGCTTCCTGCAATTCGGGCACAACATCGTTAAGTCTCTCAAGATAACCTTGATAAGCCTGTGAGCCTGCCGTGGTGGCATAGGATGAGCCGTATCCGCCCGTTAAAGCTGCCGCTTGCCCCATTGTGTCTTGCATTGACTGTTGACCGAGCTTAATATACTTGTCCTTGTATTGCTGATACAGAGCGTCTGCGTTTACATCATAGCTGAATTTTTCGCCGTTTAGTATGCGGTCAAGCAGGGTATCAATTTGCTCTTGATATGTGCCCTTGTATTCATTCGGTTTATTTTTTTCCCAATTCTCTACCGCCTCGCCTGCATTTTTAACCTCATTGCCCTGTACATATTCGGGCCTTTTTACAGCTTGCACAGCGGTAATGCTTTGCTGCGGCATTGTCTGCGGCATTGCCTGCGGTTTCGTCTGTGTGGGCGTGGAAAGACTTCCCCAAGTCTGATTACCCACTATACCGTCAACAGCAAGTCCCGTTTTCTGCTGATACGATTTTACGGCTGATTGTGTCTTGTTGCCGTAAATTCCGTCAACATCGAGAGCGTATCCCTTTTCATTTAACGCCCTTTGCAGCTTTTTTACCTCGTCACCCTTAGAGCCGTAAGAAAGTGCCATATTATCACTCCTTATTTAATTCCCCATATTTCTCTTATGCCTGTTATTTCAGTAAACAGTCGTCTTTGCTGCAGAAATCTTTTATATA
>CAZPPO010000219.1:0-1986 GCA_964588475.1 uncultured Eubacteriales bacterium
TCAGAGCACTTCATCGTGGAGATAGCCGAAGGTGCGCTTGATTTTGCGGTCCCCGAATAAACCTTGTATTATTTAGTAATTATTATTTTTTTATAAAATATATTGAATTTTCATACTAATAGTGCTAAAATTCGTTCTTAATTAAACTTTTGAATGGGGTAGCCATATGCTTGTAATTAAGGAAGATTACGTTTCCTCACTTTCAGTTCGTGATACGCAAAGAGCCATTAAGCTTATCAAGGATACTTTTGAGAGAAATCTTGCCGCGGCCCTTTCTCTTGAGAGGGTTTCGGCGCCTCTTTTTGTGGAAAAGAGTTCGGGGCTCAATGACGATTTAAACGGAGTCGAACGTGCCGTTGCTTTCAATGTAAAGGATATTCCCGGGTGCGAGGCGGTTATCGTTCACTCTCTGGCGAAATGGAAAAGGATGGCACTTTATGAGTACGGATTTAGTCCGGGCGAGGGGCTTTACACCGATATGAATGCTATTCGCCGTGACGAAGAGATGGACAACCTGCATTCGATTTATGTTGATCAGTGGGATTGGGAGAAGGTAATTCGCCGCGAGGACAGAACAGAAGCTTACCTTTATGAAACAGTCAGAAAGATAGTTTGTGTGTTTTGCGACACGCTTAACACGCTTAAGAATGCGTTTCCAGAGATAAAAACAACACTGTCTCAGGACGTTCATTTTATATCTACCGAGCAGCTACTTGCCGCTTATCCGGAAATTACCCCAAGGCAGAGGGAGCGTGAAATCGTAAAAAAGTACAAGACCGTTTTTTTAACTGAGATTGGTGATGTGTTAAAAGACGGCAATGTACACGATAATAGAGCTCCCGATTATGATTGCTGGCATCTAAACGGAGACCTTTTGTTCTATAATGAAGTTCTCGACGATGTAATTGAGGTATCCTCAATGGGAATACGTGTTGACGAGAAATCAATGGACCAACAGCTGAAATTATCGGGACATGAAGAGCGCAGGAATTTTGAATATCATAAGGGCGTCCTTGAAGGTAAGCTGCCTTTGACAATAGGCGGCGGAATAGGGCAGTCAAGAGTATGTATGCTGTTTTTGGGTAAGCTCCATATCGGAGAGGTACAGGCCTCGCTTTGGAGTAGGGATATGAAAGAAAAATGCATGGAAAAAGGCATCAGACTATTATAAATTAAGGATTTTGAAGGTGTAACATTGGATTTCCGTAAGGATATAAGAAATATAGCTATAATAGCTCATGTTGATCATGGTAAGACGACGCTTGTAGACCGGCTTCTCAGTCAGAGCGGTATTTTCAGACACAATGAGACAGTAGCCGAGAGGGTAATGGATTCAAACGACCTTGAGAGGGAACGCGGAATCACCATTTTGTCAAAAAACACCGGTATATATTATAAAAATGTAAAAATAAACATAGTTGACACCCCGGGTCATGCCGATTTCGGGGGTGAAGTTGAGCGCATTATGATGATGGTTGACGGAGCTTTGCTTTTAGTTGACGCCTTTGAGGGCTGTATGCCTCAAACACGCTTTGTTCTGAAAAAGGCGCTTGCTTTAGGAAAAAAGGTAATAGTTGTTATTAATAAAATTGACCGCCCCGGCGCAAGACCCGCACAGGTTATCGACGAGGTGCTTGACTTGTTCATTGAGCTTGGAGCCTCAGACGACCAGATCGAGTTTCCGGTTGTTTATGCGTCGGCTAAGGATGGCTATTCCTCACTTTCACCACATGAGCACGAGGGAGATATGCGAGCGCTGCTTGATTCTATTTTGGATAACATAGAACCTCCCCGGGGGGAAATTGACGCCCCGTTTCAGCTGTTATTTTCAAGCCTTGATTACGATGACTATATAGGCCGAATCGGGATTGGAAGAGTTGAAAGGGGTCGTGTAGCACAGGGGCAAACCGTCACTCTTTGCAAGACTGACGGGACAAAAAAGACAGCAAAGATAGTCAAGCTTTACCAATTCGAGGGCTTAAGGAG
>CAZPPO010000220.1:0-1965 GCA_964588475.1 uncultured Eubacteriales bacterium
CTTGATACGAATAATAAAAGGATTGACCGTAGCATTGTATCAATGCTACGGTCAACACTTTCATAGTCAATCCTCCAAATCTTCCTCATCTTCATCACATTCGGTACAATGACCGTCCTCGTTATCGTGTTCCTCACCCGAATGGTCGAACCAGTCCTCATTTTTATCGGCATCGTCCCAGCACGACTTTTTTGGAGTGCCTTTATTGCCAAACAAAAAATCAAATAATCCCATAATACAGCATCACCTTTCTATATGGAGCAGTCGCATCATTTCTTTCTGTGTCTCGTTCTCTTGCTCTGCAATAAAATTCACAAAAGCCTTACAATCACCTTTTGTCTGATATTTACGGATATATCCGTTATAATCCAGCTTGTAAATCGGCGGAACGATTACCGGTAGATATCCCTTTTGAATGAGAGCAAGGTTGCAGAGCAGTCGAGCGGTTCTGCCATTACCATCAACAAACGGATGAATTGTAACGAATTTTAGATGAAGCAAAGCTGCAAATTCAACAGGGTGGTGTTTGTCCCGCTCTGATTTTATCCACTGTTCAAGAGCGTTCATTTTCTCGGGTAGTTCCTCCGGTAGCGGAAAAGCATAATCTGTACCTGACACAAAGATAGGTTGTTTTCGTAATATTCCGGCATTATCACTATCGATACCCTGATAGAAAAGACGGTGTAACATCAGAATATTGTCTATCGTAATTGTATCGCTTTTTATGAGCGTGAACATATAATCATATGCTTTACCGTGTCCGATAGCCTCATAGGTATACTTGAGAGGCTTGCCGCCGACCGTCAGACCATCCTCGAGCAATATCTTTGTCTCGCTTTCGGTAAGTGTATTACCCTCAATAGCGTTGGATGTCCATGTTGTGCCGACTCTATAATAGTCCTGAGTCTGCTTGAGCATATCGCCCTCAAGCGGTCTAAATTTATCAATAGCCTGTTTGTTACGGTCTATGATATCATAATTGTTCATTGCTTTCCCTCCTCATATTCTATTATATCGCTCGGCTGTAATTTCATTTCCTTACAGATACGGTCGAGTATATCCATACTTACATATTTATGAGCCGAGATTTTTGCGAGTGTTGCGGAGGAGATACCGACCTTTTCAGCGAACTGTGTCCGAGTGAGTCCTCTGCGCTGTAGCACATCGAACAGTTTATAGTATTTAATAGCCATATTCATGCCTCCTATGGTTTTATTATATCATATATATTTGCGTTTGTAAAGATATATTTCTATATTGCATATATTATTTATAGCATATCTAAATAATCAAGTTACTCGAGATGAACACATGGTAAAAAGGCGCTTCCGACCGTCTCCACCACCTCGACTCGCTCCGGTACTGACAGCGACGCTCGTGAGTCGGGCATCAGGGCGGGAGCGGGCATTCATAATTCATCCATCTGTCCTATCACAAGTCCAGACAGCAAGCCGTTTTTCATAAATATAGGGCATTAGGGCATTAAAATATTAAATATAATTTTTATTTATAATAGTATACAATATCGTTCAATAATATTAGCATTCATAAAATTACACAATATTATAAATATAATAAAGACTCAGCAATTAAGCGCCCATATGCCCGAACGATATATATTGATGCTGGTTAAGAGTATGTTGTTGACTTTTTGTTGACTTATTTCTTTATTTTGGACAAAATAAAAAACCTTGAAATCAAGCACAAATGGCTTAAAATCAAGGCTTTTCAATGGTTGCGGGAGAGGGATTTGAACCCTCGACCTCCGGGTTATGAGCCCGACGAGCTACCGGACTGCTCTATCCCGCGATATAATTTTTATAGAACCTTTTACTTTTTTTGGTGCTTTGTTATTATACATCCGACTTACGCTATTTGTCAATACTAAAAACCAGTTTTTTTCGTGCTGAATGTATGTGTTAAAATGATATGACCCAAAAAAGATGAGAAGTAAACCTCAATGTG
>CAZPPO010000221.1:0-1935 GCA_964588475.1 uncultured Eubacteriales bacterium
AAGTATAAAAGAGTCAAAATTCATAATATCACCTGATTTCTGTGTTATGTATTGGAATAGATATGTTAAAGATACGATTAAGAAAAACAAAGTATTATCATTATACCAAAAATTTCTTAAAAACTCAATAGTTGATTTTTTAGTTCAATTTCAATAAGTCATAAAATCAATGTCTTATACTTACTTAGACATATCACAATGGGTTTTTGTTGACAAAAAAAGTGTGTCGTGACATAATATATTGAATATAAAAGTCATTCGGAGGTATTTATGAAATCTGAGCTTCCAAAACAATATGACCCGAAGCAGGTTGAAGACTGTCTATACGAATTCTGGACAAAAAAAGGATATTTTCACGCAAGGCGTGACTTGTCAAAAAAGACCTATACTATAGTTATTCCACCCCCAAACATTACAGGACAGCTTCATATGGGACATGCTCTTGACAATACTCTTCAGGATATTCTCATTCGATTTAAGCGAATGCAAGGATTTGATACGCTTTGGGTTCCGGGAACAGACCACGCTTCAATAGCAACCGAAGCTAAAATTGTTGAGGCTATGAAAGAAGAGGGACTGACAAAAGAGGCAATTGGGAGAGAGGCCTTTTTGGAAAGAGCCTGGGATTGGAAGGAAAAGTACGGCGGAAGAATTATTGAACAGCTTAAAAAACTCGGCTCCTCATGTGATTGGGAAAGAGAACGCTTTACGCTTGATGAGGGTTGCAGCAAAGCCGTTACGGAGGCTTTTGTAAACCTTTATAATAAGGGCTATATCTACAAAGGAGAAAGAATAATTAACTGGTGTCCGCACTGCCTAACATCTATTTCGGATGCAGAGGTTGAGTATGAGCAGCAAAACTGCGCGTTTTGGCATCTTAGATATCCCTTGTCGGACGGCAGTGGCTATCTTGAGCTTGCTACAACGCGTCCTGAGACTGTTTTAGGTGATACGGCAGTAGCTGTAAACCCAAATGATGGCAGATATAAAAATCTTGTCGGCAAAACTGTTATACTTCCGCTTGTCAACAGAATAATTCCCGTAATAGCCGATGATTATGTTGAAATGGATTTTGGCACAGGCGTTGTTAAAATTACTCCCGCACACGATCCTAATGACTTTGAGGTGGGACTACGCCATAATTTGCCGATAGAAAATTGTTTGACCGATGACGCAAAGATAACAGACAATTACCCGAAATATGCGGGACTTGATAGGTATGAGGCAAGAAAAGTTATTGTTAAGGATCTTCAAAATGTTGGTGCTCTTGTTAAGTCCGAAGATTATTCTCATAATGTAGGAACGTGTTACCGTTGTAATTGTACTGTCGAACCAAAGGTTTCAAAGCAATGGTTCGTTTCTATGAAACCACTTGCCGAGTCTGCCATCGATGCAGTTAAACGCGGTGACACAAAGTTTATACCGGAGCGTTTTGAAAAAATTTACTTTCACTGGATGGAGAATATCCGCGACTGGTGCATCTCCAGACAGCTTTGGTGGGGTCATCGCATTCCCGCGTGGTATTGTACAAAATGCAAAGAAATCATTGTTTCCAAAAGTGAGCCGTCTAAATGCGAAAAATGCGGCTCTTTGTCTCTTGAAAGGGATCCTGATACGCTTGATACTTGGTTTTCATCAGCGCTTTGGCCATTTTCTACTCTCGGCTGGCCGGAGAAAACAGAGGATTATTCACATTATTATCCTACAAGCACTCTTGTTACAGGGTATGATATAATACCTTTCTGGGTTATGAGAATGATGTTTTCAGCCTTAGAGCATACGGGTGAGGTTCCGTTCAATACTGTTTTTATACATGGGCTTGTAAGAGATTCTTCAGGCAGAAAGATGTCAAAATCTCTCGGCAACGGGATTGACCCTCTTGATATCATCGAAAATTACGGCGCTGATGCTTTAAGGTTTGCTCTTGCAACCGGT
>CAZPPO010000222.1:0-1891 GCA_964588475.1 uncultured Eubacteriales bacterium
ACACCCACCTATTTTAAAAAACTCAAAAGCAAAGGCAGCCTTAATGAGCATGATGTCAGAGAGGCTATGCGAGAGGTTAGATTAGCTCTTCTTGAGGCGGATGTCAATTATAAAGTTGCAAAGGAATTTACAAATACCGTTACTGAGCGTGCAATAGGCGAAAAAGTTATGGAAAGCCTTACTCCCGCTCAGATGGTCATAAAGATAGTTAACGAGGAGCTTACAGCCCTAATGGGAGGAACGCGTTCAAGGTTAAACAGCGCTTCTCATCCTCCGACGATTGTAATGATGTGCGGGCTTCAGGGGTCAGGTAAAACCACTCATTGTGCAAAAATCGCATTAAAGCTTAAAGCTGACGGCAACAGACCGCTCCTTGTCGCTTGTGATATATACCGCCCCGCAGCGATAAAACAGTTGCAGGTTATAGGAGAGCAAGCGGGCGTGCCTGTTTTTGAAATGGGTACGGAAAATCCCGTTACTATTGCCAAGGAAGCGGTAATGCTTGCAAAAGAGCAGGGGTATGATTACGTGTTTCTTGATACTGCAGGGCGCTTGCACATTGACGAACAGCTTATGAACGAGCTTAAAAACATAAAGTCGGCTGTAAAACCGCATGAAATTCTTCTTGTAGTAGATTCTATGACCGGTCAGGATGCAGTTACCGTAGCTACCGCCTTTGACGAGGCTTTGGGAATTGACGGGCTTGTGCTTACCAAGCTTGACGGTGACACAAGAGGAGGAGCTGCACTTTCGGCAAAGGCGGTAACGGGCAAGCCTATTAAGTTTGTTGGTGTTGGAGAAAAGCTTGAGGATCTTGATGCTTTTCATCCTGACAGAATGGCTTCTCGTATTCTCGGAATGGGTGATGTTCTTTCTTTAATCGAAAAGGCTGAAATGACCTTAAACGATAAAAAGGTCGAGGAGCTTGAAAGAAAGTTAAATCAGAACGCTCTTGACTTAAATGACCTTTTAGCGCAGCTTAAGGAAATGAAAAAAATGGGTTCGATGAAGGATTTACTTTCAATGATTCCGGGAGTAGGTAAAAAGCTTAAGGATACCGATATAGATGAGCGGCAAATAGACAGAACGCAGGCTATAATTCTTTCTATGACTACTAAAGAACGCGAAAACCCCAATATAATCAATCCATCCCGAAAAAAACGCATTGCAGCAGGCTGCGGCATGAAGGTGGAGGATGTAAACCGGTTGCTTAATCAATATCGTCAAATGCAAAAGGTGTATAAGCAGTTCAGCGGAAAAAGCGGCAAGAAAAAAATGCGCCGCATGCAAAATCCCATGGGTCCGATGGGTGGATTTGGCACATTTCCGATGTAAATTAAGGTATAAAGCATAAGCATTATATAAAAACACACTATATTTGGAGGAACAGTATATGGCAGTAAAAATTCGTTTGCGTCGTATGGGAGCAAAGAAAACACCTTTTTATCGCATAGTGGTAGCTGATTCACGCTATCCACGTGACGGCAGATTTATCGAGGAGGTCGGATATTATAATCCGCTGACCAATCCCGTTGAGGTAAAAATCGATGCCGAAAAGGTTAATAAATGGATCGAAAACGGCGCACAACCGACTGACACAGTCAGAGCATTGCTTAAAAAGAACGGAATACTTAAATAAGTTTACGTTCTTTCTATCAGTAACGAAAGGAGATTGAAATCATGAAAGAATTGCTTACAACAATCGCCAAGGGTTTAGTTACACAGCCTGACGCTGTTGTGGTTACAGAGGATGAGCCTAATGAAGAGGGTATAATTGTATATCATCTTCATGTTGGCGATGAGGATATGGGCAGAGTAATAGGCAAGCAAGGCAGAATTGCAAAAGCCATAAGGACTGTAATGCGTGCGGCGGCTGTCCGGAAGGAAGTAA
>CAZPPO010000223.1:0-1890 GCA_964588475.1 uncultured Eubacteriales bacterium
AATCCGCAGACAACTGCATCCTCTCCTTCTGTGCTTCCTTACTGTCGTAAAAATAGCTTAAACTAAGCAGAAATACCCCTAATATAATATAGTTATTATATACTAATCAATTGAATATTTCAAGCAAATTTAATAAATATCGTATTTAAGCCAAAAACTAATGAAAAATTTTTTCTTTACTTTGTTTCGGATAATGGTTATAATATTTTACGCCTATGGATAGAGCACGAAAGGAAACGGATTATGCTTCAATTTGAAGAATTACGACTTGAGCTTTTGTCATACAAGGACAAGCTTTATGATTTGGCAGAGGCAATTGGTCTCTCCCAAATGGAAAAGGAGGTCGCCGCTCTTGAAGAACAGAGCGCCGGCGAGGATTTCTGGAGCGACCTAAAAAATTCTCAACAGGTGCTTCAAAAAATTTCAGCCTTAAAATCTAAGATAGCTTCATACAAAGCTTTACGCTCGCTTTTTGATGACACTATGACTCTTATTGAGCTTGCCGACGACGAAGAGGATGAATCCTTGTTAGATGAGTGTCGCCGCGGTGTAAATGATTTTGTGCGTGAGCTTGATACCATGACATTGACTACTCTGCTTTCCGGTGAGTATGACTCAAAAAATGCCATATTGACCTTTCATGCAGGAGCGGGAGGAACAGAGGCGCAAGACTGGGCACAGATGATTTTTCGCATGTATAACCGCTGGGCTGAGCGACACGGCTTTAAATCCTCTACATTGGATTATTTAGACGGGGATGAAGCCGGCTTGAAATCCGCAAGCATCCTCATTGAAGGTCATAATGCCTACGGCTTTTTAAAAAGCGAAATGGGGATTCACCGATTAGTACGCATTTCTCCGTTCGACGCTTCCGGCAGAAGGCATACATCTTTTGCCTCTCTTGAGGTTATGCCCGAAATAGATGATTCAATCGATTTGGAAATCAGCCCCGACGATATAAAAATGGATGTTTACCGCTCAAGCGGTGCAGGTGGCCAAAAAGTAAATAAGACCTCTTCCGCCGTCAGACTGACTCATATCCCGACGGGAATAGTCTGCGCATGCCAGATAGAAAGAAGTCAGCACCAAAACAGAGAGGTTGCAATGCGTATGCTCAAGTCTAAGCTTCTTGAAATCAAAGAAAGAGAGCAGCTTGACAAAATTGATGACATTAAGGGTGACCAAAAGGAAATTGCCTGGGGAAGTCAGATACGTTCTTATGTGTTTATGCCATACACTCTGGCAAAGGACCATCGTACAGGGTTTGAAAATGGAAATATCAACGCTGTAATGGATGGGGATTTAGACGGCTTTATTAACGCATATCTTAAAATGAAGGCTAATAAATAATATAAATACCATAAGTCATCCGCTTCAGTTAACCAACTGAGGCGGTTTCTTTTTTTACATAAGTCACGTATTTATAAGCTCTTAAAGCGCGGCTTAAAAAAGTATTAATTCCTTTCATTAGCACATTCTTGGCATGTACATATAATGTACCGAAAGGGGGTGTTAATATATTCAATTCAATTGACAGCATTTTCGATAACCAAATATCAGAAGATTGCAGATGCAGAAGAAAAAGACATTGTTACTGTCACTGTAGGTGTTGTTACGTTTGTCCGCCCGGACCTCCGGGTCCGACGGGTCCGACGGGTCCGAGCGGTGCTGTAGGCGCCACGGGAGCCACAGGCGCGACAGGTCCGAGCGGTGCTGCAGGTGCCACAGGCGCCACGGGTGCGACAGGTCCGAGCGGTGCTTCAGGTGCTAAAGGAGCCACGGGTGCCACAGGTGCGACAGGTCCGAGCGGTGCGGCGGGAGCCACGGGCGCCACGGGTGCGACAGGTCCGAGCGGTGCGGCGGGAGCCACGGGCGCCACGGGTGCGACAG
>CAZPPO010000224.1:0-1853 GCA_964588475.1 uncultured Eubacteriales bacterium
GGAGCCTGCGTGTCGTCATCGGGGATAAAATCACCCAAATGGCTGTCCTCCTCCTCACCTATCGGAGTTTCAAGCGAAACGGGCTCCTGTGCCACTCTTAAAATCTCACGCACCTTTTCAACGGGCAATTCGAGCTTGTCCGCAATCTCTTCAGCCGTCGGGTCTCTGCCGTTTTCGTGTAAAAGCTGGCTGTTTGTCTTTTTTACCTTATTTATGGTTTCAACCATATGAACGGGTATACGAATAGTCCTTGCCTGGTCTGCAATAGCTCTTGTAATGGCTTGTCTTATCCACCATGTGGCATATGTCGAAAATTTAAATCCTTTTGTGTAATCAAATTTATCAACCGCCTTTATAAGACCGAGATTACCCTCTTGAATAAGGTCTAAAAATTGCATACCTCTGCCGACATATCTTTTAGCAATACTTACCACAAGACGTAAATTTGCTTCCGCCAGTCTGTTCTTTGCAAATTCATCGTCGTCTATTATACGAATCGCAAGGTCAATCTCCTCCTCGGGAGTTAAAAGAGGAACCTTTCCGATTTCTTTGAGATAAACCTTTACAGGATCATCGATTGCCGCATTTTTAGATTCAGCTGTAGCGGCTTCTGGGGATTTAGGAATGTCAATGTCAAAGCTTATATTTTCAAGCATCTCGTCGCCTAAATCATCGATAATTTCGATGTTTTGCCCCTCAATGGTTTCATACAGCTTGTCAAGCTCATCAATATCAAAATCTATTTCAAGTATTGCCGTGTCGATTTCATGTGTGGTAAGCTTTCCGATAGACTTGCCCTTTTCAAGAAGCAGCTTTATCGTATTGACCTTCTTTTCATTTTCTTCCATATCGCACCTCTTACACAGTTATTATTGCTGATTTTTGTCCATAATAAACAAATTTTTGAACTCTTCGTCAGTTAGCTTCGAAACATCCTTAAATTCCGATTTTTTTGTTTCCTCAAGCAACACTGTAATGCAGTCCTCACATTCCTTTAAGGTGTTACTTATAGGGATAGTTGCAGCATAAAGTCTTGAAACCGCGCCCATTTCATCCGGAGTAAACTCACCCGTTAGATAAATAATATCAAGCCCGTTGTTATTTAATATTCTTTCGGATATTATCCCGAAAGCCTTTTGATAAACGGGCGTAATAAAAATTTCCTTTGACATTCTTCCCTCAAGCTTTGTCAAAAAGGACGGATTTGTTATTATATTTGCAAGCAAAATCTCCTGAGCCTTGATTATACGCAAATCCTCATGACCTTGTGGCAGCAGGTCCTTAAAAAGTTTTTTCATCTCCATTCCCGCTTGACGCATTGAGCCTTTTTGACGGGCACGCTCATTTCTTACATCTACAAGCTTTATTTGCTGAAGCACTGCGCTCTTATCGACATCGAGCTCGTCCGAAAGCTTTGCGGCATAAATATCCCTCTCGATAGAACCTCCGTTAAGCGCAAGAATTACAGCGGCGGATTTAAGGAAGCTGATTTTACCGTCTGCTGTCTGTAGATTATGGTTTTTCCTTTCTAAGCTCAGTCGGTATTCAATATCATTTGCAGAGACATCCAAAAGAGATCTGAAGCTCTCCTTTCCCTGTTGCTTGATAATATCATCCGGGTCCTTGCCCTCGGGCAGGTCTATAACCCTAACCTTAACTCCTGTTTGCGAAAAAAGTGAAATTGCTTTGGCGGTTGCCTGCTTTCCCGCCGTGTCGGAATCATAACAAATCATTACCTCTTTGGCGTATCTTGATATCAAGCTGACCTGGGCGGGAGTAAGTGCAGTGCCTAAACCCGCAACAGCGTTTGTAAAGCCGGCGCTGTTAAGAGCTATAACATCCATATAGCCCTC
>CAZPPO010000225.1:0-1828 GCA_964588475.1 uncultured Eubacteriales bacterium
CAATGCCCATCTTTTCCTGTCCTGCTTTTGTTCTTGGCTCTATAGCGACTCTTATAACGGGCTCCGGAAATTCCATCGATTCAAGAATTATGGGATGCCTCTCATCGCAAAGCGTATCTCCCGTAGTAGTGTTTTTCAGACCTACCGCAGCGGCAATATCTCCCGAATAGCAGCAATCAAGGTCCTGCCTGTGATTTGCGTGCATTTGAAGAATGCGCCCCATTCTCTCTCTGCATTGCTTGACAGAGTTGTAAACCGTGGCACCTGCCTCTACCTTACCCGAATATACCCTGAAAAAACACAGCTTGCCCACGAAAGGGTCTGTGGCAATCTTAAAAGCAAGCGCGGAAAATGGTTCATTATCAGAGCTAAGACGCTGCTCCTGCTTATCCTTCTTAGGATTTTTGCCTTTAATAGCCTCAACATCCGTAGGCGCGGGCATATAATCCACAACGGCATCAAGTAGCTTTTGCACTCCCTTATTTCTGTACGAGGTACCGCAAACTACAGGTACCATAAGATTTGATAAGGTTGCCTTTCTTATGCAAGACTTTATTTCCTGAACGGATATGGGTTCGCCCTTTAGGTATTTCTCAAGTAATGCATCATCCTGCTCCGCCACATGTTCAAGAAGCTGCTCGCGATACTTCAAAGCTAACTCTTGCATATCCTCGGGAATTTTCCCAACCCTGACATCGAAGCCTAACTCGTCATAATAGATGTTAGCTTCCATTTCTACAAGGTCAATAATTCCCTTAAAATCGGATTCTGAGCCGATAGGCAGCTGAATAGGCACAGCGTTACACTTAAGCCGCTCGTGTGCCATTTTTATGACATTGAAAAAGTTTGCCCCCGTTATATCCATTTTGTTGATATATATGAGCCTGGGAACATTGTATTTATCAGCCTGCCTCCAAACGGTTTCAGACTGCGGCTCCACTCCGCCCTTTGCGCACATTACCGTAACGGAGCCGTCAAGAATTCTTAAAGAGCGCTCAACCTCAACCGTAAAGTCCACGTGCCCGGGAGTGTCAATTATATTTATTCTGTGTCCCTTCCAAAAACAGGTGGTTGCGGCAGAAGTTATGGTAATTCCTCTTTCTTGTTCCTGCTGCATCCAATCCATTATAGCTGCGCCTTCATGAACCTCTCCGAGCTTGTGCGATATTCCCGAATAGAAAAGAATACGCTCGGTAGTGGTGGTTTTTCCTGCATCAATATGCGCCATTATGCCGATGTTTCTGGTAAGTTCCAACGAGAGCTGCCTTGGCATAAAATCCTCCAATATGAAAACTAAAAATCGGTAAAATTATGATTTTACCATCTGAAATGTGCAAAAGCCTTGTTGGCTTCCGCCATCTTGTGCGTGTCTTCCTTCTTTTTATAGGCAGAGCCCTGAGAATTAACGGCATCCATTATTTCATTTGCAAGCCTTTCCTTCATGGTCCTTTCAGAACGGCTTCGTGAATATGCTGTAATCCAACGCAGACCGAGAGTCTGCCTTCTTTCGGCACGAACATCCATAGGAACCTGGTAGGTTGCACCGCCAACTCGACGGGCCTTAACCTCAAGCACGGGCATTACATTTTCCATCGCCGCCTCGAAAATTTCAAGCGGCTCCTTACCCGTTTTCACTCTGATAATTTCAAAAGCGTCGTAAACTATTTTTTGAGCGACACCTTTCTTTCCATCATACATAACATTGTTGATAAGCCTTGTTACTAATTTTGATTTGTAAAGCGGATCAGGCAAAACATCACGTTTTGCTATCTTGCCTCTTCTTGGCACTTCGCTTCCCTCCTTCATAATAATGATATCATAGGTACTC
>CAZPPO010000226.1:0-1271 GCA_964588475.1 uncultured Eubacteriales bacterium
TAGACTTCATCTCACAATATCAGGAAGCCGTCAAAAAAGCTCAAGAATATATTCGTTATCAGTAAGCCTCACTACCGGCGCTATGGCAATGGAATCAAATTTATCTTTTTTATACGCGCCTTCAACACATGCGTCTATTTCCTGCGCTGTGAAATCGGTAAGAAACAAGGACAAAACGGTTTTGGCTCTCTCTATATAGCTTTTATCCGCCAGCCGCATAATATCCTGCAGCGAAATCTCCGGTATTTCGGTCGGTATATATAGACCCCCGTCGGGTGAAAGACCCTCCGTTATGACCCTTGCACAGGAGACGCTTACGGCGTTGTTTCTTGTTGATGTATACTGCAATAAAAACACTTCCCAGTTAATTGTCTGCTCATTTTAGCAAATATGAAAATCGTTGTCAAGTATCACAGTCACACCGGAATTTATTATTCGTTTTGAAGCGTTAAATGCCCTCTGAACGGCCGTCAGAGCAAATAAAAACAGCGCGCCGACGGTGCTGTCGAAGCGCGTCTGTCAAACCCTTTTTCAAAAGCAAAATCTCTGTACGCTCAGCTTCGGTAGCGCGAGCCGCAGCGTCTTAATAAGAAAGACCCGTGAAAACTACGCCAAGCTGTTTTAAGGCTTCGTCTACGGTGATCTCTCCTTTTTTATATTTGTTCTCAATTTTCTTTGCTTCCTCATATTCCGCTTTGCGCGTTTGATATATTTGTCTGTATTCCTCGTTGTCGGGACGGTTGCTTAAGTCAATTTCCGCCGTATAAACGAGCATCGCTAAACCGTCGATTTTTTGCTCCATAACGTATATTTTGCTTTGCAGAATTTCTTCGTCGCTTGGCGGATAGGCCTTTATCTTTTCTTCTAAAATGTTCATTAGCCCATCTCTTGTCTCCTTTGCCTTTGAGACAACAGACGACTCTTTTTTATCACAAAAATATTTATAACATGTGTTTAAATCGTCAATTTCCCGCAAAACTTCTTCCCGTGAATTGTAAGAACTTTTCAGCTCATATTCAAATTTTGTGGCACTGCTATTACTGTACATTTGATATTTTTCAGTATTTTGCAAGGCGTCCGAGACTGCATTTCCCGTAGCGCCGACATTATTATCCGTATTGCCAACCGAGCTTTGCGTCCCGGAGGCGTTTGTCGAATTCCCGTTTAAGCGGGTTCCGGGAACCCGGTTTTTGCTCAACAGAATAACGAAAACCATCAACAGCGCCAGAGTAATCGCTCCCGCCGCGATAAACAAAGATCTTTTTTTCATA
>CAZPPO010000226.1:1281-1824 GCA_964588475.1 uncultured Eubacteriales bacterium
TCATACACAAACCGCCTCCTGATTATTAACCTCATTTATCTGTTCTAATGCTAACTTTCTTAAAAGTTATTTTATTCTATGAAAAATAAACATTGTATTAGGGTCATTTCTATAAATAGTTAACATTTCATAAAGTGATTTTTCTACCCGATTATTAGTGTGTTGAGCTAAATACATATCAGGATTGTAGAATTCTGTTTGTTCGAATTGATCATGTATAATCATAGTATGCGAAACACCGGTAGAACTTGCGGTTTGAACTACATCTCCATCAAAAAAATTAGGAAAAACAAAATTGTCATAATCGTCTAACGCCGCCTGAGCGTTGGGGTATATTACAGTCATATATGCCCTTTGCTGACCAACACCGTTAGGGTCGTGACCCCAATGCCACGCAAAATTATCTGCACCGCCCCAAGTATATGAAGCATAATATTTATTTAATAATGTATCGTATCGCCAAGTCCCGTTTTCCGTACGAGTAAGAACCAAACAAGTGTCTATGCCGAAAGCTTCGGGATACGTTAATCTGCCGTCACCGTT
>CAZPPO010000227.1:0-327 GCA_964588475.1 uncultured Eubacteriales bacterium
CCTCCTCAATACTTCACGCGCGGGTCAACTACGGCGTAAAGAATATCTGCAATAAGAGTTCCCGCAAGTGTCAAAATTGCAAGAAACATATTAAATCCCATCAGATAAGGTATATCTGCTCTGTACGAGGCTTCAAGAGCGATTTTTCCCAATCCGTCAAGTCCGAACAGGCTTTCGGTAATAGCTGCCCCTGAAAAGAGAGACGGCAGCATTGCGCCAACCATTGTGACAATCGGTATGAGGGTGTTTCTGAAGGCATGCTTGTTTATAACCTTCTTTTCGGACAGGCCCTTTGCTCTTGCCGTCCTCACATAGTCTGCGCCCAAG
>CAZPPO010000227.1:337-1801 GCA_964588475.1 uncultured Eubacteriales bacterium
TAGTTCGGGTATAACGCAAAAGTCCGCCGACACTCGTAATAACAAAGCACGATATAGGAAGGACAAGGTGCCGAGCGTAATCAAGAAGCTTTGCAAAGGTAAATGAGACATATGTCGCCCTTGCGGTAAGCATTCCCGAAACGGGAAGAATATCAAGGCCGTAAAAGCCGAAGACGCGCTTAAGTATTTGTGCAAAAAAGAATATAGGCAATGATATCCCCATAAAGGCAAAAAACACAATTAAGTAGTCCGCTTTTGAATATTGTCTCTTCGCTGCCGCAATGCCTAAAGGAACGGCAACGAGAACCTCGAGGACAAGCGCTATTAAAGCAACTGAAAATGTAATCGGAGCATATTTTGCAATAATTTCAGTTACGGGCTTTCTATAAATAAAAGAAATTCCCAAATTGCCGTGGAGTGCAGACCAAATCCAGGAAATATAGCCCTCGACAATTCCTTTGTCAAGCCCGTAAGCTTCCTTCAGACTTTCTCTTATCTCATCGGACATCTTGACATTTCCGGCGGTAGTCATATCTATAAAGTCAGACGGCATCAATCTGACTAAAGCGTAAAGCAATATCGAGACTCCGATAAGCACTATAAAGCTTATCATCACTCTTCTGAAGATATATTGCCGCATTGTTTGTTTTCCCTCTTTCTAACTACATATCCCACCTGATTATATCAGGTGGGATATGAGACCAATCAGTAATACTTCAATACTTTTTATTATTCTGTTTTATCCCGCTGAGGTATCGGTTGCGACGCTGCTTGAGATATCTGAAGCAGAAGCCGAGGTATCAGTTGCAGAAATATCTGCCTCCGGTTTCATCTGAACCTTCCAAAGAACCTTCTCGTAGGTCCAGTATGTCGAGGTCTCGGGAAGCGTTGTTTGATCAATTGCCGCAACATTGTATGCGAGCATATTCTTTCTCTGATAAAGCGGAAGCTCAACAGCCTCGTCCATAACTATATCAAGAGCCTGGGCAACCTTAGCTTTTCTCGCTTCAAGGTCAATGGTCTTCGGGATGTCCGTAAGAAGCTTATCAAGCTCTTTGTTGCTTATGCCTGTTCTGTTCTGTCCGCCGTTTGTCATATAAATGGTGGACTGGTCGCATGTGTTGCTTTCACCCCAGGCAAGCACGAACATATCTGCCGAACCGTCATTCATAGCAGCCTGAAGCACAGAAAACTGAACGTCCTGAATAATAAGCTCTCCGCCTAAATCCTTCAGGTCGGCAGCCGTCTGTGTAAGCATAGCATAACCGGGATGGTCTCCGATACCCTCGCCTCCAATGTAAACATTAACGGAAAGCTGTTTTCCGGAAGCGTTTACAAGCTTGCCGTCCTTCTGAGTGTATCCGCCTTGCTTGAAGAACTCAAGTGCCTTTGCAGGGTCATAGGGATACTTAACAGTTGCCTCATCAGGATACTCCGCAAGAGTCGTGGTCATCGGGCGCTCAA
>CAZPPO010000228.1:0-1774 GCA_964588475.1 uncultured Eubacteriales bacterium
ATTCTGATGTAATAATGATTACCCATTAGGATAATTGTAATTTCTTTTACATATTATAGAATTAGAATAAGAAAATTAAATATAGCATTTTTTTATAAAAAAATCTTTGAAAAGCTCTGTAACTTATTATGCCTACACATATATATGTATTGCAGAGTTTTTTCTGTAAATTAATTTTAATTACCATATTTTAATATAAGTGGTATAATTAATTATTAAACTAGGAGTCTGAATATTCACCCGTGTAAATGGGAATAATCTCCACAAATAAAGATGGAGGTTAAACCAATGAGACAATCGAAAAACAACCTGACGGACAAAGAAAAGGAACTTGTAAGGATACTGATGAGCGACTGCCATAGCACGGCGGATATTCAGATGAAACTAAAGCGACTTTTTGCCGGGACAATCGAAGAGATGCTTGAAGCCGAAATGGACGAGCACCTGGGTTACGAGAAAAACAGCATCAGGGGCAATAACAGCGGCAACAGCCGAAACGGATACAACCATAAAACCATAATAAGCGACTACGGAGAAGCTGAAATAGCGGTTCCCCGGGATCGCAACGGGGAATTCGAACCGCAGGTTCTCGCAAAAAGACAAACCCGAACCGATGAAATCGAGCAGAAAATCATGGCAATGTATGCAAAAGGCATGAGCCAGAGGGATATTGAGGACAACTTGCGGGAAATATACGGTGCAGATATTCCTCAAACCTTGATTTCAAAAATCACAGATAAAATATTACCCGAAATAAACGAATGGCAAAACAGGCCGCTTGAATCAATTTATCCGGTTATTTATTTTGACGGAATAGTATTCAAAAGCCGCAAAGACAGTCAAATTATAAACAAATGCAACTATTCGGTTTTGGGAATCGACATGAACGGACAAAAAGATTCACTTGGCTTATGGCTGTCCGAGAATGAGGGCGCAAGCTTCTGGGCGTCGGTCTGCTCAGACCTGAAAAAGCGCGGCGTAAAAGACATCTTTATCGCCTGCCACGACAACCTAAAGGGGCTCGGAGAAGCAATAAATGCAGTGTTTCCAAAGACAAAACAACAGCTTTGTATCGTTCATCAGATCCGCAACTCAACGAAATTTGTCAATTACAAGGACAGAAAAGCGGTTTGCGCCGACCTGAAGAAGATTTACGGCGCCGTCAATCTTGATGATGCAGAGTATGCTAAAGAGGAATTCAGGGAAAAATGGGACAGAAAATATCCTTCCATTCTGCGGTCCTGGGATGCAAATTGGGCCGAGCTTACCACGCTGTTCGAGTTTCCGGAAGAGATAAGGCGCTTGATTTATACGACAAACGCAGTGGAAGCCTATCACCGAATGGTGCGCAAGTTTACTAAAGCAAAGGCGATATTCCCGACCGACGATTCAATACGCAAGGTGGTGTTTTTATCGATGAAGGAAATAACCAAGAAATGGACGATGCCGGTACGCGACTGGGGGCTCGTGTACAGCCAAATTATGATATTTTTTGCAGATAGATTTGCGGCATAGATATAATCTTGAGGGCTCTGCCCTCAAACTCCCGGAGTTTATACGCTCAAGGCTTACCGGTGAAATAATTTTTTTGAAAGCCAACGGAAAAGCGGCAAGATTCTCCCGCCGCTTCACCGTATAAGCCGCAGCACGCGTGAAGTCGCACTCCTGCGTTGCTTCGTTTATGCCGCAATATCATTATTGACAAAACCAAGGACGATTATTCTATTTACACTAATGCGTGGTCAGAACCGGAAAGTCAAGTAAATTTATTCGA
>CAZPPO010000229.1:0-1719 GCA_964588475.1 uncultured Eubacteriales bacterium
GCAAAATGCCATCATTTACGGCAAGCAGACTCCTGTTTTTGACTCTTTTTTCGCTTTGAAATATCTTTATGATTTCTCTGACGAGGATAGAGACGATACTTATTATAAGCCTCTTGGCCTTTCTGATAAGGATGAACAAGAATGCGGTTTAAACGCATATGAATATAAATATCCTCTGCCCTTGGCGTTTGCCGTAAATGAAGGTATAAAGGACTGGCTCGCAACAATGCTCTCCGGCTTTAAGTCTCAAAATTCATTGTTTGAAAACGCCACGGGAATCAAGGATGTTTTTACGAGACAGGAGCCCGGAGAAATTAAGGCTCAAAACGCAGAAACAGACCTTTTGTCTCATTTAATTAAAGAAGACGAAAGCATTATGAACATGACGCCGGAAATGCTCGCAGAATTCACAAGGGATAAATACCTCATTAAATATACAAAACCGGAAACGGTTAAGGTAACAAACACGTTCAAGGTAGAGACCGATGAACCTGTGTATTTAATCTATTCGTCCGATATGTTTAATAATTTGACCATCCTTGCGGGGGGCAAAGAGCGCGAGATTTTGTATATGCAAAACCTTGCTGCCCCCTTGATACCCTTAATCGGTATAAAGAAGGGTGACACCGTTACTCTGACAGCGGAGCTTTCCGATTCTGCGAAGCAGGAGTATCTTAAAGGAAAAAAGGTTGATAAAAACGAATCAATAGTTCAATTTTCCTTCTACAGTCTTGATGAAGAGAAATTTTTCCGCGGCTACGAGTACCTTAAGGAAGGCGCTCTCAAAATCGAGGAATACGACGGCTCTTATATTAAGGGTACAGTGGCAGCTAAGGAAAATCAGATGATTTTTACTTCTATCCCCTACAGCGACGGCTGGAGTGCATACATTGACGGTGAAGAGGTTGAGGTTTTATGCCCAGAGGATACCCATCTGATTTTACTTGATGTCGAGGCGGGGCAGCACACGTTAGAAATGAGATATGAGGTGCCGGGACTTAAGATCGGACTTATGGTATCGGCAGCAGCATTAGTTTTACTTATGCTTTTTATATTTTTAGAATACAAAAGGGATAGAAAATAAAAGTTTTTACTCATATAAAGTGATAAATAATTAAATCAATAAAACTTTGTGATATTTTATCACGTTTTACTTGACAACATCTGCCTTTTTTAGTAATATTATGGTATTACATCGTTAAAGGGTGATTTATATTGTTAAAAACTTGTTATTCGCTCATTAGCTGCAAAAAACAATTCGAATACCAAAATGCACCCACGGAAGTTTATGGAATCAAAGCAGAAATCAGCGGCAGACTGATTTATGAAATCGAAGATTTCTCCGTATCTGAGGACCATGCCTTAAGAGTAATTTCCCTCCTGAAAAGGGAGGAGCCCGAACCTGTTCATATTGCTGAAATAATAGAGGATTTCCTCTGATAAGATAATAATACAAATAAGGTTGAACCTAAGAAAAATAAGACTGTACCCGCAGAAGATAAGGTAAAAGAAAAGCAGGATAACGGCATGGATAAATCTAAAGAGAAATCTCCGACTGAGAAATCGAATGGTAAACCTACGAACACAGAAAAATCTAAAGAAAAATCAACTACAACGGATAAATCCAAAGAAAAGAAGGAGAATAACTGATGAAAATGATTTGCCCTTCAATATTGTCTGCAGATTTTGCTAAACTGGCTGAGGAAATAAAAGAAGTTG
>CAZPPO010000230.1:0-1707 GCA_964588475.1 uncultured Eubacteriales bacterium
AAACCTTCGAGCTTTTGGGCGCAGGAATCTCTGTTGTTTTACCTATGAGCTGCTCAAGCTGCGACACTAATGTGTCATATGGCAATGTCTCTTCATCTTTGAATGGGGAAACAATATCGGAATACGCATCAAGTGTCGCGGAAATGGTAAGCAGCTCATTTCTTAATTTGTAGTAGCGCAAATTCCAGAAAAGCTTGTACTCAAGAGGGCTTAGAATTGAATCAAGCTTTGTTGAAAGAGTGTTTAACGCTCCGAAGGAAGAAATGGAATTGAACGAGGTCTCGACTTGCTTGAGCTTAAGCCTTTTTGCGTTAAGGGACTTCTCCGAGAAAACAAAATCCGCGTCCTTATATTTCTCTGCCGCACTTGTCATTTTTGACTCTGCTAAAAACACCTCGGCTTCACGAACACGATATATGGCGTCGAAATTTTTAATAAACAGAAATACCGACACGCCTGCTAAAAACACTGTTAAGAATGTAAGCAGCAGATACTGTATTCCTATGGGATAATGCCTCATCCCTTCGCGGCACTGAGCACAGTACTCATAGTCCTCGTTGCAGCTGATATCTCTTGCTCTTTCACCGCAGCAGCGGCAGAGCATATCATCCGATATGACTTCCTTTTCGAGCTGCTCTTTTATATCATCGAGCTCTATGACATCTTCGTCTGTTTCTATCCCATTTGGCTCGTTTTCAAATTCCTCTGTTGCTTTATCAAGCTGCGATTTAAAAAGCTCCGAAAGATGCTCAAGCTCATTTTCAAGCTCGTCTTCCGAGTAGTCTGTTTTTTCATCATATTTATGAACAATGTCACGTGCCTTTTCAGGCTTTCCGTCATTCGGGTTTTTCCGGTTAGAGCTTAGCTCTTGGTCTTTTTTTTCGTCCAAAGCAAGTCCTCCCTTGCAAATTATTAATAGTATAGTATCATCTTTTGCTGTATATTTCAAACATTATTTACTGATTATCTCCATGCGCCCTGACAGGTATCAATCTGAAGGTCTTTACCTCATATGGGCAAATCTTAAATTCTAAGCTCTCGACTTCTTTTTTTAATAGTTTTTCGTTATCCTCCATCATATCGCATTCATATAAGTCAAATTTTGAAAAACATGGTTTTAACAAGACTTGGCTTGTTCTACCCTCAGCTTCATATACTCTTATGATAAAGCCTTTACTATCCTGGGCCTTTTTGAATGCGTCAATAATTATGTTTGGACACGCAAGCCCTATAAATGATTTTTCCGTTGTCTGTGAATCATCAGAGCCCTCTAAATAAAAAGCTTCAAGCGGCATATTAAGTTCAAAGGCTTTGTTAACGGTTTTGCCGTCCTGCCAGCGATTGCTGTGCGGATAAAAAGCATAAACAAACTTATGAATGTCTCGGTCGGCGGTTGTATCGGGACAATTCGGAGAGCGCATAAGAGTAATACGCATTCTGTTGCCGTGAATATCATACCCGTATTTGCAATCATTCAGGATGCTTATTCCGTAATCCGTTTGGGAAAGGTCTGCCCATTTATGAGCACAGACCTCGAACCTTGCAAAATCAAAAGGCATATTGAAGTGGGTGGGACGATTAATCGCGCCGTGTGCTATTTCATATGATGCCTCGGTAGCCCTTATGTCAACGGGAAAAGAGGCTTTCAATGTTTTTTCTCTTTTGGCAGATTTGGAAAACAAATCTGATATCGAATGTCAAAAAGAC
>CAZPPO010000231.1:0-332 GCA_964588475.1 uncultured Eubacteriales bacterium
TTGATTTCCTCGGCATCCGCTTTTCCTATGGGGGGAGAGCATAGCATAATAATATCTGCGCCCAAGGATTCTGCAAGCATTGTATTATATATAGTATCTTTTATTGAATTTGCGGCAGTTCCGATAAATACGGGTACTCTGCCTGCGGTTGCGGCTACAGTTGCTTTAATAATAACCTCTCTGTCTTCTTTTGAGCACATTTGATATTCCGATGCGCCAGCAAGGTGACCAATAGCTTTACAGCCGGCAGAAAGACAGTAATTAACTAATGAAAATATATCTTCCGTATCAATATTGTCATTTTCATCCAAAGGAGTCGGAAGGATAGGCAT
>CAZPPO010000231.1:343-1682 GCA_964588475.1 uncultured Eubacteriales bacterium
CTTGTTTCACTCCCTGTTTCTTAATTTCAGCTTGTTAATGCTTTAAGGCTACAACGTCTTTTCCTATCCACATATCTTCCCATTTTTGCCCCGAAATTTGCTCGATTTTTAGTTTTTGTTCCTCACTTACGGTACATTCACCTGTTTCACGCTTTTGTTTTATCAGATCTTTAATAATCTCATGGTCCGTTTTTGTCATTTTATAACGGTAGGTGGCAAACACGGTAAAAGCCGCGAATATTGCAGGCAGTATTACAAAGTTTAGGCGAAGTCCGAATAGTGATTTTTTAGTTTGATATTGGGGTTCTTTTTTTTGAGTGTCATATCCGAAGGCTTCAAGGGAAAAGCCAACCGCGTACGACATAAAGCTTGAAATAGTCTTAAAGAAAAAAGACTTGAAGGTCGAAACCATACCTTCACGTTTTTCACCGGTAATAAGCTCATCTATATCAATAACATCAGGTTGAATATTGACAGCTACAAATCCCGGACCTGAAAAACCGAAATTATAGAGTATAGACGAAATCAATATTATTACAGTTGAAACGGCCGAAGGAGTAGTCGGTGTTATAAATATATTTAGAATTAGACCTATTACCATAAAAGGACCTAACAGCTTACCGCAAAACTGCTTTCCCTTATATTTTACAAGCAGAAAATTAAGCGGAGAGCCGCTTGCTTCAGCTATTCCGGCGATAATATTGAGCGTATTAAAAAGCTTGTATTTATTCGCCACACTAATGATGAAGTATTGGTCCGTATAGCTGTAAAGCCCTTTACTTATCATATAAAACAGGCTAATAATAAAATATTGTCTAAATGCTTTATTTTTAAAGACGCTTAAATACTCAGCGGCAATATTTCTTTTTGAAAAGGAAGAGAAATCGCTGTTTTTTGACGATGGCTCATAGGTGTTTAAAAATGTGTAAACAAGGGAAAGTGAAAACCAAATGGAAAGAATTATTCCAACCATCATATATTTAGGTCGGTCGACAGGAGAGGGATCGGGAAGAGCTCCGAGGGCAACCTTAATATTAAAACCGCTTAAAGCCATTGCAGTAAAAATAAAAGACGAAATCTGACCGACTGAATTCATTATATACTCAATCATCTTGAATTGAGTTCTTAAAAAATATCGAGGAGCAATAGAAGGCAGCATAGCTGTGTGAGGAACACTCGCCATTGTATAAGAGCATCCGTAAAGAAGGCTTGCCAAAAGATAATAAATAAAAATATTCCTTGAATTTCCACTTGCGGAAATACCGAAGGAATACCATTTCATAATATATGAAGCTACAAAGGGGATTATAGCCCACAGCAGATATCTGCGATGCCTGCC
>CAZPPO010000232.1:0-1638 GCA_964588475.1 uncultured Eubacteriales bacterium
ATAGACCATTTCGATAAAATCATGGCGTTCTCCCTTAAAATCATAATTCTTTGAAAATACTCTATCAAAAAGATAACCGATGCTTTCTATTGCGAAATGTTTTTCAATCTTTTGAAACATACAGCCTCCATATAGTGTCTTATTCTATAGTTTATATATCTTTTCTTATATATAATTATATATTTCACTTGATTATAATACCATTAGAACCAAATCAAGTCAAGTGGAGGGAAAACCTATTTATGAAAGAAAAGATTAATGCCGTGGTAGTTGGCTATGGCGGAATGGGCGGTTACCACGCCGACCGCATCTCAAAAATGGATAAATTCAATCTTCTTGGTGTGTATGACATTAAGCAAGAGCGTTTAGACCTTGCCAAAGAGCGGAAAATACACCCATATAAATCCTTGGATGACGTTCTTGATGACAAGAGAGTTGAGCTAATTACAATTGCCACCTATAATGAATGCCATAAGGATATAGCAATTAAGGCAATGAAGGCAGGTAAAAATGTCATTTCTGAAAAACCCGTCACTCTTTCAAGCGAAGACCTTGAGCAAATGATTGAGGCATCAAAGAAGACAGGCATGCTTTTCACTGTACATCAAAACAGACGATGGGATGACGATTATGCCACAATCAAAAGACTATATGACAGCGGCGAGCTCGGAAGAGTATTTGCCATTGATTCAAGAGTCTATGGTTCAAGAGGCATTCCCGGTGACTGGCGCGCCGAGAAAGAGCATGGAGGAGGGATGGTGCTTGACTGGGGTGTCCATCTGCTTGACCAAATACTGATGCTTACACAAGGCAAAAAGCTTCTTACCGTGTATGCAACTCTTACAAACATAACAAATTTTGAGGTTGACGACGGCTTCAGGGCGATTTTAAAATTTGAGGACGACCTTGAAGTGCTTGTTGAGGTTTACACTAATAACTTTATCTCGTCGCCGCGCTGGTATATGGCGGGTGAAAACGGAACAGCAATCATTGAAAACTGGGACTTAAAGGGAAAGATAATAAAAATTCGCAACTGGGAAAAAATCGATGCCGTTCCCATTAAGGCGGGTACGGGTCTTACGAAAACAATGGCGCCGCGAACGGACGATACAATCAGAAAATATCCGATAAAAAAGATTAGGGTCAATTGGGAGGACTATTACGACAATATATATGAAGTAATTCGAAACGGTGCACCGCAGCTTATCACACATGACCAGCTGCGCCGCTCAATGAAGCTGATGGAGGCTATCTTTGAATCTGCAAGGCTTAATAAGGTAATTGACTTAAATATTTAAACGAAAAAAGCTCCCGTCTCAATTTGGGCGGGAGCTTTATTTTTTTTAAATTAAGGGTTTCTCCTCCGTTTGACAATTAAAGTTGATATAATTGTTTCTTTGGGCATATTGCCACTGCATATCAAATATTTTCGCGGCATCTGAAACGGCCACATAGAGCTGACCGTTTTGAGAAAACACAGGATGGGAAAGCTTTACATCACCTCTGTCAGTCAAGGCTGTGTCGCTTCCGAGAGTAAATACCGCACGCCGTTTATATACGGTAACATCCGCCGTTTCAGCCGTTTTTAAGACCTTTCCGCCTATACCCTGCACTAAAACAGGAAACGCGGCAAACCAT
>CAZPPO010000233.1:0-1637 GCA_964588475.1 uncultured Eubacteriales bacterium
CATATTAGACGAAATGTTTTTTAAAAACAGCATGTTTGTTAACCTGTTTAAGCAATACGCTCTCGGGCTTGCTTAACGGTAACAATTGTGTAATATTAAAATTCGACATTATTGTATCATAGTGTCACGTTAGCACGATAAAACGCTAAAATATTCAGTTTTACTGGTTACAAAATTATTACACAATGGTTACAATAACGATTATGCGTCTTGTGTTTTTTTCGTATTGTGATATTATCTATAAGGTATTCCAAAATACATTTTAAAATAAAAAACTTAGGAGGAATATTATGTTAAATAAGAAAAAAATTGTAGCTTTGCTTCTATCGCTTGCGCTTTCCCTTACTGTAGTAGCTGCATCCTGTAACCTGACAGGTGGCAAGGGTCCATCCGGCACTCTGGTTATAGGAACAAGCGACTTCGAGGAAAAGTTTAATCCGTTCTTTGTTGAAAACGCGTATGATATGCAAGTAATGGACCAGATTTTTGTGGCGGTTCAAAAAATTAATGCCGATAATACCCTTATTGACTGGGGCGGCAATATCTCTTATGAGCAAATCGAGGCGGAAGACGGACATACTCAGGTTAAGTATACTGTTAAGCTTAAGTCAGGTATGAAGTTTACCGACTCAGAACCAGTAACAATTGACGATGTTATTTTCTATTACAAGGTAATTGCCGATCCAAGCTATGACGGCCCTTCAAGCACATTTCCTCTTACAGTTGATATAGTAGGGCTTAAGGAATACTATTATGATGACGCAGATTACAGCAAAAAAATTGAACAGATTACTAAATCTGTTGAGGCAAAATACGCGGCCGATGTTATTTCGGAAAAAGATTTTTTGGACTATCTTGTAGCTACCAATCTTGAGGGCTGGTGGGACGGTGATCCCGCAGGCTTGGTTGATACCGATTATACATGGTCAGATTATATTAAAGATGAGGGCTTTGAAGACGAATTAAGCAAGATTGACGCAACAAATGCTGAGGCAATGCTTAATCTCCTTGCCAAGGTAGAATATGAGAATTATGCATCAGCATATGACCCTCAGACATATTACCAAAACAAGGCTGAGAAGGAATACATTAAAGGTAATCTCGATGACGGAATAACGGTTTCCGATATCACAGGTATTACAAGGGTTGATGACTTAACCTGCACGGTTCTATTTGACTCTGTCGATATTTACGGAGATCGCAATATCAATGCCACTATTGTTCCCGAGCATTATTACGGGAAGGATTTCAAGAAGGGCGATGTTTCAGCGATAAAGGCAAACATGGATTCACCTATTGGTTCGGGTCCCTTTGTTTGGGTGAGCTATGCCGATAATATTGCAACTTGTACGGCAAACAAGGATTATTTTGAAGGCGTTCCCAAGCTTGAGTTCGTAAAATGGCAGTATATTCCGGATGCCGACCTTATGACCGCTCTCGCCTCCGGGGAAATTGATATCGCAAATCCCAGTTCGGACAAAGAATTAATCAAATCTATTGAAGAAAATCCGAATCTTGCTTATGATCTTATGGACAATAACGGTTACGGATATCTTGCAATCAACTCAAAAAATGTAACTGATGTTAATGTTCGCAGAGGCTTGCTCAGCCTTATGAACCGCGGACCTTCAGTTAAG
>CAZPPO010000234.1:0-1593 GCA_964588475.1 uncultured Eubacteriales bacterium
CAAGATTCTCCTTTGCGGTCAGTTTGCTGTATAAATTGGACTGTTCAAACGAAACCCCTATATGGTTGAACATCTCGTTCTTTGGGTGTTTTAAGTCATAACCGGCTACGACTGCATTTCCTTTTTGTAAATCCAGAAGTCCCGTTAATACGCCCTGTGTTGTCGATTTTCCAGCACCGGATGGCCCAAGAAAGCCAAAAATTTCGCCTTTTTCCACCTCGAAACCAATATTCTTTACGGCATATTTGTCATCATTTGAGTACGAATGGTATAGTCCTTCAACTTTTATCATAAATGAGCCTCCCGCAGATATAATTTAACTCTTTGACCGAAAAAAATTCTATAAACCACTCGGTGTAGACCATCTGGTCTAATTATATCATATTAATCTGAAATTTCAACACTTATTTTCTCGGTTTTTGCATGTGCCGTTTTGTCCGCTGTTATTAATAAAATCGCCGCGGACAATACAAAGTCCGCGGCGATTGTGGAGCTGGTGGTCAGAATCGAACTGACAACCTGCTCATTACGAATGAGCTGCTCTGCCATTGAGCCACACCAGCGAGTTAAGTTGCAAGTTGGAAGTTGCAAGTTGGAGGTTGCAGGTTGGAAGTTGGAGGTTGCAAGTTGGAAGCTTGAAGTAATCAGATACTCCTTGAGCTATATAGCGCAAGGAGTATTATAATAAACCTTATGAACTTTTGCAAGTACTTTTTAAATATTCCTTGCTTCCTTTATATTCTTAACGAATTCTTTTGCGGTTTTAGTTATCTCTTTATAATCGCCGCTTTCGGCGCCTTTTGTCAGTGCGCTGCCGGCGCCTACCGCGACGGCGCCTGCCTTTATCCACAGGGCGACATTATTAACATCCACTCCACCCGTCGGCATCAATTTAGCATAGGGGAGAGGACCTTTTATGGCTTTGATGATTTTCGGTCCGAAAAGCTCTCCGGGGAAAACCTTGAGTATGTCTGCGCCCGCCTCCATTGCCGTTACGGCTTCTTTTACGGACATTACGCCGGGCATTACCGCAACCCTGTACCTGTTGCACATTCTGACGGTATCCTCATCAAAATACGGGCTGACGATATAATTCGCTCCCGAGAGCATCGCAATCCTTGCGGTGGCACTGTCTAACACGGTACCCGCGCCGAGAATTATCTGCTCACTTGTATATTTTTGCGAAAGAGCCTCAATGACCCTATGAGCCCCGGGCACCGTAAAGGTAAGCTCTATTGCGGCTACACCGCCCTCAATACAGGCATCCGTTATGCGTGTGGCCTTGTCCGCGGAATCCGCCCTTACGACAGCTACGATACCGCATTGCTGAATTTTAGTGAGTATTTCCTCTTTATCCATATTACGCTCTCCTTTTTAGCGAACAACTCTCGCTCCCGTTTTATTTATAATTCTTTCCACCTCTTTAAGGCTTGCCGTTGAGGTGTCGCCCGGGGTTGTCATTGCAAGAGCGCCGTGCGCGGCTCCGAAGTCGACAGCCTTTTGTATATCTGAAAAATTCATAATTCCGTATATCAGTCCGCTTGCAAACGAGTCTCCTCCGCCGACGCGGTCAAATATTTCAAGAGAGGGAAA
>CAZPPO010000235.1:0-1584 GCA_964588475.1 uncultured Eubacteriales bacterium
AAACAAACCAGATTCCAACGCTGTTTACGATCATTGCGCCTATTGCAAAAATTGATACCCACGTAAATGTCCCCAATGACATTTTCTTCCTCCTTATAAAATAGTTCGTACTGTACAACAGGCTTCCTTATTCTCGCACTTAACACTTTAACAAGAGTGAGCAAGCCCTGAGAATCAATTGCTTCAGAGCTTGCTTTTTCTTATTTCAGACACGATTATTTTCCCTCATTAGAGTGCTGGTGGCAAACAGAACCCGTTGATTTCAGTTTGCCCTGCAGATAGTTGTTGGCCGCTGTTTCCGCATCACCGGACGCCCCGGTAATGACCTCGATTCCTTTTTCATTGAAAATATCAACCGCGCCTCCACCCATACCGCCTGAAATAATAACATTCACACCCTTTTCATAAAGGAATACGGGCAGGAAGCCAGGCCTATGCCCCGGATTGGAAACAAACTGCTTATTTATAATCTGCGTACCCTGCGCTTCAAAAACAGCAAATGCCTCACAATGACCAAAATGCTCGGTTATAGTTTTTCCTTCACATGCAACAGCGATTTTCATAAATATATTTCTCCTTTAATATTTCACAGATTTACTTAGAATCGAATAAGCTTGGGGTTAGCGCGTTGCGCATCATTTCATAAGGGGGACGACCGGCTCAAATAGTTGTTATAAATGTTGCTCCATATTGACGCAATTGCTTTTCCTGCCGGGCTATTCGGATAACAGGCGATACTTTGACAATTGTTTACCGCTATTACAACTGTTTCGTCATATGGGATTCTACCGATTATCGGAACGGACAAGCCATTACAATAGCTTTCAATCTCGTTTGAGGTATATTCATTCACGTCAAATTTGTTGATGCATACAGCGCAGCTAACTGCGAAATGCTTTGAGGTTTCAATTATTCGCTTCATGTCGTGCATACCGGATATGGTTGGTTCCGCTACAATGAGTACAAAATCCACGCCACTTATCGACGCAATGACCGGACATCCGATTCCGGGTGACCCGTCTATAATTGCCAGTTGAAAGTCAGGCGCTTCCTGCGTCAACTGCTTTTTGACAGCCGTAACCAACTTGCCGGAAGCTCCGCTGCCCATTTTAAGCTGCGCGGTTGAAAACACTCTTTCATCGTTTTTGTAAAGTACCATATCACCGGACACATGGTCCCGCATTGAGATTGCCTGTACAGGGCAGATTTCTACACAGACGCCGCAGCCCTCGCACTCATACTCACCGATTGAGAAGTCCTTTATCGCCCCGAATTTGCAGTTTTCTTCGCAAAGACCGCATCGGATACATTTTTCCTGATCAATTTCTGCTTTTCCAAAGCCGTAATAATCAATTTTTATCGGTTTTGATAATTGAGATATTACAAGATGAAGATTAGGAGCGTCAACATCGCAGTCGGCAAAGGCCCGTCCTTTGCTCAGTTCAATAAATGCGCTTGCCACTGTGGTTTTTCCAGTGCCGCCCTTGCCGCTGAGAATTAAAAGCTGTTTCACATTACCGCCCCCTTTAAAATATTTTCGAGCAGTTTTTGAAAAAGCTTCTTATATTGATCGCTTTCACGCAC
>CAZPPO010000236.1:0-1577 GCA_964588475.1 uncultured Eubacteriales bacterium
CTTTTAATCTCATTAACAAAACCCGATACATAGCCAGATGCTTTTAGCTTTTTTCTTATTGCAAGCAGGGCAAGCTTCGCATCTGCTACAACCTTTACAGAGTCGAGCTTATACGCGTCAAAGCGATTAGTGTTTATTGTAATAAATTGCGCATCCTCTCTGAACAGGGATTTTGATGCCGTAGTAAAGTCCGAAAGGCGCGAGCCCACTGCGATTATTACATCCGCCTCTTTCGCTATTGTGTTTCCCGCAAGGTTACCCGTAACCCCTATGCCGCCCAAATTGTACTCGCACGAGGAGCGGGCGGCCGATTTGCCGCTTTGGGTTTCGGCAAAGGGAATATTAAAGCTTTTACAGAAGCTTTCAAGTGCTTTTCCCGCCTCGGAGTAGCGAACACCGCCACCGCAGATAATAAGCGGTTTTTTTGCGTCGCTAAGCACCCGAACAGCCTCCGATAGCTCGTCTTCGGACGGAACCGTGCGTACTATCTTGTGAACTCTTTTTTGAAGGAAGCTTTCGGGAAAATCATAGCTTTCACCGCCTACATCCTGCGGCAGGGATATACAGACAGCACCCGCGTTCGCGGTATCCGTAAGCGAGCGCATAGTGTTTATCATCGCGCTCATCAGCTGCTCGGGCCGTGAAACTCTGTCCCAATATCTGCATACGGGCTTGAACGCGTCGTTAGTAGTAACGCTCAAGGAGTACGGCTGCTCAAACTGCTGAAGAACGGGGTCGGGCTGACGGCAGGCAAAGGTATCGGCAGGCAGCAGCAGCAAGGGAATATTATTTACCGTTGCGGTCGCCGCGGCGGTTATCATATTAGCGGCGCCCGGACCTATCGAGGACGAACAGGCTATAATTCTCCTTCTGTTATGCTGCTTGGCAAAGGCCGTAGCGGCATGAGCCATTCCCTGCTCGTTCTTGCCCTGATATACCGTCAAGCTGCCCTTGTCCCGGTCAAGAGCCTGACCGAGCCCGCACACTATGCCGTGACCGAATACGGTAAATATACCCTCGACGAACTTCTCCTCTTTCCCGTCAAACGAAATATACTGATTGTCAAGAAACCTTACAAGAGCTTGACCTGTCGTTAATATAGGCATAACGATTTCTCCTTTGTTTATTCACTTTTTGCAAGCCATTCATATTCCTGCGGATAAATCCTTGTGTTATCCCAGGGGTCGCCGTCAAGATGGCGAATGAGCCAGACATAATACATTGTAAATCCCGGGGCAACAACCTGTTGGTGAGCGTTTCCTCCTTGTATTGCAAGGATGCTGCCGTCTGTGCTCTTGTATGCCTTGTCGCCCATAAAGCTTGCACCGAAGCCCTCGGGACGGTCGAACTTATAATAATAAACCTCCGGCTGGGGATGAAAATGAGGAGGATAGCTTGACCATTTTCCCGGGAGATTGTAAACCTCGCCTAATACCATATTCGAGTAGGGAGCATTTGAAAGATCAAATACGGTTGAAACTATTCGCTGACCCGCGCCTCCCCATTGGTCCTTGCCGAATTCACGGTAAACACAGTCCTCGGGAGAATAAAACACCGGAGTGAAAATAATGTCGTTA
>CAZPPO010000237.1:0-1573 GCA_964588475.1 uncultured Eubacteriales bacterium
ATATAATAAAAATTAATAACCACCAAACTTTTATATTTAATTATACAACTAAGGAACCACTGATTAAAGCACAAATATAAATAGTCTAAGGCTATAAAGCCAATAAAAAACGGCCGAGAAAAGTAAATATACCGAAAATCGCTATCATTTTTCCACACACTGTGGAAAAAAACGAGGATTTTCCTCAAAACGGGCGCAGTTATCCCATGATAGGCTTGAGTTTTCGCCCGGCGCGGACACACATCAGAAGATTTACGCACGCAAAAAGCACGAACAGTCGGTTCGCATTCTTAGCAAGTCCACGATATCTGACCTTTCTGTATCCGAATTCACACTTGATGATTTTGAAAGGGTGCTCCACCTTACAGCGCACGGACGACTTGCGGTTTTCTATATAACGTTCCCAATCGATAGCGTTGTCGGATACTTTCGGCAGCTTGCCGGGGCGGCGGTTGATGCGGTATTCAATGCTTGAAAGATGCTCGTCGGATTTGATTTCTTCACGCTTTTCTATGCCGAGATAACCAGAATCACCGTATACCACCTCGTCGTCAACCCGAATCAGTTTACTCGTCTGAGTAATATCGTGTTCATTGGCGGGGGTGACGGTCATTGAGTGAACAAGTCCGCTGCCTGCATCAACGCCTATATGAGTTTTCATGCCAAAGTGCCATTCGTTACCCTTTTTGACCTGATGCATCTCGGGGTCACGTGCTTTTTCTTCGTTTTTGGTTGAAGGTGAGGCATTAATGATGGTAGCATCCACAATTGTTCCGCCGCGCATCATGTATCCGCTTTGTTCTATTACATAGTTTATGGCGCGGAAAAGCTGCTCTCCGATACCGCTCTGCTCCATCATATGGCGAAACTTAAGGAGCGTCGTTGCGTCCGGAACCTGTTCATCAATAAAGTTGATCCCCATAAATTTTCGGAAGGCATAGCTGTCATATATCGCATCCTCTACACCTTCATCTGACAGATTGAACCAGATTTGCAGCAGATACATCCGCAGCATCGTCATAATTCCGCGGGTAGGGCGTCCGCGTTTTCCGTCCGGATAATGCGGCTTTATATATTCTGCCCATTCCTCCCACGGTATGATGCTGTCCATAGCGTCAAGAAACTTTTCGCGCTTTGTTGTCTTCTTGCGTCCGCTGTATTCTATATCGCTGAATGTCATCTGGCTCATTTCTCTTTACCGCCTTGCTTTTTCTTGCTTTTATTATACCATGTTTTGGGTCGCGTGTAAAGGCGATTAAATCAGTGGTTCCCTAACTCAAAAAATCATCATAACCTTACCCCTACGCAAGCAAATTCTTGACAACCGCCCTCACTTATTATATAATGTATCTATCTGTGCAATAATCAGTTTCATACACATACAGAGGAGGAAACAATGGAACAGGAAAAACTTGCATTTTTAAGGCAGACCGCCGCCAATATACGGCTGGGCATCCTTGAGGCAACTCATACGGCAGCTTCGGGACACCCCGGCGGCTCACTTTCAATCGCCGATATTCTGGCCTATCTTTATTTTGAGGAAATGAATGCTGACCCTAATAATCCTAAATGG
>CAZPPO010000238.1:0-1558 GCA_964588475.1 uncultured Eubacteriales bacterium
TCAATGATACAAATTGACTGACTACCTTTTAATTTTGCCTATTAGAAAAGCCCGTTCTACAAAAGCGAGTCAAAAAGTTCAATCATGACTTTTTCGCAGGCTGGTGATACTTTTGGATCGATAGGGAGTTTGGCAAGAATTTATTATTATTCTTGTATTTATACAAAACTAATTGTATAATAACCTAAGCTGAGCTTATCAATTTTCTTGCGCAAAATTTATTTATATTAACCTAAGGGATACTTGTCTGTTGAATGCAATACTTTAGCACATATTACTTAATAGAATCAGTTCTTAGGTGTGTTTTAGTTCTGTTAAGTCATTTTTTATGCCTTAGCCTAACACTCGGACAAACGGATGATATATTGTCCTGAATATTTTTAAAGGAAGAAGAACATTATGATTTTCAAACGGCTTAAAATGATTATTGCCTATACCTTATCCCTCGCGCTCACGCTCTCTTTCCTGATGATTACCGGTTGCGATATCGGCATTGAGCCCACCACGTTAAGCGGCTGGGTATACGCAGGCGAGCCTGTCTTTGACTCTGTCTTAAAATTATACGATTTGAGCGGAAAGCAAATTCTCAAAACACAAAGCCTTACCGTTGACGAGCAAGGCGCGATCCTCATCGGAACAAACAACGAAATGCCCGAAAATTTCAGAATTGTAGCCGAGGGTGGCACTCAGAACGGTCAAGACCTTGTTGCTAAACTTAGTGCTGATGTGCGCGAATACAATGCTCAATCAGATACAATTTATGTTAATCCCGTTACGACTATAGTCAGTGCTTATCTCGACAACTACCCTGAAGAAAGCCTTGCAAATGCGTCTTTTGCAGTGAAGAAGTTTCTGGAAATACCCGAATTGATTGACCTGCCGAGTGGAACGCAGCTTTCAAGCGAATATTTTAATAACACACAGTTTATGAGAGAATCAGATGAAAATGGCGGTATAAACCAGTTTATTGAAAAGCTTATACCACAGATGAAGGCCGGAAGAACCCATCCTTTTAGAGAGCCCTTGCTTCTACAAAGCGGTACCGCTTCTTGGATAGCTACTACACTTGCCGAGGGTGCCTTATCCTATGCGGGAGGCGAGCTGATGGGCTGGGGTCTCGATAAGGCCGGAATTAACTTTGGCGAGGGAGACCATACTGAAGAGGAGCTTGCCAAAATTCAGGAAGGTATGGCACAAATGAAAGCGGAAATGGCGGAGATGTACATTAAGCTTGACGCTATAAGCAACAAGCTTGACAACATTGTCGCACAGCTCAAAGATATGCTCAAGCAGCTGTCGCATCAGCAGGCCCTGTCAGATTACGGGAATCGTGTGCTCCAGTTAAATGACCTTATTTCCGGTATATACACCATACGACGAGATTTAAATAATTTTATTATGAACCCTCCCGAGAAACCCGAGGCTATGAGGCAAAGACTGATAAACAGGATTGAATCTAAGATTATTGACCGCGCGGATGTGATTCACAACCAGCTTGCGGGCTTAGCCGGTGAAAAGCCGCTAATCACCCTTTGGCGCGAAATTGTCTACGAAAATC
>CAZPPO010000239.1:0-1528 GCA_964588475.1 uncultured Eubacteriales bacterium
AAATGAATAATGCAAGCACCAGGTCAACGCAAATCTGGAAAGTCAGAAAAATGCCGAGGAAGTTGCGGTAGGGCTTGTTCTTAAAAAGAGAAATCCAATCCCTTGCGGTGGTTTTTTCAACCGCAGGCAGCTTTTTCTTCTCCGTTGTGCCTAAAAAAACAATAAGCCAGCAAATACCGAAAAAGACCGCAAGAACTGCAGCCATAACAAGATAGCCCGTTTTTTGAGCAGGACCGTTCACTGCGCCTCCTGCAGCTTTTATAATAAGTCCGGGCACAACAGCACAAAGCAGTGAGGCGGCTGCGGACATTGCCATTCTAACCGTTGTAAAGGAGGTCCGCTCGTTATAGTCCGAGGTCATATCGGAAAGTATAGCATTATACGGAACCATTACTATTGTGAAGGCAGTACCGAAAAACATATACGCGAATGTGTGGTAAACGATTTTTGCGGTTGTTCCCTGAAGTCCGAAGGAGTAAAAGAGCATAATGAAGGAAAAAAAGACGGGAACAATCCCAATCAAAAAATACAGCCTTCTTCGCCCGTATTTAGAACGGGTTTTATCGGAGAGTCTGCCCACAATAGGGTCTGTCACAGCGTCCCAGAATTTTCCGATTAAAATAATAGCCGAGGTTGCAATAACAGGAAGTCCCTCAACGAGTATTAAAAAATTCATATATAACAGCGAAAAAACCAAAAACGCCCCGCCGCCGTATATATCTCCGCTGCCGTAGCATAGTTTTGATGCTATGCTCCTTTTCATATCAGCACCCCTTTTTTATTTTTTTAAGTAGCCCAGTTCACCGGAAATCGCTTCCGATACCTTTATTAGTTCTTGTGCTATTTTGTTAATTTTCTCCTGCGTCATTCTGCTTTTTGCTCCTGATACACCGATTGAAAAGCTGCATTCGCCCTTACTGTTAAAAATCGGAGCGCCTACACAGCGTATTTCCTCTGACAATTCACAGTCATCCACCGCAAAGCCCTTTTCTTTTATTTTTATAAGCTCCCTTTGCAGTTCCGTTTCATCGGTTATTGTCTTTTCGGTATGCTTTTCAAATGTTGTTTCGCATAACATCCTTTGTTGTCTGTCTTTATCCGCATATGCCAAAAGACATTTACCGACGGATGAACAGTAAAGCGGTTCTGCCTCACCTATTTTTGCATTCGCAATCAGCCTGCCCCCGGCGGTTATCTGTTCAACCACAACAGCCCGATTATTTGACAAGGTGCAAAGGTGAACCGATTCGCCAAAGCTTTCACTCAGTCGTGCCATATAAGACTTTGAGATGCTTGCCGCATTAAGATTGCTGTAATATTGCTGTGAAAGTCTGAGTATTGCCGGTCCTATTTTGTAGCGCAGGGTTTCGGGATTCTTCTCAACCATATTGTTGATAAGAAAGGTCTGCATAATCCTATATGCGGTGCTTTTGTTGACACCTATTGCCCCAGCTATTTCCGTTACGCCCGCGCTTTTTTTAGTTGACAGGAACATCAGGGCTTCTATTGCGTTTTGTAGGGATTGACT